>NZ_NFJT01000049.1 GCF_002160015.1 Anaerofilum sp. An201 | reverse complement strand
TTCCCGCCGAGGCCTTTGAGGATGCCGATATCCTGTACGACAACCTCCGTGTGATCAGCGTGGATGGCGCTGTCCTGGTGGTATCCGACGACCGCAAGACCGCATGGAGCGAGGCGTTGACCAAAGCGATCCTTGAAAGCGAGAAAGCCAATGACTAAGGATCACGCCTACCTCTACCTCAGTTCCTTCTCCGAGGCCAAACGGCAAAACGAGGTGGCGCTCTGGCGGGCAAGCCACTTGGAGAACATTGCTTGCAAGCAGGCCATCGAGGAGGCCATTCGCAGAGATTTTGACGGGATGCACCTGGACCGTGACTGCGCCAGAAGCGTCATCGACAAGTTTGGATTCAAGCGTGTGGGGTGGGTGTTGTCCGCCACACTTCAGCAAAAGCAGTATGATGGACGATTCAGCCCTCAAAACAAAACATGGGCCGCATCCACCTTCATTCCTCCCAGCGACCGCAATTACGAGTTTGCGGTGGAGAGTCACCCCGCTGTGCTGGACGGCTTCGTCAACGCCTTCCGGGAAGCGCAGGCAGAGCTGAAGCTGTTCAACGGCTCCCACTGCGACGATATGACCGGACAAGAGCTGGAAGGCAAGGTGCTGGTCATGAGTCCGTTCACGCTGAAGGAGTCCTACTGGGCGCCGGAAAATCAGCTCTGGCTGGCCACCGGCGGCTTTGGCTGCGTACCCACTGCCGCAGGCAGAGCGGTATACGCCACCTGCCTTGGCGATGGAGAGCAGACACGCTGGAATCGCAGCGACTTCATCGGCATTCTCCGGGAGGAACATCTCCCCGACTGGGCCAGAGAGCGTCTGGAGCAGCTCCGGCAGGAAGCTCCCGCCGCTCCCGAAATGAGTCATCCATCCATGTAAAGAAAGGAGATCCGTCACATGGCAACACCGAAGAAAAAGCAGCAGGAAATCCCCACGCCTCAGGTGGAAGCACGAATCGACCGCCTGGTGGATGGGGATTTCAAGACCAAAGCCTATGCCAGTGCCACCATCGGCGGCGCCTTTGCCGTCCACGGCATCCGGGTCATTGAGTCCGACAAGGGGCGCTTCATCTCCATGCCCCAGGAGTCCTACAAGAAGAATGGCGAAACCAAATACAACGACACCTTCCACGCCATCACCGCCGAGGCCCGGACCGCACTGGTGGAGGCAGTCAACGACGCTTACGAGCAGAAGCTCCAGGAGCAGCAGGAGCAGAAAAGCGACGCTCCTGAGCAGGCCATGAGCCAGCAGATGTAACCCGGCTGTCCGGAAGGAGGTGATGCACCCTGATTCGTTTCACAGTAGACAACCAAAACCGCCTGATCTTCTATGGCAATATGGTGGGCTATGTAAAAGACAGCACCGCCGTTGTGGACGAAATGTTCCAGACCGATGAGCTGTCCCGTTATCTGGCCAGAATGAACCTGGCTCCCCAGTGGGAGGAGGGCGTATTTGACCGCCTGACTGCCGGTGAGGTACCCGGTGAGGAGCTGGGCCAGCCGCAGAAAGGCTGCCGCATCTGGCAGCTCCGAAAAGATGTGGATGTCACCATGCGTTTCATCGGATATGAGGATCTGGTCAAAAAGTTCGGAGAACCGGACGCAGAAAACTACACGCAGGTATTCGATGGCGATCTGGGAACCAATGATCTGGAGCGGATCTATGCCATCTGCAGGGATAGTCCTCCTCCCGGATACCAGGGATACCGAATGGCGCTGTCCGATGTGGTGGAGCTGTACGACGCTTCCGGCAGCGAGTTTTATTACTGCGACCGGGTGGGCTTCCGCCCCATCCAGTTCAACCAAAGTCAGGAGCAGACAGAATGTATCGAAATGACCATGTAGGCCGGACGATGGGCAATCGTCCGGCTTTTGCTTTGCCAGGGCGAGGTCGCAGCCCTCCCGCATTAGGAAGCCTGAGACCGAACCTGCATCATCAAATCATCCACTAACATTCAAAATCCATTTACTTATAGGAGGAATTTATTTTATGAAGAAGCTGTTTAAGAACATCGCCAACACCGCCAAGACTACCGCCGCCAACTGCAAGTCTTCCATCGCCGCTTTCCACAGCCGTGCTGTCAGCAACAACGCCGGCGAGGGCTACATCGATACCGCTGTCAAGGTGCTGATCGCCGTCGTTCTGGGCGCCCTGGTGCTGGCCGGTCTGTATGCTGTGCTGAACGACACCGTCATGCCCACCGTCACCCAGCGGATTCAGGAGATGTTCAACTACGCAGGCTGATGCTCTGGGTACAGGCACTGGTCTTCTGCGGCGGGCTTGTTTATGCTGCCGTGGACGACCTGAGAACCAGAAAGGTCCATGATATCGTCTGCATCGCAATCGCTTTGGCGGGGCTGATCACCATCAGCCCCGCCTCCCTTTTGGGGGCACTGCTGGCAATGGCCCCATTCTACCTCTGTGCAGGTCTCGGCCTGATGGGGGGCGGCGATTGGCGGTTAGCCGCCGCCGTAGGATTTGTTCTGGGAGTTGACCGGGTAATTACAGGCTTGTGTTTTATGGCTGCTGCGCTCCTTTTCACTTCCTTTGCCATGCGGGTGATTCCAGCACTGCGGGAGGGCGCATCGGCAAAACAGCCGCTGGTTCCGTATTTCGCGGTGGCTTTCATCCCCGCATATTTCTTATAAGGAGGCTCGTATGAAAATTTTCCGTAACCGCACCGTGGTCGGTGTGCTGTGTATCCTTCTGGCGCTCCTCATCTGCTTTGGAGTAACGCCCCTGTTCAGCCGCAGCGCCAGTGAGAAGGCTGAGATCATCCGCGTTACCGCCGATATCAAGGAGGGCGATGAGATCACTGCTGAGATGGTGCAGACTGTGGAGGTGGGCACCTATAACCTGCCTTCCGGCATTATGACAGACAAGGATGACGTCATTGGCAAGTACGCCACTGCCGACCTGAAGGTGGGCGACTACATTCTGGACAGCAAGCTCTCTTATGAGCCCGCAGCCGAGAATGCCTATCTGTACAATCTGGACGGCACCAAACAGGCCATCTCGGTCACCATCAAGAGCTTTGCCACTGGCCTTTCCGGCAAGCTGGAGAGCGGCGACATCGTCTCCGTCCTTGTGGCCGACTACAAGGGTATGGGCGAAACCGTGATCCCGCCTGAGCTGCAGTATGTAGAGGTTATCTCCGTTACCGCTTCCTCCGGTTACGATGCCAACACCGGCGAGGCTGTTGAGGATGAAAAGGAGCTTCCCTCTACCGTTACCCTCCTGGTGACTACCGAGCAGGCCAAAGTTCTGGCCGGACTGGAACAGGAAAGCGAACTGCATCTGGCCCTGGTCTACCGCGGCGCACCTGAGAATGCCGATGAGTTTATCGCAGCGCAGGACGCTCTGATTGAGGAACTGTACGCCGAGCCGGAGGCCGAGGCAGCGGAAGGCGCTGAGAATGCGGAAAGCGCTGAAACCGTGGAAAGCGAGGGCGCTGATCCTGCCGCAGAGAGCGAGGCGGCTGGGGAATGAATTTCATCAAAGGAAGCCTGTTTCGTCGAAACACTGAACCGGAGGAACTGGAACCTGTTGTGGAGTCCGGTGGCGGCGTTCTCGCCGTGTGGGGAAGCCCCGGCTGCGGCAAAACCGTAACCGCGGTGAAGATCGCAAAGCATCTGGCGTCCCAGAAGAAAAATGTGGCACTGCTGCTCTGTGACATGACTGCCCCCATGATGCCCTGCATCTGCCCGCCCTCTGAGCTGGAGTGTGACAAATCCCTGGGCAGCATCTTCGCCGCCCAGCGGATCTCCGTGAATCTCATCAAGCACAACCTGACCACCCACAAGAAGCTGTCCTATCTGACCATGCTGGGGCTGAGAAAGGGCGAGAATGAGTACACCTATGCGGCTTGTACCAAACAACAGGCCGAGGAACTCATCCGCGGTCTGCGTGAGATCGCTCCCTATGTGGTCATCGACTGCTCCAGCTATATCGCCAATGACATCCTCTCCGCCGTGGCGCTCATGGAGGCCGACAGCGTCCTCCGGCTGGCCAACTGCGACCTGAAATCCATCGGCTACCTGTCCAGCCAGCTCTCGCTCCTCCGGGAACTGCACTGGGACGAGGACAAGCAGTATAAAGCCGCGTCCAATATTAAGCCCCTGCAGGCTGCCGACCGCATCGGTCAGGTGCTGGGCAGCGTTGCTTTCAAGCTGCCGTACTCTCAGGAACTGGAGGAGCAGTATCTGGAGGGGACGCTTCTGAATGACCTGTCCATGAAGGACAGCAAGGCGTTTCGCCGGGAGATTGAGAAAATCTGTAAGGAGGTGTTCTGATGCTTGGCGACAGAAGAAACCACTCGTTATTCGCCCCCGCCGCGGCCACCTCCGTACCGGAGTCAAAGCCGGAACAGGCCGAGGTGCATGACATCGCCTTTGAGGAGGATACCGGCCGGTCCATCTTTGCGGAAAGCAAAGTGGCGCCCAAGGCAAGCGACCTCTTCTTCGCTCCCCTGGACAAAGGGATGCCTTTTGCAGAGGTACTCAGTCAGGTGCAGTCCTACCTCTCCGGTACCTATGCCACTCTGATTACCGACAGCGGCGATGAGGCCAAGGAGCAGATGAAGCGCCGCATTGCCCGATACCTGCAGGACAACCGTATGGCTGTGGATGGCATGACTCAGAGCGAACTGGTGGACGCCCTGTATACGGAGATGGCCGAGTATGGGTTTCTGACCAAGTACATCTTCGCCGACGGCATCGAGGAGATCGACATCAATTCCTGGCGCGACATCGAAATCCAGTATTCCGACGGCCGCACCGTCAAGCTGGAGGAACACTTCGACTCCCCGGACCACGCGGCCAATGTCATCCGCCGTATGCTCCAGAACTCCGGCAAGGTGCTGGACAATGCCAGTCCCATCATTACCTCCCGTCTGGCCAAAAACATCCGTGTCTCGGTCATCAAGACCCCGGTGCTGGACGAGGATGCGGGCGTCGCGGCCTCCATCCGAATCGTCAACCCCAAGAATCTGACCAAGGAGGACTTTGTGGGCAGCGGCACCGCCACGGAGGAAATGCTGGATTTCCTGTCCGCCTGCCTGCGCTACGGCGTCTCCATCTGTGTGGCAGGCGCCACCAGCTCCGGCAAGACCACGGTGGCGGGCTGGCTCCTGTCCACCATCCCTGACCGCAAGCGGATCTTCACCATCGAGGACGGCTCCCGTGAGCTTCAGCTCATCCGGGAGCAGAACGGCAGGGTGGTCAACTCGGTCGTCCACACCCAGACCCGCGACAGCGAGAACGAGCGGCAGCGCATCGACCAGATCGCGCTGCTGGACATTGCCCTTCGCTTCAATCCCGACATCATCGCCGTGGGCGAGATGCGCGGCCCTGAGGCCAATGCCGCCCAGGAGGCCGCCCGCGTGGGTGTGGCCGTTCTCACCACCATCCACTCCAGCTCCAGCGAGGGCACCTATCGCCGCATGGTATCCCTGTGCAAACGGGCCGTGGATACCCCTGACGATACGCTCATGGGCTATGTCACCGAGGCGTATCCCATCGTGGTCTACTGCCGCCAGCTGGAGAACAAACAGCGCCGTATCACCAATATCTCCGAGTGCGAGATCCTGCCGGACGGAAGCCGCAGGCTCCATAAGCTCTATGAGTACA
>NZ_NFJT01000048.1 GCF_002160015.1 Anaerofilum sp. An201 | reverse complement strand
CACTGCCGATAGATGTCATCCGGCAGGCGCTTCATCGGTCGTCACTCCTTTGTTCAGCCGCAATCCCTGCCAAGCCGGCAACGATAGCCAGCAGCGCCCACACCCATTCAGGGATACCCGTCATAGTTGCGATGGCCGTAACCCCCAGCAAGACCCAACCAGCCAGCGCGACCAGGACCAGCACAGTCAGAAAACATACAAGTCCGTTCTGGACCGCTTTGGTGTATTTGTTCATCTTCAGCTTTCCTCCTCATCTTTGCTTTTCTGTTGCCAGTTGCTGCCTCCACGGCAATTCTGGCAAGGGCATCCTGTTTCTCTGCAGCGAGAACACCCGACATCTATCTTGCAGCGCTCCATGCGCTCTATATGCGCGCAGCACATGCACAGGTTTATCTCCCCATCGTGCTCGCCGCCGAAGATGCATTCCAGGATCTCGATCACCGCCCGGATCACCGCGCAGCCTCTGGTGCTGCAGCTGTTCTCGTGGCCACATCCCAGGCATGCCGGGCTGCCGGTTTCCACCTTCAGGCGGCGCAGCTCCTTCAAGATTTTCTCCACTTCCACACTCGTCCCCTCCTTTTTCGTTTCTGCCATGCATACAGATCGGCAGCAGGCACAGCATTGCCCCATCTCTCCTCCACCGGCAGCGGGCACACAGGGCGTCCTGCCTGCGCTCCGCATCAGCCACCGCACGGATGACATCGCCCTGCTTTGCGCCCAGCTGCGCGGCAATACGGGCATAGGGCCAGTGCCGCAGATACAGCTCATAGGCAAGGGCCTTGTTTTCCTCGGTCACCGCGGCGCCTCCTCTCCCTGCAGGACGATCTCCAGCCGTTCCGCGTCGCCATAGAGCTTATGGACGCTCAGGCTCACAATGCAGCTGTCATCGCGGTAGGCCACTCCGTTGAGTGCGTCGGCCACCGCCTTGACGATGTTGTCCATGTCGGGCTTGCAGGTGGGCTTCAGCGCGCCGGATGCGCACAGAGCGGCCTTCTTTTTCGAGTAGGACTTCGGCACCGCGAAATACGCTGCAACGACCATTGATACAGGCCCGGCCAGCATCACGCCGGGATGCTCCTGCCGGTAGCACAACCGCACCCAGTTTTCATAGTTCACCGTGTCGGCCGGGGTGTATACCCGTGCATGTCCGGCAGCCATAGTGGCCCGCGGCCGCCCCTTCCCTTTGGGACGGCCCGGAACCGTGAATTGAATCTCCAATCTTTTTCACCTCACTCGTCACCCAGCTTCGGTCTGTGCTCCGGGTGCATTCTTTTGGTTTCGACCACCCGCCGGATGTATGACATCCCACGAGCTCCGTACTCATAGGCAATGGTGATAACATCCGCCATCGCTTCGCTGCCCAGCTCCTGCTCATAGCCCATCAGCTCATCCGCTTCTGCCTGCGTAAGCTCTCCCACCATATTGATGTAACAGGATACGGCGACAGAGTTTTCGACGCCTTTCAACATACAATCTTCATCCCTTGCGCGCACGCGCGAAGGAAGATTGTTGTTGTTTTTGTTATTGTCATTGTTATTGATATTGTTATTGTAAGCTTGGGTTTGCTCGGGTGCTTGGGTTTGCTTGGATTTGCTTGGTGTTTTGCTTGGGTCACCTCCCGTAGAAAACTCTCCTTTTTCGTTTCGCTGCGCTTTTGCTGCAGATGCCTGGCCGCCTTTTCTGCCTGCCTCACGGCGCTTTTCTGCCAGCTCCATGCCGCGAAGCTCTGCCCGCCGGGAATTGTCGGCGATAAACGAAAAGGCCATGTACAGGCTGCTGTCTCGCGAAAAGTCCGGCGGCGTGCCGTCCCGGCCATAGATCAGCAGAGCCATCACCAGGCGGCCGACCTGCTCCTCGGTGAGCAGACCCAGCTGCTCGATGTAGGAGTAATAGAGGGGGATATATTTGCTTTCGCTTTCCGGCATGGCTCTGCCTCCTATTATGCGACGATCATTTTACCGGTGGCGGCGGCCACCGCCCGGCGCATAGCCACCGGATCGCCGTGTGCTTTGCTGATATGCAGAAGCTGGATGTATTTTGTGCGGCCAAGATCCTGCGCCTGCAAAAAACGGATGCAGGCGGCCAAGCTCAGGTGATTTTGAGCCACCCGTTGAGCTAAAAACGAGTTCGTACTGCCCATACTGTCAACGCCCAGGTGGTTGCACTCGACCAGGATATACTCGCAGGGAGGGAAAACCAGATCCGCCTTGCCGGTATCGGTCAGGAACAGCAGCCTCTCGCCGCTGGCGGCCGACTCGATCAGCCAGCCCAGCGGTTCTGCCGCATCGTGGAACACCGAAAAAGGCCGGATGTGTAAAGTGCCGCAGCGGGCGGGCTGCAGGTGATGAAGGAGCTGCAGGCCGGGGCTTGCAGAGATGCCCAGCTTTTCGGCTGTGCCTTGGCTGCACCACACCGGCACGCCAAAGGCCAAAAGGTCGCGCGCGGCCTTGGCGTGGTCGCCATGCTCATGGGTGAGCAGGCAGGCCGCCGCTTGTGCCAGCGTGTAGCCGCTATACCTTTGCAGCTGCCGCAGCGGGAGACCGCACTCCAGTAACAAGGCAGTGGCCCCATCTGAGATGCGGTAGGCGTTGCCCGCGCTGCCGCTGGCAAATGTTTCGATCACCACTGCGATCCCTCCTTAAAAGGGCGCCGCGGCCGCAGGGGAGGGCTGTGCGGGCAGCGGCTGGTTTTCCTGCGGCGGGAGGACAGGCGCCGGCGGAGTAACAGGCGCGTCCACTTCGCGGAAATCGGCTTCGAGCTGTTCGCCGTTTTCGGACGCCATGCTGTTGGTATAGGAAGCCAACTCCACGCCGCTGGCAAAGTCTTTGGGCACGGCCTTCACCACGTTGTTGCGCATTTTGCGCAGGATCATCTTTTCACGGCTGCCCTCGCGCCAGGCGGGGGAAATGTAGGGCTGCAGCTCGGGAATTGCCAGGATCTCGTCCACGTCCCTGCCGTCCATCAGGGCTTTCAGTTCTTCTTTGCGGGCGTCGATCTGGCGTTTTTGCTCCAGCGTTGCCTTATAGCGGTTTTCCACGATACCAAAGGTCTCATTCATCATGTTGTTCGAGATGTGGGCCGTCAGGTTGGCGCGCACATCAGCCCGCTCGCCGATGAAATACTGCACCGTCCCGTCCTTGAACTTGATGGGGTAAACCACCCGGATGTATTTGCCCACGCCCTTCGGCACCCAGGTGGGCGGGGTGATCTCCAGGCCGCGGTGGATGGGGTACTCGAATTCATCCCCTTCGCGAACGGCCCAATAGGGATAGACGGTGTCCACATTGCGCCCAAAATTTTGCAGCATACCGTCAAAGCCGTCCCCCTCGACCCCCAGTTCGATGGATATGCCCCAGCTGCCATCCGGCAGCTTTTTCTTGCGGGTGACAAAATAACACTCGCGCGGCTGGGCGAACACGTTCAGCCGCAGGGCAGCCACCTGCTGCAAGGCGGCCATCACCTCGGTCTTGTCAAAGGCGGCCAGAGATTCCTTGCCGGCAGCCTGCGCGGCATCGTTCATGGCGATCAGGGCATTGGCCATGCACTGGTGCTGGTAGGAATCGGTGGGGATACCGTCGCCGGAAAGCGCTTTTTCCACCAGCGGGATGTAAGCGTCGCCAGTTTTCTGCACGACACTGCGGAAATCCTTTTCGACCATTTTGTTTTCAGCCATTGTGTTGTCCTCCTTTTATTCCTGGCCCAGCGCGGCGCCGGGCACGACCTTCAAATCAATGATCTGCATCCCGTCAGGGATATACAGGGCGGTCACGCTTTCCCGGTTGTCCAAAAAGAGCGGCATGGAGATTCCAGCTGCTTCGCCAAAGGCAGCCACGATCTCCACATTGGCCTGCATCCGTGCGGCTGTGTTCAGCGCGCCATAGGGCACGCCATCCACTGTGGCCTCGCAAACTTCTCGCAGTCCTCCGTTTTTTTGCTCCTCAAAAAGCTTCCAGCGCACGGTAGGGAAATGCCGATTAACGCGCTGAGTCAGCATGGCCACCATCTGGCGGGTGAAGTCCTGGCACATGGAGATCCCGCGCTCCGCCTCTTCCAACGCGCGCATAGCAGAACGTTTTTCCTCTTCCAGATCGGCGATGCGCTTCTCTCGCTCATTGTTCCGCTCAGCTTCAGCCAGCTGGACAGACAAAGCGTCAGACTGTTCCTGAAGCTTTTCCAGCTCCCGCCGTTGGACATTTTGTGCAGCAACGGTATGCTTGCTGATATCAGCAAGCGAATCTTCCAGCTGTTGCATCTCTTTATGCAGATTATCTTCCTGGACATCAAGTTTGTTCAACAGTTCGCTGCTGGTACTGGGAGGCATCTCAGATTCAAGCCGTTTGATAGCAGCTGTCATCTCCTCGGAGCGCGCAGAGGAATAGTCGATGGCTTTGGTCAGTTCATCAATGCGCTCCAGAATGCGTCTTTCTTCTGCAGCTGCGCTGCGGCCTTTCTCGGCCAGTTCGGCAAGCTCCTCAGATTTGCCAGCGTTAAAGCGATCGATGGCCTCCTGCACGCACTCAGCCGGCAGCGGCTGCCCACAAGCGGGGCACACATCACTGACATTCGGGGTAGACACATTGACCCTTGACCACTTTTCGCGCAGCTTCTCAAGTTCAAAACTTACGTCGTATCTTCTCTTAGACAAAGCGGAGAGTTCTGCCTTTGCAGTGCGCACCGCAGCGTCACACTCACACTTTGCGGCGCGAGCCTCGGACAGCTTTCGGGCGTGCTCGGCATTCCACTCGGCGTTTACAGCTTCCGTCATTGCGCGCCGTTTTTTGGGGATGAGCGACAGCTGCTCCTGTACATCACGCAGCTTGCGGGACAGGTTTTGTGCTTCTTCGGATTCACTGGTGTGCTCGATGGTATAGCGCAGCTTGGCGATCTCTACATTGACTTTTCCGCGCTCATCCTTCAGCTGATCGATATCCACCGGTGCACCAGACAGCTGTTTGCGGTTTTCATCAATGCGGGCTGGGATAGTGGTCAGCGCATCCTTGTAGCGTTTGCGCCGATCAGCGCAGATGCGGCTATATTCCTCAACACTGTGGCTGCCTATGGCTTCGCGCAAAGGCTGCAGATCGGGGCAGTTGTCAAATACATCGTCGGGCGAAATCCCACCAAACTGCTCCATCAGCAATCTCCGGCGCTCCTTGTAGTCCTTGGTCTGCTCAGAAAACCATGCTGCGCTGGTGAGCAGAGGCAGCAGCTTTTCAGGAAGCAAATCGGCAATGCGGCGGGTGTATTCTCCGGCCGACACCGGCACCTCGTTGACAACAAAGCGGGTTTCATCGCCTGCGTATTCTGCCTCCGTTGCGCCACGGCGCTTGGTCCATCTTTCACTCATACTGCGCTGCAGGACAAGCTCTTCACCGTCCACATCCAACTGGGCGGTAACGCTGGGAGAACAGCCGGACACGCGCTGGCCATCCTCACCGAGCGGAAAGATGTTGTAATTATCGCGTCCCTGGGCGTCCTTGCCGGTAAGCAGCCACAGGAATGCGGCTGCCAGAGTGCTCTTGCCGGTGCCGTTGGCGCCGATAACGGCACCGCACTTTCCGCCAGGATTGATGGAAAACTCGCGCAATCCGCGAAAGTTTTCAAGATGCAGGGAAAGCAGTTTGATCTTCATTGTTCGTTATCCTCCTCGTTATTTTCCCAGCTGTCGTTCCAGCCATCCTCCCACTCGCGGTTGTAGATCCGGGAGACGGCGGTGTCGAGCGGCTCCAGGGCCTGGTTGAAATCTGCATCCGGCAACTCTTTTGCCATCGCCCAGAACGATGCCCGGATGCCGTCGATCATGGCGGCTGCCTGGGCTGCGAATTCGGCCGCCGACATATAGGCGTTGTTCGCAGCAGCATCCGCACGGCTTTCAGCGTCGTCGAGTTGCGCCTGCAGAGTGTGCAGCTGGGCTTTGAGCATGGCTGTCATTTCAGCAGCTTTTTCCGAGGCCAGGCGCTGTACCTCGGCCGGGTCGGGTGCCTGCACCGCAACCTCTACCGGCCGGTTTTCGGCTTGCTGGGCACGGATCTCGGCAGCGTCGGCGCGCTCTTTCTGCTCGGCCACCTCGTTGTCGCGCTGCAGCACGATGTCCTGCAGCTTTTCCACCAGTGCGGCGTCCTTTTTGCCCTGTGCCTCGGCTTTGGCGGCCCGCTGCTGGGCAGCCGCCGTTTCCTTTTCGGCGGCGATGCGGCCTTGCTCAGCCTGCTGGCGGCGCTGCTGCTCATCCCGCAGCAGGGCGCTGGTGGATTCCCGCTCGGCCTGATGTTCCCGCTGTGCATCCGCCAGCTGTTGCTCGGCCTTCTCCCGGGCCTGGCGCTCGGCCTTAATTTGTGCCTCCAGCGCCCGAAACTCCTTCAGCGTTTTCACTTGTTGGCGTTTCAGAGCCTCTACCGCTTCCGGCTCTGCAGAGGGGCGGGAAGCTTCATACAGCACAGAGTTGGTCAATTCCCTCAGAGCCTTCTGTTCTCGAGGTGTAC
>NZ_NFJT01000047.1 GCF_002160015.1 Anaerofilum sp. An201 | reverse complement strand
GTGGTCTACTGCCGCCAGCTGGAGAACAAACAGCGCCGTATCACCAATATCTCCGAGTGCGAGATCCTGCCGGACGGAAGCCGCAGGCTCCATAAGCTCTATGAGTACAACATCACGGAAAACCGTCTGGAAGGCGACCGTTTTATCATCGAGGGACATCACCAGAAGTGCGAGGAGCTGTCGGAAAGCCTGCAGCGCCGCTTCATCGAAAACGGTATGTCTCGCAGTGAGCTGGAGCAGTTTATCCAGAGAAAGGAGGCATCTGCGTGACAACCATCCAACTGATTGCCTGTGTGGGCATGATCGCCGGGCTTTTTATGGTGCTGGGGATCTCGCCCGCAGAAATGAGCGACAGCATCTTCTCTCGACTGACGGCAGCTCCCGGTAGCATCCGGGCGGATATCAACGAGACGACCAAGCGGAAAAAGGCCGGCTTCTTCCGCCGGGAGATCACAGAGGCGCAGGCGGTGTTGGCTGCATCCGGGCGTGAGGGGAAGTTCCCCATGGTGTGCATGGCCTCCCTGGTGCTGTTTGCCCTGGGCGCCTGCATTGCCATCCTTGCCGGGAACGCCTTTCTCGTCCCCGTGCTGGCCGTCGGCTTTATGCTGGCGCCGTTTTGGTATGTCAAGCTGACAACCGGCAGCTTCAAAAAGGATGTGGCCGCAGAGCTGGAAACGGCGCTGTCGGTCATCACCACCGCCTATCTGCGCACGGAAAACTTCCAGCAGGCGGTGGAGGAAAATGTCCGATACCTGCACCACCCGGTGCAGGAGGTGTTCCAGCGGTTTCTGACCCGCATCAAGCATATTGACCCGGACATGGACGCCGCGCTCCACGCCCTGAAATACGCCATCGACAATGAGGTGTGGCAGGAGTGGTGCGAAGCGGTGATGGCGTGCCAGACAGACCGCAGCCTGAAAAGCACCCTGACTCCCATCGTCAGCAAGCTGTCGGATATGCGAGTGGTCAACGGAGAGCTGGAAAATCTGGTCTTCGGCCCCCGCAAGGAGTTCGTCACCATGGCGATCCTGGTGCTGATCAATATCCCGCTGGTGCGGTTCATCAACACCGATTGGTACCACACCCTGGTGGACACCATCCCCGGCCAGATGGTCATCGCCGTCTGCATCGCAGCCGTATTCGTGTCCTTTGCCTTTGTGGTGAAGCTGACCCAGCCTATTGAGTATCGGAGGTGAGGAAATGGGCGTACTTTTATTCCTGTTCGGGACCGCGCTGGCCGCCGGACTGTATTTCGTCCTCGCCGACCTTCTGAAGATTCCCAGACTGGCCACGGAACGGGCGCTCATCTCTGCCGGACGGAGGGAGCGGAGCCTGGTTAAAGCTCTGGAGGCGCTGATCCTCGGCTGGGCGCTGAAGCTGGCGCCGCTGATCCGAATGGACGAATACAAATACCGCCGGCTGGAGAGTAAGCTCACGGCGGCAGGGTTGGATATGACGCCCCAGGTCTACACGGCTTATTCGATCCTGAAGCCCTGCCTCATCCTGCTCGGCATCATCCCGTGCCTGCTGATCCTGCCCATCCTGAGCCCCCTCATCGTGGTGCTGGCCGTGCTGACCTGGTTCAAGGAGAGCCGTCGGGCTGACGAGCTGGTCAAGGCCAGAATGGAGCTGATCGAGGGCGAACTGCCCCGGTTCGTCGCCACCATCCATCAGGAGCTGGCAGCCAGCCGGGATGTGCTGCGGATTCTGGAAAACTACAAGAAACACGCCGGGCCTGACTTTGGTCGTGAGCTGGATGTGCTGACGGCGGATATGCGTTCCTCCTCCTATGAAGCGGCGCTCATCCGCTTTGAGGCCAGAATGGGCTCCGCCATCATTTCGGACATCGTCCGCGGCCTCATCGGCATACTGCGGGGTGACGATGGGCGAATGTACTTCCAGATGCTGTCCCACGATCTGAAGGCATTGGAACTGCAGCGCCTCAAGGCCAAGGCCGCCAAGATCCCACCCAAGATCCGGGTGTTCAGCTTCATCATGCTCATGTGCTTCATGATGACCTACATCGTCATCATCGTGTACCAGATCGTCAATTCTCTGGGAAGCCTGTTCTAAAGGAGGTCGCCATGAAAAAAATACTGAAACGGCGCTCCGGCGAAGGCTATATCGATGTATGCGTCCTGGTGGTGTGCGCCATGCTGGTGCTCGCGCTGGTGGTTCGTGTGCTCCCGGTCTACATCACCAAACAGCAGCTGGACACCTATGCGGTGGAGCTGGTGCGCGAGGCGGAGATCGCCGGCCGGGTTGGCACGGAGACCACCCGCCGGGCGGCGGCGCTTACCGACAGCACCGGGCTTGACCCCGACATTCGGTGGTCCACCACCGGACGCATCCAGCTCAATGACGAGGTCACCGTGACCCTGACGCTGGAAACGGATATCGGCCTGTTCGGAGGATTTGGCTCGTTCCCGATCACGCTGACGGCTTCCGCTACAGGCAAGTCGGAGGTGTATTGGAAGTGAGAAAACCGATCTTTCGCCGTCGCTCCGGCGAGGGCACCCCCATGATCCTTGCCATTGTGCTGGTATTGCTGATGCTGTTCTGCGCCATTGCCGAATTCAGCCGGCTGTGGATCATTGCCCAAGGCGTAAAGGAGGCCGCGCAGCAGGCGGTCATTTCCACCGTCAATGACAACTACGACGATGTGTACCACGCCGTCCGTGAGGGATACGCCGCGGGCTGGTATCCGGACGGTACAGGCCGCTGGGATGAGAGCATCGATACCGGCGATGTGTACGGCCAGCTCTCTGAAACGCTCGGCCTGGAAAATACAGCGGGCGGGTATCAGAAAATTTCGGACGGTGAGGTGGAATATACCATCTCCGACCTGTCCGTGGTTCTGGAAAATAACAGCCTCGGTTCCGGCCAGAGCGAGGGCTATACCGCACTGGTGGAGATCCATCTGGAGGTGCCCGTCCGGTTTCTGGGGAATCTTTTGCCCGCCGCCAGCATGACTTTGCACACGGAGGCCAAATATGTGCCTCTCTTCTGATCCATCCGGTCTTTTCAATAGACTTCCACAGAAAAATGTGGTATTGTCCCATTAACAAGAAATACACCAAGGAGGCATACACCATGACAGACAAGACAAAGAGGATCGTCCTCATCGCCGTCTGCTGCCTGCTCTGCGTTGCGGCGGCCGTTGGGATCGCCGTCCGGTTCGGCGGCAATGCCGATATTTCTTCCGGTGTGGTTTCCGATGATCCCACCCAGAGCGGTAATCCCAGTGTGGATATCGACAATAACGGCCAGACTGATCTGGATGTCCAGGTGGAAACGCCGGACGCATCCGAAACCGATCCCGCCCAGGGTGCGGACTCCAGCGGCCTGGAGCAGACCATCCAGGCAGATCCTGTAAAGCCTGAATCCCCCGAAAAACCGGAAGCACCCTCCGGCACCACCACGCTGCCGGATGACCACGACGGAACGGATGTGCCGGAGGAGGAGCGCAAGACCGAGGATGAGGCGCCGCCCACCTATGAGGAAACTCCCACAGTGACTCCCACCGAAACGGAGCCTGCCGCGGGAAGCACCAACAGCTCCGGTCAGGTCTATGTACCCGGCTTCGGCTATGTGGAAAACAGCGGTGAGAACCAGGGCGGCACTCTGGATGATATGTATGAAAACGGGAATAAGATTGGGATTATGGGTGGCGAGTAAGCTCCCCACATCCCCATGGCGCAGTCGGAAGCGGCTGCGCCC
Organism: Anaerofilum sp. An201; assembly: GCF_002160015.1. Classification (GTDB taxonomy): domain Bacteria; phylum Bacillota; class Clostridia; order Oscillospirales; family Ruminococcaceae; genus Anaerofilum; species Anaerofilum faecale. The sequence continues at coordinate 4,027 of NZ_NFJT01000047.1, read as the reverse complement.
TTTTTTTGTCGAAAGGAGTCCTGCATGAGAAAAATTCTCGCACTCTTTTTATCCCTCGCTCTCCTTCTGGGAACGGCTATGCCTGCGTTTGCCGCCACCGGCGAGGGAAATATCGATGGCGGTGGCGGCAACATGGGTAGCGGCAATTCTTCAAGCTATTGGAATCCCGGCATGGACGGTGTGAGAGTTACAGTGATAAACGCTGAAAGCCATGCTGTTGTGACAACGCCGGTTGATCTCACCAACAAAACGCCCTCTACAGGTATCATCCACTTCGGGAAGGTCTGCAAACTCACATATAACGGTGGTGCGTCACTATCGCCGGTTGTGGGCGGTTATTCCTATCGAAATCCCTCCCAGAGTTTACCCAGAATCATTTCCTCGGGGTCATCTCCGGCCAGTATTGAGGCCATCCGAAGCTACTTCACGGATGAACAGGTCATTCGTTCTCTGGCAGGTTATGTCGGCATGGACTTCGATACATTGGTCAATGGCGACTACAAAATCATCATCGAGCCGATTGCATACCTAAATTATGACGGACAGCAGTTTGCAATGACCGCCACCGAAGCTGCTTTGTACGACCAGGTGGTCAGCGGTGACCTGCGCTATTGGATGGGATCGCTGACCCATCAGAATCTCCCGCTCGCTATCTTCCTGGAGGAGGCCGACCTCGGGTATCCCGCCTGGTCAGGCAGCACTACAAGCAAGGTCAGCAACGAGCAGATCATCTCCTCGCTGGGGATCGGCATCGTTCGCTTCAACGATGAGGTGGAGGAACCGGAGGTGGATGAGTTTGACTACGAATACCGGGTGGACACCGATGTCATTACCTCGGTGGAAGTGTCCGGCGGACAGTCAGACCCGGACAACCCGGTCACCGTGCAGTTTGTAATCGAAGGCAGCACCTATACCATCAGCAATGTGTACTATCCGGACGGCGACAGCCAGCTGGTCTGGGTGAAGTGGCATACCCCCGATGAACCCTGTGTTTGCACCATTCAGGTCAGGGTGCTGGGCGGAGGCACGGCGCAAAGCACCATCACCGCCAACATTGTGGATTTGGACGGCAACGACCCGCCCAATCCCGTGGCCGATGACCGAAACGACACCTTCACCCTCGTGGATATCCCAGAGAAAGAAGAAGTGTCCTCCGCCTCCTGGGGCATCTGGTCTCCCTGGTGGCAGGAGAATTGGGTGTGGGTTGAAAACTGGGAGAAGTGCTGGCACACGGATCGGTGGACGGACAGCGAGGGTAAATCCCACACGGACCGCTGGTACCACTGGGTGGACAACGGCTGGTGGGAGGATCAGGGCTGGTGGGAATTTGACTATAACGCCTACACAGCCAGCCTGACGGCAACCATGGTCATCACGCCGGACAGCCTGTCACCCACGGCATCTTCCTCTGCGCTCAAAAGCGGATACGGCATCCAGCAGAGCGTTATGGCCAGCGTCAGCACCACACAGAGCGCCGCAGTTACTGCGGCTCAGAATGCGGTGACCTATTTCCCGGAGTTCAACTACGAAGGCTTCTGGGGGCTCCTGGATCGAAGCATCAGCGGCAAACGCTCCACCTTCACTTTCAAGGACAATCCATACAGCACCTATAATCGTCCGACCCATTTCACACCGATATGGTATCCCGATGGGAGCTATACGCCGTACACCTGGCTCCTGGACTGCTGGACACCGGCGGGAATGCTGTCGCTAAACCTCACGGACTCCGTCCGGATTTCCGGAGATCTTTGGGAGGACTGGCATATCGCCCCCACAAATTAACAACATACAACGGAGGGAATTTATGCGTAAATTCAACTATAAGCGCCTGATCGTTATGCTGGTCGTGGTCTTGGCAATGACCTGCCTGATGGCGACCACAGCTTTTGCCGCAGGTACCGGGGATGTGGCCGGCGCCGTCGAGAGCACCTGGTCCACCGCATCCACTCAGATCAAGTCGGTGGTAGACAATGTGGTGTTTCCCGCCATCGACCTGATCCTTGCCGTATTCTTCTTCGCCAAGCTGGGCACCGCCTACTTCGAGTACAGAAAATCCGGCCAATTCGAGTGGGCGGCTCCCGCCATCCTGTTTGCCTGCCTCGTGTTTACCCTCACTGCACCCATGTATCTCTGGAGCATTATTGGCATCTAAGGAGGGTATATGAACTTTTTCGAGCAAGAGCTTCACAAGATCGTTGCCCCAAAGTATCCGGACGCCACCTATGTAGGACGAGCCTGCTATGTGCGTCTCGATGAGTTGAATCGGGCAAAGATCCAGTTCGTCACGGGGATCGTCGCAAATCAATACCATGCCCTTCGCGTTTCCATTCTGAATCGGAACGAGGGCCAGGTGGATGTGCTGCTTCTGAATCTTTCAGATATCCTTGGCAAAAAGCAGACCAGCAACCCTAACTTCAAAAGTGGGATCACCCCCTACATCTGGGATGACTATGGGAAAGCGGATTGGTATGTCTACCATCCCAACAGCCAGGACTACCAGCAGCTCACGGATGCGGTGTCGGATTATTTGGAGGTGTTTCAGGGGCAAACCCAAACCGCTGACCCCCAGTGGCAGCAGACCATGTAAAGAACTGACCCAGGGGCCGTACCAGCTGTACGGCCCCTGGCCTTTTATCCCAAGCAGTTGGTGCGGCCTCACACCGAAAAGAGGTGAACGAACCATTGTTTATTTGGGATTTTGTTGCCGACACCATCCTCGGTCAGATCGTGGATTGGATCTACGGTCAGGTCATGGGCTTTCTCGGAAACTTTTTCGCCGAGATGGGCAACATGGGCGTCGAGCTGTTCGAACTCAGCTGGGTGCAGAGCATTGTACTGTTTTTCTCTTATCTGGCCTGGGCGCTCTATGTGACCGGTCTTGTGGTGGCCTGTTTTGAGTGCGGCATCGAGTATTCCTCCGGCAGAGGGAACCTCAAAGAAACTGCTCTGTGTGCCATCAAGGGCTTTATGGCGGTGAGCCTGTTTACGGTTGTGCCGATTCGGCTCTATGAGCTTTCCGTTACATTGCAGGCAAGCCTCACCGCGGGGATCACCGGGTATGGCACCTCCATCGGCGAGGCGGCAACCGAGATTGTGGATTCACTTAGCGGCATTGATTCGCTGACTGGAATGACCACCGGCTCATACTTCGGCTTTGCTTCCATCACCAGCCCAATCATGCTTTTATTCTGCATCATCCTGATGGCCTATGCCGTGATAAAGGTCTTCTTCGCAAACCTAAAGCGCGGCGGGATTCTGCTCATCCAAATCGCAGTGGGCAGTCTCTATATGTTCAGCGTCCCACGCGGTTATACAGATGGTTTCATCCAATGGTGCAAGCAGATCATCGGATTGTGCTTGACTGCTTTCCTGCAATCCACCATTCTCATCGCCGGACTTATGGTATTCAAGGACCATGCCCTCCTTGGCCTCGGCCTGATGCTGTCCGCTGGCGAGATCCCGCGCATTGCCGGAGCTTTTGGCCTGGATACCACCACAAGAGCCAATATCATGTCTGCAGTCTATACCGCCCAGGCTGCGGTCAATACCACAAGGACCGTTGTTCAGGCGGTAGCCAAATGAAGACGCTGACAATGGGCAGCTTGTTTGATGGGATTGGCGGTTTTCCCTTGGCTGCGGTTCACAACGGCATCGTACCTGTGTGGGCAAGCGAGATCGAAGCCTTTCCCATTGAGGTGACAAAGATCCGCTTCCCTGACATGGCACATGTGGGCGACATCACAAAGCTTGACGGAGCAAAGCTGCCGCCGGTGGATATCATCTGCGGCGGCTCTCCCTGTCAGGATCTGTCCGTGGCCGGAGCGAGAGCCGGAATCTTCGGAGAACGCTCCGGCCTTTTTATGGAACAGGTGCGAATCGTAAAGGAGATGAGAGATGCAGATAGACAACGAGGCCGAGCAGCTCTCGATATACGACCTCGATTCATGGTGTGGGAGAATGGTGTGACACGTTCCTGACTGAAAAGGTCAGGCGCAAGACTGAAAGGATGGTGAAAAAACACTTGCAG
>NZ_NFJT01000046.1 GCF_002160015.1 Anaerofilum sp. An201 | reverse complement strand
GTGTAGCGCAGTTTGGTAGCGCGCTTGAATGGGGTTCAAGAGGCCGTGAGTTCGACTCTCGCCACTCGGACCAAAGCCATCGGTTGAAAGACCGATGGCTTTTTTCGTTATATCATCGTTAAATCGTTGTTTATACGAAAAAACGCCTCCTGTTTGACCGGGGGCGCCTGCTGCAATTATGCTGTTTTTTGTGACTTTTTGCACCCATTTGCATCATTGGATTGCAGACCAGCTGCAGACCAGCTTTCGGCCAGATGCTTGTTGATGCGGTCGGCCGCTTGCCGCAGCATCGTGTCGCTCAGGTGCAGGTATACCTCGTGGATCATCTTGGCGTTCGCGTGCCCCACGATCTGGATGGCCACCTCTTCGGGCACGCCGGCTTCGGCCAGCAGGCACACATATTCGTGCCGGAACTGGTGGGCACAGACATCTGCAATCCAGTCTGTCTGCTTGTAGTGCCGCTCCTTCCCGCCGCGCCAGCGGGTGTACTCGCGCTCAACTGCGTGGGCGTGGCCGTGACGGCGCCAAAAATCAGCCCAGTGCCGGCGGTACCAGCTGGCCGTGACCGGTTTCTTTCCCAGCCCCACCAAATAGGTACCGGCCGGCAGGTGCCGGTATGGTTCCAGGGCTGTGCGCAGCAGATCCAGCAGCGGCAGCTTGCGCACGCCGGCCTCGGTCTTGGTGGTGGTGATCTGGGGCTGGTTGTTGATCCACTGTACCGCCCGGGCAACGCAGATCCAGCCGCGCTCGAAATCGATATCGCCCAGAGTGAGCGCGCAGGCCTCGCCACGGCGCTCGCCGGTGCAGAGATAGAGGATGGCCAGCAGGCTGTCCTCGTCCGGATGCAAAGCGGCCTGCCGCACGATCTCCACCTGCTCCTGCTCAGGAGGCAGCCGCCGGGAGCGGGGCAGGCCGCGGGGCATGGACACCATCCGCGCGGGATTGTAATCCCCGTGCCACTGCGGGCTGTCGATGTATACCTGGTAGATGGAGTTGAGCACGGCTTTGTGGTTGCTGGTGGTGGTGTGCGCCATGTGCAGGCCTTCCAGCCATGCCCGTATCTCCCACGGCTGGATTTCCTTCATCCGCCGGCCGGCAAAGTGTTTCCGCGCCCGCCGGATGGCCGGAAGGTATGCCTTTGCCGTGCCGGCTTTCATGCGATCCACCTTCTCGCGGTACCGGTCGGCCACATCCTCAAACAGCGGCCCCAGCCTTTCGGTTATGGATGCCTCTTCGGCCTCCTCCTGGGCGGCTGCAATGTAGGCCGCCCGTTTGCGCCACACCTCCACCGGGTCCCGGCTGGAGAAGCTCTTGCGCCGGCCATAGATGGTTTCGGTTTTTTCCCACACGCCGTTGGGTCTCTGGTGCAGGCCCTGTTCAGGCTTGCGGGGGTTCGGGCAGTATAGTTTTGCGACGTTCGACATAAAAAATACCTCCTTCAGGGTACACTTTGACAAGCCTACCCCAAAGGTGGTATAATCACTGTGTTGGGTGGATTATCGCGCCTTTGCGGTAAGCTGCTTATTTTATCCCGTTCCCTGCGCCAACAGGGAGCGGGATTTTTTGTTTCTGTAGAAAAGATTATTCGCCTATCTCGGACGAATCGGAACTGCCGATAACCTCGCCGCTGTCCGCGTTTACGAAATCGACATGGATATTTGCGGCTGGATTACCGGCGAAAGTATTGTACATGCCGCCAGATACATAGTAAATCATCACCGACATAGATTCCTGCAAAGAGAGTTCTGTCGATGTAGTGGTAACGGTGAAAGACGTATAATCATCGTTGTGTTCAATTTTTTGGACATTCGGATAGTCTTCAGTTCCGACCATTTCGCTCAGGCTTTCGTCCAACGATGCAGCCATCTCTGCCATCATTTCTTTGTGCTGTCTTTTACTCATAACGAATGTAACGCTGCCATCATCGTTCAATGTTACAGAATGCACTTTGCCAGCGTTTTCGCTATTCAGCTGCTCCTGCGTAGTTTCGCCAACCATATCAGCAGGGAGGGTTATTTCTACGTCGAACACTTCCTCATCCACTTCGATTTTTTGGCCAGAACTGGTAGCGCTGTCAGAGGTGACAGCGCTGGGAGCTGGCGCACCGGACGAAGATGTCTGCCCGCACGCCGCCAAAGTGGATGCCACACAAACCGCTGCTACAATTGCCACTGCTTTTTTCATGATTGTATCCTCCTGAATTTTTGTTGTCCGCGCCATTAGTGCGGATAAATAAAAGACTTTCAATTTCCGAATTTGGAATAGTAGAAAACAGGATCCATTTTCTCTATTTCATGCAAAGACAAGACATTGGGAAGTTCATCCAGACGCTTCAGAACCCGTTCCAGATCAAACGCAGGACACAACCGGTATTCTGTGGAATTCTCTTCAATTGTTTCTTTCAGCAACCGCTTGTTGATAATGAAACGATTGCCTTCTCGATGGCCAAAAGAGTACCAAGGGTTAGAATACGATTCTATCTGCAGCCTGTGACAGCCAAAAGGATTTTTGCTATAATCGCTGGCGCCGAAACAATACTGTTTTTTACCGCAACGGCATTTGTCGCCGTAGCAGTAATTTATTTTAGCCATAGTCTTTCTGTCTATCAGTTTGCCGTTCAGTATTATAGATGTGGTTTTCCAATCTTTGATAATATCGTAAAGCTGCAGATAGGCCAGGAACTCCGCTGGATCAGCTGAGAAGAAGCATTGGTATATTGTGGTTGGCTCTTGCAAAAGTATGTGTCGTGGGGCATGCTCCCAAAGATAGAGCGCTTGATGAAAAGCAGGGGAACGAGAAGGTCCGAAAGACAGGCTCACTTCCCATTTTGAAGGAACTTTGGAAACGACCATCTCGTCGGGCTGCCTCTTTTTCGTATCTTGGAATGAGATGTTCGATGAAAACTCATTGTCCAATGTGGACGATAAATTATCAAAAAAATCCCGCATTTTCTGGGCTTGCTGCGGAGACAGACAGTCCTCAAAACCGAACAATTCCGTGCGCAGCTTTTCAAGGTTGGATTTTTTCCCCTTTGCTGTCTTCAAAGTGGATAGTTTGGTGTGAACGTGCTCTTTGTACCTTTCCAGAAAGTCATCTACAACTGCATTGCGTTTTTCGATTGTGCGTAAAGATCTTGCTTCAAGATGAGGAGGCGTTCCCGAAAAGCGAACCCAGCGTGAACATTTGGACAGCAGGTCTAACCTGCTGATTAGAAAATCGTAACGTTCAAAGAACACTCGTGGAGATGTAGTTTCGTTGAGAAGTGTGGCGCTGTCCTGAGCTTGACGCAAAAACTGTGGTGCCAAAGATTGCGCTTGCGTTGCGTTTTGAATTGGTGTGCGTATGTCAGAACCATACCACTGTGGGTGTGGAATGTATGTAGGTTGAGGGTCGGTTTGGGCCGGGAAAAGCTTTTCACGCATAGCGGAAAAAATATTCTTTGTAGATGCCACGGCTGAACATCCTTTCCTTCAATAAAGTCTAATTATGCCTGCTTGGAAAGTAGATTATCTTCTGCGGCGACTGCCGCCCGATACTCGTGCTCCAGTACGTTGTCTACCGCTTCTTGGCCTCGCCGGTCAAGCGAGCGGTATTTTTTTATCAATTCCAATTCACTATTGGAAATAGCCAAAGAAGTATCCTCTACCCCCAACAGCCATGAAGAGTCTACCTGTAAAATCTCTATAAGTTTTTTCAATTTGAAAAGGTCTGGTTCGCGAGAACCCTTTTCATAACCTGTATAGGTGCTTTTGGCAACACCAATTTGCTCGGCAAGCTGCTTTTGGGTAAATCCGCATCGGCATCTGGACTCTTTAAGTCGATCACCAAATGACATAGTCTGTTTTCCTTTCTCGTCGTGCTTCTATAAACCAATAATACCGACATTCAGGGCCAATGTCAAGAAAAAAGACGCATTTTGCAAACTTTTTAGTGCAAAAAGCGTTGACAAGTTCACAAAACGAGACTATAATTGCAATTAAGGTTGCAAAACGCGAACCTAATACTTTTCAATAGATTGGAGGCGATACGATGTTCAGGAATTTGGAAGCTGAGCAGCGGCGAAAGGGCTTTACTAATGCCGATGTGGCACAGATTCTTAATATTTCTCGGGCGACCTATGAAGCCAAAAAGAAAAATGGAAAATTTACAAGGCCCGAAATTGTGACCCTGTTGAAATTGTTCGGGTGCAAGTTTGAGTATCTCTTTGACGACACCCCCACCCCGGCGGCCTGAAGCCTGCCAGCAAGAAGGAAAGGAGGTGAACCCCGTGGACGACAGCAAAATCAAAGAAACGCTTGAAAAGCAGTTGCAGCTGCTCTCCAAGTGTTCTGAGGATGCCTGTGAAACGGAATTGGTACATCTGTCTCGGGCGATGGCTGAAATCGCAAAAGTGCTCATTCTGCAAGCGGCTGATCGTGATATCTGCCCTCCGAGCGAAGCGATCAGGCATGTGGCTTTCGGAGGCTCTCGATTCAGCCAATCGTGATACGCAAGAAATTGCATAAGGAGGATCAACCATGCCGAAAGAAAAAGAACTCTATCGGGATACCCTGGAGCGCATCCGCAAGCGAGCGGATGAGCTGTACCCTGAGAAGCTGCTGTACACCCAGCAGGAGGCCGCCCGGATCATGGGCTGCCATCGCAACACCATCGGCCGCCACGGCCTGAAGACGGACATCACCTGCGAGCGCCTGGCCCGCGCGTTCGCCTGATGGCCGCGCCGTACCGCCAGTTCTGGCCCCACACCGATGGCGTGTCCCTCGCTGCTTTCCTGCGGGGGAAGGGGGTGGAGGTGCCGGAGCGCTACATATACGAGCACTCCCGCCACTGGACCAGCTTCTGGCTCAGCTGGAACGACAAAGCGGGCCGCCACGAGGCCCACTACACCGCCAACCACGGCCAGCCGCTGCTGCTGGTGGATGATGTGCCGGTGCCCATCACCCGCGCCGAGGCCGTAGCCGCGGGCGTCGGATACGAACGCGACTATGAAATCTGAACAAGGAGAAACCACATGACTATCGTAGAAAAAATAGACGCCTACCTGGACCGGGCGCTCCGCTACCTCAACACCCCATATGAGCAGCGCGATCCCGGCGAATATGCCGCGCTGATGGCCATGAAGGCTGAGATATACGCAGAGAGCGCGAAGCTGGACGAACGAAAGGAAGGGACACGGTGACGATCCACGAAAAGCTGGAAGAACTGAAGCGCGAAATCAGCCAGACCGAGCTTTACTCCAAAGAGCGCGGCAAACTGAGCGCCCCGGCGCTGGATTTGGTTGCCCGCGCCTACAGGGAGCTGCCTGTCGATGAGGCGGACGCCGTTCGGCGCGAGATATTGGAGGTGCTGCGCAGTGAGTAAGATCTGGAAGGCCCTCCTTGTGGCCGCCGTGCTGTACATTGTGTTCCAGGCCGCGATGCTGGCCTGGAACTGGGACTACCTCACCCGCTGGCAGGATCCGGCCTATCTGGCCGGCGAGCGCACAGCCACCTATCACACATGGGGGTGGCCGCTGTGATGCCCTGCGACGGCAACTGCTTCGCCTGCCGGCGCCCGGTGAGCCAGTGCCACGGAGGGCCGGAAAGCAAAACAGCCTACACCCACCCCAGTCAGCGGCCCACCAAAAAGGGCAGCGGGGCAGATGCAGGCATCAAAAAAGCCCCGAATCTGGGGCGGAAAAAATGGAAAAGAGTGTAAAGGTGCCCCTGCCTGTGTCGCTCGCACAGACAGGGGCGATGTTACAGGGCTGCAACAAACCTTATACGTGTAGTATACCACGGCGCGCCCCGGCGCGTCAATGGCGGCCTTGTAATCAATCCTAACAAGTGGACGAAAGGAGGCAGCAGGGAATGAGCACCCGCCGCCGGCCATACCGGCCATACGATTACGAGGCAGCGATCACGGACAGGCTGGAGGCCCTGGGCGATCAGGCGCTGGAGGATCTCCTGCACGGGCAGCGCCGGTATACATACGCCGCCAAGCGCATCATCGCCGGCAGCCAGATGGAGGTGGAGGTATACCCGGAATTCACCCGCCTGCCGGTGAACATGAAGCGTGAAAAGGACCGTGCCGCCCAGCGCGATCTGAACGACCGCAACAGCCGCAAGGAATGCATCCGCACCATCAACGCCAATTTCGGCCCGCAGGATCTGTGGGCCACCCTGTCCTATGCGCCGGGCAACGAACCGGAAGATTTCGACGCCGCCCAGCGCAACATCCGCAACTACATCAAGCGCCTGAACTACCGCCGGAAGAAGGAGGGCCTGCCTCCGCTGCGATATGTCTACGTCACCGAGTGGCAGGAGGGTGGGGAGGACGAGGAGGAAATCCGCTGCCACCACCATGTGATCCTGGATGGCGAGCTGCCGATGGACGTGGTGGAGAGCTGCTGGACGCTGGGCCGCCGCAACCAGGTACGCCGGCTGGATTACGATCGCAACGGCCTCGTGGGGCTGGGCACCTACATCACCAAGGCGCCCAGAGGAAAGAAAAAATGGTGCGCCAGTGTGGGCCTGAAAAAGCCCACACAGCGCAAAAATCACCGCGATTTTGGCCCCGGCGCCATGAAGCGCATGGCGAAAGACGAAAAGGAAATCGCAAAGCGGCTGGAAAAGAAATATCCGGATTACTGGTACGAGGAGGGCACGATGCGCTGCAACCCAGTGAACCACATGCTGTACCTGTCGGCCCGGATGCGCCGCAAAGCCCGCCCGGGCGACCGGGTAAGCATCATATACGAGCTGCTGGAGGACGTGCGGCTGCCGTGCGGCGGGCGCACCATCTGGCAGGTGCTGCAGATCGAAAACCGCGGCGGCCGCCCCTGGGCGCAGATCGGCAGCGGTACCCGCAAAGCGTGGGTGCCCGCCATCTCGCTGGCGGTGGTGCCGTGGCGCGATGAAAAAGGAGGAACACAATGGAAGAAGAGCTGAACATCTACATGGCCGTTGAGAACAAATTGCAGGACTACTGCGACAGCCACCGCCTGGGGTATATGCTGAACCTGGACGCCTGGCCGATGTCCATGACCATCTGGCACGCCGCCCCAGCCGGACAGTGCGCCGGCCAGCTGGGCATGACGGAGGACGTGCAGCCCATGCGCAGCCAATGCACCTGGCGCCTGGAGGCCGACGAGATTATCCTGGCGCCGGAAAACGGGTTCCATCTCTCCAAGAAGGAGATGGACAAGCTGACCGGCTTTCTCAAGAAGCTGGAACTGGCATGGCTGCGGGTGTGTTTTCGCAGGGATAGGGAGGTGCCGCATGGGTAAGTACACCCCCAAGCGCCGCGAGGACGAGGAGCAGGCGGCGGTGATCGCCTGGGCTGATCTGCAGGCAGCCGCCTGGCCCGCTTTGCGCAATCTCTACCACGTGCCCAACGAGGGCAAGCGGGGCCGCGCTGCCGCCGGGATGGCCAAAGCGGCCGGATTGCGCAGTGGTGTGCCGGATCTGGTGCTGGATTTTCCGGCCGGGGCATACCACGGCCTGCGGATCGAGATGAAAGTACACCCCAATCGCCCCACCGCTGCACAGCGGGACTGGCTGCACCGCCTGCAGGATGCGGGCTATCTGGCGGCCGTGTGCTACAGCGCCGACGCCGCCCGTACACTCATCACCCGTTACATACACTTGAAAGCAGACGAAAGAATACAGTTCGCACCGGAATGCACCCGGACGGGCTTGCCGGTGCTGGAATAATTGGAAGGAGAATCACCATGATCGATTACAATGCGTACCGCCGCAAGATTGCGTCTTTGGTGGACACCGAAAACCGGGAGGAAAAAGCCGCTGCTATGGTGCAGCTGTCCATGGAAATCCTGGAACAGTTCATCCGGCTGGTCAACGGTTTCAGCCTCATGGAGGCCCCGGCTCTGATAGCGGCGCTGGATCGTTGCAAATCTATACTCTTGGACACGGTGAATGAGGATCGGATGGATATCCAGAAGGTTGCCGATGAAGTGAACCGGCTTACACAGGTAGCCTTCGTGTGCGTCAAGGAGAGGAGGGATTCGGATGCTGAATAAAGAACAGATTGGTGAGATTCGCGCCGCTTATCGCGACGCAAAGAATCCTCAAAAGCAGATCGGCATCCTGGCCGACCTCTACGCGTGCAAGGAAACAGAGATCCGCCAGGTGCTGGGCATCGAAGAAGCGCCTGGCACACCCGCGCCGGCCGCGAAAAAACCTGCCGCAAAGCGGGCCGTGAAAAGCTATGACCAGGCCGTGCGCGATCAGCTGACCAAGGCGGTGATCCTGGGGGGCGAGAGCACCGCAGCAGCCTGCGAGCGGTTGGGCGTGCCGCAGGGTACCGCCGCCAAGTGGGTGGCCGACGCCCGCAAGAAGCAGGCGGAATTCCTGGGCTATGATCCGAAAGCCCAAAACGCGGGGAGGCCTGCAAAAAGTGTTACACAACATAGAAGCCGGGGCTTGATCCGAACAACGTCCTGAAGGAGCTGCAGACGGGCCTGGAGGGCCTGCAAGCCTTCGTGGATAATTTCGCCGGTGTGGACATCTTCGAGGACGACCAGTGGGCTATGCTGGATATCATTCTGGCCAAAGCAGAGGGCTTTGCTGCCGGCATGGATACGGCCATACAGTTGGAGGTGAGCAAACAATGAAAGCGGTATACAAAGAACCGGGCAAAGCGGCCCGGATCGTGGAGATCGAAGACAGCCTGCAGGCTCTCCAGAAGGCGGTGGGCGGCTATATCGAAACTGTCACCCTGTTTTCGGACGCCGCGATCCTGTGCAATGAGGAGGGAGGACTGCAGGGGATGCCCTATAACTGCACGGTGATAGGCGTGGATTTTGTCGGTCCTGTCCTCGCCGTAGGC
>NZ_NFJT01000045.1 GCF_002160015.1 Anaerofilum sp. An201 | reverse complement strand
ATTCTCCTGCTGCTGGCCACCAACAAAGGCCGTGTGCTGACCTACGCACAGATTTACGAACAGGTCTGGGGCGATTTCACTACAGGAAACGAAAACAATACGATAGGTTTTCATATCTGCAACCTGCGCGAGAAGCTGTATCGGGCTAATCCAGATACCCCGTTCTACATTCGCTCCGTGCGGGAAGTCGGATACTGCCTGGATGTCGATGAACCGTAATTCTACCATCATTTTCTTTCATATGGATGTCTTTTCTCTGTCATAAATCTCTGATAGAGTGGGACCTTCTGGGTGGTTCACAATGAACCGCCCCTGAGTCCAGCGAATGGGCGCAATTCCCCCTTGGCGGAAGATCTTGAAATTATTATTGATACAGCGAGTGGTTTGTACTGCATTGTGGTACAAACCACTCGCTCTTTTATTTCACGGTATAAAGATTGGAGGTGCTGCTCCCGTTTGCTCTTTGGCGGGAAGCCTTTTTCAGATATCCGTGCCGCTCCAGATCGTGCAGCGCCCGCTTGACCGTGGAGCGGGACAGCTTCATGTCCGAGGCAATGGTCTTAATGCCCGGCCAGCACTTTCCCTCGGCATCCGAGCGATCCCGCAGGTACATATAGACCGCCTTCGCTCTGGAGGGAAGCTCAGTGTCGGCGTAAATCGTTCCGAAGTAACTCATCGTTCCTCCTCTCCGAATGTCTTCATTTGCTTTCCTCTTTTTACAGCCCTCTCCTGAGCCGGAGCATGGGCGATGCCGCCCCGGCTGGATACCGCATAGCCGCGGCTTTCGTCCATCTCCTCCGGCTCACTGAGCTGCGGGAGATTCCGCTCCAGATCCACCCGGTTGGCATAGGCCACCGCTCGGCTGGCTCTCTCCGGCACCACATACGGCTCCCCGAAGGTAATGCCCCAGTTTAAGAAGAGTTGGAGCCGGGTCCGCATGGGATGAGTGCCGGTTTTCATGACGATAAAGCTACCCTTGGGAATGGATTTTAGCTCGTCGGGCGTCAGCAGGGCGCGCTCCATCATCTGCAGGCTCTGGCTGGGATCGTTCTTGCCACGGCTCACCGAGCCGGAGAGGACGGTGCGGCTGCCCAGGGCTTTGGACAGCACTTCGGCGGTCTGGCTGTTGGGTGCAAAGCCGCCGAAGATGGTGTCCTGGCAGTTGTCCTGAATGATCTCGCAGCCCTCTTTCCCGTAGTTTTTTTCGAGCTGCGCTAAGGACTGGATGATCGGCACGAGCGTTAACCGGCGAGAGCGTCCAGCGGAGAAAAGGGGCAGTATATCAAACGGGGGCATGGTGCCGAATTCGTCACAGAAAAGCACCACCCGGTTTTTCAGCTTGCCGCCGTTCTCATCGGCCACAGCGAACAGCTCCCGGCTCAGGTTCTGGATCATGAGACCGGCCATGAAGTTCTTGGTTGTGTCTTCTTCCGGCAGGATCAGGAAGATGGCAGACTTCTCCGAAGCAAACTTCTCAGCGTCAATGGCGCTGTCGAAGCACAGGATCTGCTCCAGCTCGCTGTCCAGAAAGGCATTCAAGCGGGACAGCACGGTGGACATGACGGAGGCCATTGCCTGCTCGGCGCTGTTGAGGGCGGCACCGGCAAACCACCTCGCCTTGTGATCCGGCGGCAGTTTTGCCATCAGGAGCTGGAAGTGGCTCTTGCCCTTGACACGGCTGGGCTCCAGCAGATCCTGCACCAGCTTGAACACGGAGACGATATGGCGGCGCTCCTGGGGGTGGTCTTTATCGGGCGGCAGGAACTCGGCCAGCATCAGGATGACCGAGGTGAGAAGCCCTTCCGCCGCATCGTAGAAGAAAGCGTTCTGGCCGCGGTTGCTGTCATCGCCGTCCGGATTGACGATGGTCTTGGACAGGATTTTGGCGTATTTCTCGGCCTTGGCCCGGGCCGCGAGATTGTTCGGGTCATTCCGGGCAATGTCCATATACCGGTTGACCAGAGTCAGCAGATTGTTTCCGTCCGAGCGGGTGGGATTTCGCAGGTCGATCACGGCCACATTCTGATACCCATAGCAGTTCTTGGCAATGGCGCCGTAATTGCGGGCGAGGTCGCCCTTGCTGTCCAGCGCCAGCCAGCTCATGCCGCTGGCGCAGGCGTACTCCAGATTGGGATAGAGAAAATATGCGGTCTTGCCGATGCCGGAAGCGCCGATCATCAGGCAGTGGATGTCATCGCTGTCCACGAGGGCGGTGAGTTCGCCTTTCTTTCCCTTGCACCCCAGCACCAGCCCCTGCTCCGTGGGCAGGTTCTGGCCGCTGCGCCATTTCTTCACCTCGAAGGGGACATGGGCATAGGTCTGCCGGATCTCTTTGGCTGTGGCCCATCTTGCGGTGCCGTGCTGGCCGTCGCCGACCGTTTTGGATTTGATCCCGCTCAGGGTATAGTAGTGGGACAAGGCGGCCAGACAGCCGATGACCAGAAACATCAGCCCGCCGGCGGCCAACAAAATCAGGACTTGGTGTGGCATGGTTAACCCCTTTCAGGGCACACCACTTCCTGCTCGGTTCCATACTTCTGAATGCGCACATCACTCTTGTTACGGCCTACTTCGGGCGAACAGGAAGTGGTGTGCGTTGTTGTTATTTACTGCATGACTTGTGCGTAGGACGGTTCCTCAGCGGTCAGATCATCATTCCAATCCTTGTGTGCGGGAATGAGCCTTTCCACCGTGTACCTCTCTGCCAGCTGTTCCTTCATGCGCCGGCTGGCCAGATGGCCAGCCTCGTCATTGTCGAGGCAGAGCAGGACCGTATTGATTTGCGGCTGCCGCTCCAGCAGCTTCAGCACCGGCTGAATGGAGGTGCCGCAGCAGGCCACATAGCTGTGGCTCTGCCAGTCCTCCGGATGGAGCGTGATGTAGGAGAGCATATCGATGGGAGCTTCGAACACATAGAGGCTCCCATCTGTGCCGATGTGGTGGAAGCTGTGGCGGGGATCGCAGCCCTCCACATTGAGCCGGAAGGCTTTGCCGAAGCTGTTGGCGCTGCGCTTGTGGGCATGGCGGGGGACGCCGTCTTCATCCGTACCCACGAAAACCGCATTGTGGTAATCGGCGTCTTCATACAGCAGCTTCTCTCTTGCAAAGTGCGCCACAACGCTCCGGTCGATATTCCGGTGCTTGACCAGATAGGCATAGACCCGGCGCATATTGGAATTGGCCGGCGGAAGGACAAAGGGCTTCGGCGGCTCCTCTACCCGTTCTTCGGCAGAGGGATAAATCGTTCCCAGCTCGCCTCCCAGAAGCATGGTCACCGCCTCCGGATAGCTGAGGTGATAAAACCGCTGCACGAAGCTGACGGCGTGGCCGCCCCGCTCCTCGGCATGATCGTACCACTCGTTGCCGCGGATGGTGACACTATGGTCACGGGCCAGCCGTTTCTCTCTGCCGGAGGCAAGGAGCTTTTCGCCCCGGCAGCGGAGGAACTCCTCCAGATCAACGGAGGCGGCTCGCTGCTTCTGTTCTTCCGTGAAATGAATGTAAGTCGACATAGGCTCCTCCTGTTACATGGTCTGCTGATAGGATACCTGCTCCTCATGATCATCCGCCTTGTGGCCCATGGCCATCCGCTTTTCCGTCAGTCGCTTGCGCCGTTTGGAATCAATGCGAATCCCTGCCGGATTGCGAGGCGGCATGGAATTGTCCCGGAAGATCCGGCTCATGTGATGGAGCAGCTTGGTTGCCGCCAGCATGACGGACGGATCTCGGAACTGGTCAAAGCGGTCAAGGAAGAATTGAGCATACGCATTGCCCTGGGCAGCGGAGCGGGTGAACCAATCCCTGGCCTGCTCCCGATCCTGTTCCACATCCCGGCCCAGGAGATACAGCTTGCCCAGTGTGTACTGAGCAAACGGGTTTCCTTGTCTGGCGGCGGCAGTCAGGTACTCCAGAGCTTTTCTCACATCCTTCTTTACGGACTCACCGGTGAGACAGAGCTTCCCAAGGCGGTATTGGGCAAACGGATTCCCATGCCCGGCGGCCTTGTCCAGCCAGCGCACCGCCTCATCGGTGCGCTTTTGAGAGAGCAGGAGCTTCCCGAGTGCGTATGCCGAAAAGTCATTTCCGGCCTCTGCGGATAAGCGAAACCAACGCTCCGCTTTTTCATGATCCCGCATGGTGGAGAGATCATCCCGATAAAACTTGCCGAGCTGATGCGCCGCCACCGTGTATCCATCCGCCCAGAGCTGCTCCAGCGCTCGGACAGCTTCGGCGTGTTCCTCGTCCAGCGCATAGACATCCCGCAGGATTGTTTTGGCGGCACGATAGCGTCGAGCCTGTTCATATACGCTGCTGGATCGCTGCTCCTCATGTGCCGCCTCCGGCTCCGGCTCATCTTGCATCTTCTCATCTTCAAAAGTCGGGAGGCCGAGGCGGATGTTCTCGGCCTCCCGGATGATATCGTTTTTAATCCGGCGGAACTCTTTCTGCTGAGAGAGCGGGAGATGCTCCCGCGGTGTACGGCTGCCATAGCACTCGTTCAGCTCATCTTGGATCTGATTCCAGGTTTCATAGCACTTTGCTACTTCCGGCTGCCGGGCCAGCTCGTCCACGATGGTGTCCACCAATGCTTTGAGCGGTTTCTTCAGATAGCCATACTGCTTTTTCCCGGTGGTGGTTTCCAGCGCCTGCACCAGCTGGCGCATCTGCTTCTCGATGACAGGGTTGTCGCAGAGCTGATGCTCCATCTTCTGAATCAGCTCCCGCATGGTATCCTGCGCCGCTTCGATCAGTTCTTTATAGGCAACATCCTTCCGCTCGTAGATCTGGATCATCTCATCCCGGAAGATGGTGTTGGTCAGCTTGGAGCGCATGGCCGCAATGCCTTCCCTGGTCAGGAAGCCCTCCTTCGGATCGTCTGACCAGACCATCATGTGGATGTGGGGGTGATGCCCCTCATTGTGGAAGGCCGCATACCAGCGGAAGTGATCAGCCGGTATCTTCATGGCCTTGGCCAGATCCTGTGCGTGCATCATGAGCAGGCCGCGCCATGCGTCCGCATTGTCGTACCCCAGCCGGGCAGCATCCTCACGGCGTAGGGAGTAGATGATGGTCCACACATTTCCGTCATGGGCTTCCAGCTCAGACATGGCTGCGTCGAGGTCTACTGCGGCGGCGGAGTTGAACAGGCCATGGGCCCCGCGGCGCTCCACACGGGGGCGGGTGGCAATGTAGGACATATATCCGCTCTCTGAATTTATCTCATGGAGGTTTGCATCCAGCGCCATGGTGATGAAGGCTGATGCGGTACCAAGGGTAGGTGCCTTGCGGTAATCCTCATACTCGAACAGCTCCACGGCATCAGGGAAATCATGCAGGAGCTTTTGGATCAGCTCCTGCTGGCCCTTGGTGACGGGACCATTTCCGGTCAGCTTCTCCACACCTTCGCGGGTGGCAATGTACTTCATGTACCCGCCGGCCTTTTCGGATTTGATGTAGCCGCTTTTCTGTACGAGCTTTGCCATGGGTTACACCGACTTCTGGAAGTCCAGTGCATCCTTGAACGAGATGCGTCCGTTGGTGCGCTTCATATCCCGAATGGCGCGTCCCCGCAGACGCTGGTACTCGCCTTCGTCGATATCGGTGTCGTAGGCGATGATCTGCCCCAGCACATTGAGATCCACACCCTGCTTGAACAGGAGCGAGCCCATGCGTCCGGCAAAATTGTCCAGGGTGCCGGTGAGCATGGCGGAGAGTGCTTCGGGCAGGAAGCCGCCGGCGTTCTTCGTGTTCAGATAGCCGATGTAAAACCGGAGCGCATTCTCCACGAATTCACTCCGGCTGGCGCAGTTGTCGAGGCGCAGGTAGATGTCTACCTTCTCGTCCAGATCCTCAGAGATCCAGAACCCCTTCTTCGTTTTTCTGCTTTCAGACTTCAGTAAAACCACTCCTTTTTTTCGTCAAGTCCCCGCTGAGAACCCTTGCTACAGCGGGACTTCCCCGCATCATAGGGTCCAACAGCTCTTTCCACCCGCCGGATTGTCCCCGCTGCAAAAAGCCGGAAACTGCCCGCACTGCGGGCAGAAGTGGGAGAGCCGGGGGCGGCATTGTCCCCGGCTCTTTCTCCTGCTTTGCTTTCGTCAGCTTCCCGCTCCCTTGGAAAGCGCCCCAAATTCCGCCCGTTTCCCTCTGGAGGGGTACACGGTCGACTGGCCGCTGAAAGCCGCACACAGCGGCTCACAGGGGGCAACGGGGGCTACATCTGCATCTCTGGGAGTTCCTGGCTCTGCTCCGCCAGATAGTCTGCATTGCACTCCTCCAGACTCTGGCCCCAGTGCTCCTGACAGTAGGTGTTCATCTTGGTGAGGAGCAAAGCCTGCTCCTCGGCGCTGAGCCGGTACTTGAATGCCTCCTCGTCGCCGTTGCCACGCTGCAGATACACCTCCAGCGTGTCACAGACACGACGGGCATCCAGATCGTAGTTGGCATAGATGTTCAGCCAGTCGTCATTCTCGGAGGTGCAGACATCAGTTCCGAACACTTGATCCGCATTGAACGATACTTCCATGTAGAACTCCAGCAGGTTGTCGTTCTGAATAATGTCCTCGGCGAAGGAGATGTCCTCGGCGCAGAGCCGCCGACTGCCAGTAAGGTATTCCGGTTCCGGCTCCTGGTTGAGCGCCCTCTCCTCCAGCCGGTCCAGGAAGATCCGCCATCTTTCATCCGGTGCGGCGTTGCCTTTCTTCATGGCGAAGTAGGCGGCGGTGCTCACATCCCGGATTCTGAACCGCTTCCAGCCATCCATGATGTTGACGGCCTCCATATCTCCGCTGTCGAGGTCGATGTCGTAGGCACCCACCACCCGGCCGGTGTTGTTCAGCCGCTCCGACACATAGGAGTTGAACTCCTCCTGAGAGATCCGCTGGGTGTGCAGCAGCGTTTCGACAAAGCGGTGGGGCGCTTCGCCGGGCGGCTTGCGGATGTAGCTGCGCAGACGGCGGGCGACCCGGAGCAGCTCAAGATTTTCCTCGGCAAAAATATAATCGGAGCTGCCGCTCTCCGTGACATGAAAGACAGCGAAGCGCCGTGCGGCCTCCCGAGCCTCCTTCTCCGTCTGCTGCTCCGCCCAGAGCTCATGGCTGATGCGCTCGTACTTCCGCTGAGGAAGCTGGTTGCACATTTCATCAAGGACATTCTCCAGATGCTCCTCCAGCGTTTCCCCCTTCAGTTGTTTGCTCAGAGCGTCGTACCACCGCTCGTCGAGCCAGAGTGTGATCTCACGGCCCCTCATTGCATTCCTCCCATTTCCGGCCCACACTGCTTCATCTCAGGGTACTCGGTCAGGAGGTGCCACACGCCGTTTGCGTAGTTGGCGCTGTTGACCGTCTGACTGAGAAGATCGTCGGCAGAGAGCGACATCGTGATACCGGGCACGCCGGGATGCGCCGCAGCACTTTGGCCGCTCATCAGTCCTTCCGCCTGGGCTGCGGTCAGAGGCACAAAGCCGCACGGAGTCATCAGGGAAAAGACGCCGCCAACATGGGTGGCCAGGAAATCACGAACAGTGCGTGGGCCTGCGTCATCAGTCAGATCCTCCCGAAGTGTCCAGACGCAGTGGAGCAGCTCCTCACCATGGGAGGCATCCAGACCATTCTCCGCAATCCAGCGGTCTGCCAGCTCATCCAGCGGCTCGTCCAGCCCCAGCAGAAATCTGGCGTCCTCCTCATTGATGGCGTCCTCGATATTGTCGTGGATCAACCGTGCGGCGGTGATCTCCTCAGCGGCATCGATCAGCT
The DNA here is from genome assembly GCF_002160015.1 of Anaerofilum sp. An201. Lineage (GTDB taxonomy): Bacteria > Bacillota > Clostridia > Oscillospirales > Ruminococcaceae > Anaerofilum > Anaerofilum faecale. The sequence continues at coordinate 1,878 of NZ_NFJT01000045.1, read as the reverse complement.
GAGAGGGATCGGCCGCCATCCACTGCTTGACCCGGCGCTCATAGTCGGCGCTGATCCGCTTCTTCAGCTCCTTCTTGTAATCCATGGCGATCTCATCTTTGTTCACTGGATCACCTCCGGTTCCTGGTCAGGCTTCGGTGCGGCGGCTCTCGGGCTGCGCCGGGGCTTGCTCGGAGCGGCGGCGCTTACATCGCTCTCATCGATATACTCCCGCACAGGGGCGGGCACATATTTTTCATAGAGCTTCACCAGCGCATCCGTCATCTCACGATCCAGGTCAAGCTCCTTCTTGCCCATATAGCGTTTGAGCGCAGAGAGCTTCTCCTCGTCGAAGGTGATGGTCAGGTTCACTTGCTTCATTGGCACTTCCTTTCTCAGTCATAGTTGATGTATTCGATCTGCAGCCAGTGGGTCCAGCCCCGACCCTCCAGCTTTGTTTTCACCACACCTTTTTTGGTATTCATAGCTTCAATCACATAACCGTCACCGATGTACACGCCGATGTGGCCGTCATGCCAGACAGCGAGGCCGGGGATATCGGGCATGGTGTCGATGGTTCCGGATACTGAGGCGTTATAGTACATCTGGTTGGCGCCAAGATCCGGCATCCCGTTGGTCCCATACTCAATGGTCATGGTGTCGGGATTGAGCCATCCGTACCCTTTGATCAGGCCCACGCAGTCTGTGGTTCTGCCTCCCAGCCAATTGGCCCGGATGAAATCTGCGTAGGCACCAACGCCATCCGGGTACTGCTCCAGCTTGTAGGCGAAGAGCGAATCGGTAAGGACATTGCCGTATGTTCCCCAGACATAGCCCCAGCCGGACTCCCAGGCGTGGATGGCGTAGGTCACAAGGTCTGCGGCGTTCTTGGTGGTTGGATCGGTGAAGGCTGAGATGTCCAGCTCTATGCTGCTCCCATCCCCTCTGAGATACTCGCCGCTGTAGCTGCCGCCTCCCACGGTACCGGCTATCATGGTATAGATGTGATCGATGTTGCTCTTGTCATCTTCCGTGATCTCTCTGCCCAGATGGGCTTCCAGATTGGCGTAGGCCTGGGACAGAGAGACTGGCACCGCGACGGTGTATTCTTCTTCCTCTGTACTTGTGGTCCCGTCCTCCAGAGTCACTTCCACGGTTCGTGTTCGGGTTTCGGTGGTGTAGAAGCACTCCACAAAGCTGTTGGCCGCCCGTGTGGACGGGGCGTCCTCCCCAAAGCAGAGAGCATAAAAAACAGCCTTGACTCTGATTGGGTCAAGGCTGTTGCCACTGTCCATCTGCCCGTTGGCAGAGGACACCGCCGAATCCAGAAGAGAAAAGGCCGAGCGCATCTCCTCGATGTGATATCGGAACTCCGCCGGGACTTCGGCGGAGAATTCCGCTCCATAGAAGCACGCTTCCACCGAGTAATTGTTATGCTCCGCCCCGCCTGAGCCAAGGGAGCAGAGCAGCGCGATTAAAAGGATGACTGGTGAAAAGACTGCCACCAGAATCCAGCCCACACCTTTTCGGGCCTTTTCATTGGTGAGGAGCAAGGCGGCGGCCTTTGCGATTGCCGCAGGTACAGCCATCAGCGACCACCTGCCGTTCCGAAGAGTTTCTCCTTGTAGGCCGGGGCGTGGACCTCCAGCAGGTATCGCTCATTGCCGCACTTGTACAGGCAGACGCCGCGCTGGGGAAACTTGATGAGATTGTATTCCGACTCCTCCAGCTGGAGCATATCCATGTAGGAGCGCTTGTCAATGGAGCCGGCGTTGAACAGAAACTGGTGAGGCGGGATGCTGAACAGGGGCTTTGTCATCTCACGGACGCCTTCCTGGTCAAAGTCCTCCAGATTCTGACTGGCCAAAAGCATAGCGGATTCTTTCTTTCGTACACGCT
>NZ_NFJT01000044.1 GCF_002160015.1 Anaerofilum sp. An201 | reverse complement strand
GGCAGGCTTTCCTGGTCAAATAGTATTTGTCCGGCGGATCGTCCTGCAAAATCTGCGACAAGGAAGATTCTTTTTCTTCTCTGGGGGACACCCCAGTATTGAGCGTCAAGGCATCTCCACGCCAGGGAGAAATCAGCTCCCAATAGAATTCGCCCAGCAGGTTCCCAGCGCCCGGTGTCAGGTCGAGGGATTGAAACACCACTGACTTTAATTCGGACGATCTCCTCGAGGACGATCCGGAAATCCTCTCCTTTTGGTGTTCCGCTGGAGAAGGCTCCGGGAAATAGTGATAGGTAATCCTTTGAAGTAATCTTCGGATTTTCCCCCACTCCACACCGTGCATGAGAGTTTCCCCTCACACGGCGTTCCATCGGGATAACAGTATTTTGTTTCAAACACAATTTACACACTTCGTTGCGGTTAGACTGTTTTAGATTGCGTTCAGATTTGCTTGCTCTCGCAGTTTGTTGAGCTTTTTTCGCTGTTGAGTATCCAGTGACAGGGTTTGGAGCAGACGGAAAATGGTTTTTTCATCCGTGGCATGAACAAGTTGATGAACAGTCTCGCTGACGATAACAAGGTTTGCGTAGGCATCTGTTCCGCCTGCCGCCTTAGGGCGCTTGTGATGGCAGTGAATTTCATGGGGGCTGAGCGTTCTGCCTGTGACAGCGCATTTTCCATACTGTGCCGCATATAGAGAGATACGGTTGTCCGCATACTCCACAGACTGGCCCAGCCTTGGATTGCGCATCAGCCATGTGAGAATTTCCACATTGACGCCGAGCATCCGATGAATTTCCTCTCGGCCGCTCTCTGTATAGCGATTGATGCTCCGCTTTCTCCCCAATGGGTTCTTATGCCGGATATATCCCGCTGGTATAAGCGGATGACCTTTCAGGAAACGGATTTGACTGCTGTTGCCGTATTTACTCCTGATGTAGCCCTTTTCTAATTTACCCTGTTTGCTTAACCCCTGATTACCCAAACGGTTTTTCATTTGCTTACCGATGGCGAATGCGATGGGCGAAAAGTCCAGATTGACACAGGTAGCAACACGATAATAATTGTGCATTCCAATTACGATAGAGTTGTAACGGAAGATTTGTCTGTGCTGGTCTTGCTCACTTTTAGGATGTTGGATTGCCTTGATGCACTTCGCCAGTTGGTCTTTTGCTCTTTTCTGCGCTTTATCGCTCATGTGAGACCGGACAACATACTTATCTCCCTTGCGCTGTGCTTTCATCTTGAATCCCAGATATTCAGAATAGTGGCGCTTTAGGTTCACTACCTTAGATTTTTCTGGGCTGATGTCCAGCTTCAACCGCTCCTTTAGCCATTGCGTTGTTGCCGCATATAGACAAAATGCGTCTTTGCGGTTTCCACAGAACAGCTTGAAATCATCGGCATACCGGACGATGAACACGGGCTTTAGGTGGCTTTCTTTCAGCAATCGGTACTGATAACCCCGATTGATGCTGCCGTTTGCGTTAAGGTAAGTATATTTTGCGCCTCCGTGCATTGGCATCCATTCCCACTGTGACGCAATCCACCAGTCCAGTTCATTAAGAACGATGTTGGACAACAGCGGGGAGAGAATACCGCCTTGCGGCGTTCCTTTGCTTGGATGGAGAAATTCTCCGTTAGGCATCACGATGGGGGCTTTCAACATTTCCCGAATAATGCACAGAAGTCGCTTATCCTGGATTCCCATTTTCCACATCTGCTGAATCAGCTTTGTGTGGTTTACATTGTCAAAGAAGCCTTTTATATCAATGTCCACAACATAATGCAGATGCGATAGCTGTATTAGCTGGTTACATCTGGCTATGGCATGTTCTGTGGAGCGATTCGGCCTGAATCCGTAGGAATGGTCATAAAATTTCGCCTCACAAATTGGCTCCAAGATTTGCAGGACACATTGTTGCACGATGCGGTCTACGATGGTCGGAATTCCAAGGGGGCGGGTCTTTCCGTTTGGTTTGGGGATTTCCACCCTGCGGACAGGGCGGGGATGATAGCTCTTGAACTGCTTTTGAATCAGCGCCACATATCTCTCCTCGCTCAATTTGGCAAGGTCTTGTATGGTGCGCTCATCTACTCCTGCGGTACCGCTCCCTGTATTCCCTTTGATTGTCCGAAATGCCATTCTTATATTTTCCTTACTGGAGATGAGTTCCATAAGGTGAGTAAACACTTTGCCTTTTGAACTATCGGCATACAGACTGTCCAGGGTCTTTTGCAGGTCGTAGTATTCCGCATAACGGATTTTGCTTCGCTTGGGTTTCTTCCGCTCCGAAGTCAACACAGGCATCCACTCCTTTTCGGCGGATTTTCTTTGTCATATTCGAAGCTGTGTTTATTGCGTTTTCAAATTTAGCTGTTATCTCGACTTGAGGCTATCCCTCAATCATGTTTCCATGATTTCTACGGTACTGTGCCTCTACTCTCACTGGAATAAAGGACGGTTATGACTTCCCGCCCAGCGCTTCTCTGACTGCAACAGTCTCCACGCTCCCAGCTTTCCACGTTCCAATGGCCCTATCATTTCATGCTTTTAGGTACTCCCTTTGAGCCTGTGTCCGGCTTTCGCCTTACTGCCTGTAACAGTAGATGGACTTTCATAAAAACGACTTTTACTCATCCACGGACACCCCGCTATGGCGGGTAGTGCCTTTCGACACATTCTGGGTTTAGACCCTTACATTCGGAAGTTCGTCAGTGTTCTGCACACATTCTTACCATGAACATGAGACACCCGGCATATAGGCAACACCATCCACCTCTGGACAGGTTTCGTATCATAGACTATGATTTACGGTTGCTCTCTGCCGACTTCACCGAGCTTCTGACACAGATTTATTTGCTTCATCTGCGCCAGTCGGAGTATCAGTGTGGGCGTTTCAGGGCGTTACCCCGTCATTCCACCCATCGGGCCATTAGTTCTGCAAGTGTTTTTTCACCATCCTTTCAGTCTTGCGCCTGACCTTTTCAGTCAGGAACGTGTCACACCATTCTCCCACACCATGAATCGAGGTCGTATATCGAGAGCTGTCCTGTTTCGTAATCGTTCTGCATTTCTCATCTCCTTTACAAGTCTGACCTGTTCCATGAACAAGCCGGAGCGCGCGCCGGAGAGACCGGCACGGTTTCCGGCCACAGACAAGTCTTGACAGGGAGAGCCGCCGCAGATGATGTCCACCGGCGGCAACTCCGCACCGTCAAGCTTTGTGATATCGCCTACATGGACCATATCGGGGAATCGAAGCCGGGTCACTTCTATAGGGAACGCTTCGATCTCGCTGGCCCATACAGGAACAATGCCGTTGTGAATAGCGGCCAGCGGGAATCCCCCGATCCCGTCAAACAGGCTGCCCATGGTCAGCGTTTTCATTTGGCTACCGCCTGTACGATAGTTCTTGTGGTGGAGACTGCGGCCTGGGCAGTATAGACTGCGGACATGATACTGGCACGGGTAGTCGTGTCCAGACCGAAGGTGCCGGCGATGCGGGGGATCTCACCTGCGGACAGCATCAGGCCAAGGCCCAGAAGCGCATTATCTTTAAACACCATCAATCCGGCTATCAATATGGTGGATTGCAGAAAAGCGGTCAGGCACAGGCCGATGATCTGCTTGCACCACTGGATGAAGCCGTCGGTATAGCCACGGGGCACGCTGAACATATAGAGACTGCCTACCGCAATTTGAATCAGAAGAATACCGCCACGCTTCAGGTTTGCAAAGAATACCTTGATCACCGCATAGGCCATCAAGATAATACAGAACAGCAGCATGATCGGGCTGGTGATGGATGCAAACCCAAAGTATGAGCCGGATGTCATGCCTGTCAGAGAATCTACTCCGCTGAGTGTGTCGACAATCTCAGTCGCCACCTCGCCAATGGAGGTGCCGTACCCGGTAATTCCGGCGGTGAGGCTGGCCTGCAGCGTGACAGAGAGCTCATAGAGCCGAACCGGTACTACGGTAAACAGGCTTACCGCCATAAAGCCCTTGATGGCGTTGAGGGCAATCTCCTTGACATTTCCTCTGCCGGAGGAGTATTCGATGCCACATTCAAAACAGGCCACCACCAGGCCGGTGCCGTAGAGCGCCCAGGCCAGATAGGAGAAAAACAATACAACGCTCTGCACCCAGCTCATCTCGAACAGCTCGACGCCCATGTTCCCCATCTCGGCAAAGAAGTTTCCGAGGAAGCCCATGACCTGGCCATAGATCCAGTCAACGATTTGACCGAGGACGGTATCGGCAACAAAATCCCAAATAAACAATGGTTCGCTCACCTCTTTTCGGGGCGAGGCCGTACCAACTGCTTGGGATAAAGGGCCAGGGGCCGTACAGTTGGTACGGCCCCTGGGTCACTTACTTACATGGTTTGCTGCCACTGGGGGGCATCCGTCTGGGTCTGCCCCTGAAACACCTCCAGATAGTCCGACACCGCATCCGTGAGCTGCTGGTAGTCCTGGCTGTTTGGATGGTAGACATACCAATCCGCTTTCCCGTAGTCATCCCAGATGTAGGGATTGATCCCATTTCGGAAGTTCGGGTTGCTGGTCTGCTTTTTACCGAGAATGTCGGAAAGATTCAAGAGCAGCGCATCCACCTGGCCTTCGTTCCGATTCAGAATGGAGATGCGAAGGCCATGGTATTGATTTGCCACAATTCCTGTGACGAACTGAATCTTTGCCCGATTCAACTCATCCAGGCGCACATAGCAGGCCCGGCCTACATAGGTGGCATCCGGATACTTCGGGGCAACAATCTTGTGAAGTTCTTGCTCAAAAAAGTTCATATGCCCTCCTTAGATGCCCACGATGTCCCAGAGATACATGGGCGCCGTCAGAGTAAACACCAGACAGGCAAAGAGGATGGCCGGAGCCGCCCATTCAAACTGACCGGACTTCCGATACTCGAAATAAGCGGTATCCAGCTTGGCAAAGAAGAACACCGCAAGGATCAGGTCGATGGCGGGAAACACCACATTATTGACCACAGTCTTGATCTGGGCGGATGCAGTGGTCCAGGTGCTCTCTACGGCACCGGCCACATCTCCGGTCCCTGCGGCAAAGGCCGTGGTTGCCGTCAGGCAAACCATGGCCAGCACCACGACCATCATAACAACCAGGCGTTTGCAGTTAAATTTACGCATAGATTAACCTCCATTGTGTGTTTCTTAATTTGTGGGGGCGATATGCCAGTCTTCCCAGAGGTCACCAGAAATCTGAATGGAATCCGTGAGGTTCATGGACAACATTCCTGCCGGTGTCCAGCAGTCCAGAAGCCAGGTGTACGGCGTATAGCTTCCATCGGGATACCAGATGGGCGTGAAATGGGTCGGCCTGTTATAAGTGCTGTAGGGGTTATTCTTGAAGGCGAAGGTAGAGCGTTTGCCGCTGACGCTTCGGTCCAGAAGCCGCCAGAATCCTTCGTAGTTGAACTCCGGGAAATAGGTCACGGCATTTTGCGCCGCAGTCACAGCAGAACTTTGGGTAGTACTGACATGGGCAGTCACAGTTTGCTGGATGCCGTAACCGCTTTTGGCGGTCGTAGCGCTTGCTGTCGGCGACATACTATCCGGTGTAATGGCCATGGAAGCTGACAGGCTGGCAGAGTAGCCGTTATAATCAAACTCCCACCAGCCCTGATCCTCCCACCAGCCGTTATCCACCCAGTGGTACCAACTGCTGCTGTGGCTGTTGCCCTCACTGTCTGTCCAGCGATCCGTATGCCAGCACTTTTCCCAGTTTTCTACCCACACCCAATGTTCCTGCCACCAGGGAGACCAGATGCCCCAGGAGGCAGAGGTCACTTCTTCTTTCTCTGGGATACTGACAAGGGTAAAGTCATCGTTTCGGTCATCGGCTACAGGATTGGGCGGATCGTTGCCGTCCAGATCCACGATGTTGGCAGTGATGGTGCTTTGGGCTGTGCCGCCGCCCTGGACTCTGACCCGGATGGTGCAGACGCAGGGCTCATCCGGCGTATGCCACTTTACCCAGACCAGCTGACTGTCTCCCTCCGGGTAATAGACATTGCTGACCGTATAGGTATTGCCCTCGATGATAAACTGCACGGTGACTGGATTGTCCGGGTCAGACTGTCCGCCGGATACCTCCACGGAAGTGATCACATCGGTATCTACCCGGTATTCGTAGTCAAACTCATTGACATCCGGTGGTTCCAGCTCATCGTTGAAGCGAACGATGCCAATGCCCAGCGAGGAAATGATCTGCTCATTGCTTGCCTTGCTGGTGGTACTGCCCGACCAGGCGGGATACCCAAGGTCGGCTTCCTCCAGAAAGATGGCCAGCGGCAGGTTCTGGTGGGTCAATGAGCCCATCCAGTATCGGAGATCACCACTAACCACTTGGTCATAGAGAGCGGCTTCGGTGGCAGTCATTGCAAACTGCTGTCCGTCGTAATTCAGGTATGCAATCGGCTCAATGACGATTTTGTAGTCGCCATTGATCAGAGTGTCGAAGTTCATGCCGACATAACCCGCCAAAGAACGAATGACCTGCTCATCTGTGAAGTAGCTGCGGATAGCATCAATGCTGGCCGGATAGCTGCCGGAGGAAATGATGCGGGGCAAACTTTGAGAGGGATTTCGATACGAATAACCACCCACAACCGGCGAAAGCGTTCTCCCACTGTTATAGGTCAGTTTACAGACCTTCCCAAAATGGATGATGCCAGTCGAGGGGGATTTGTTGGTAAGATCGACAGGCGTTGCCACAATGGCATGGCTTTCTGCGTTTATCACAGTAACTCTCACGCCATCCATGCCGGGATTCCAATAGCTTGAAGAATTACCATTGCCCATATTGCCGCCACCGCCGTCGATATTTCCCTCGCCGGTGGCGGCAAATGCAGGCATGGTCGTTCCCACCAGAAGGGCAAGAGACAAAAAGAGTGCAAGAATTTTTCTCATGCAGGACTCCTTTCTGCAAAAAAATAGCGCAGCCGTTTCCGACTGCGCCGTGGGCGAGTGGAGATGTTATTCTCCACCCATGATCCCAATCTTATTTCCGTTTTCATACATATCGTCCAGAGTACCACCCTCGTTGGCACCGCTGTTCTCCACATAGCCGAAGCCGGGTACATAGACCTGCCCAGAACTGTTGGTGCTTCCGGCAGCAGGCTCCGTTTCGGTGGGGGTGACTGTGGGCGGCTCCTCATAGGTGGGCGGCTCTTCATCCTCGGTTTTGCGTTCCTCCTCCGGTACATCTTCTGCATCGTGATCCTCCGGCAGAGTCGAGGTTCCGGCGGGTGCTTCCGGCTTTTCAGGCTGCTCCGGTTTGACCGGGTCGGCCTGGATCGTCTGCTCCAAGCCGCTGGAGTCAGCACCCTGGGCGGAATCGGTTTCGGATGCGTCCGGCGTTTCCACCTGGATATCCAGATCAGTCTGGCCGTTATTGTCGATATCCACATTGGGATCACCGCTCTGGGTGGGATCATCGGATACCACGCCGGAAGGAACTTCGGCGCTGCCGCCGAAACGGGTGGCAATTCCAACCGCAACGGCCACACAGAGCAGGCAGCCGATGGAGATGAGGATAATTTTCTTCGTCTTTTCTGTCATAGCACATTCCTCCTTGAATCGTTTTCTTATTAAGTGGACAATACCACATCTTTTTGTGGAAGTCTATTGCAAAGGAGAAACCTTTTTAGAAGAGCGGTATATAATTTGCCTCCGTGTGCAAAGTCATGTTGGCAGAGGGCAGAAGGTTTCCGAGAAAGCGTACCGGAACCTCCAAGTGAATCTCCACCACAGCGGTGTAACCCTCGCTCTGACCAGAGCTAAGGCCGTTATTCTCCAATTCCACAGACAAACCGGAGATCGTGTACTCCACCTCTCCACCTGAAAGCTTCTGGTAACCCTGTGCTGCATTTTCCAAACCCAGGGTTTCGGAAAGCTGACCATATACATCGCCGGTGTCGATGCTCTCATCCCAGCGACCTGTGCCATCCGGATACCATCCAGCGGCATAACCCTCCCGCACGGCGTGGTACACATCGTCATAGTTGTCATTGACGGTGGAGATCACTGCCTGCTGTGCGGCTTCCTTCACGCCCTGGGCGATCATCCATATCCGGCAGAATTCAGCCACGGCACAGAACAGCATCAGCAAAACCAGCACAATGGCCAGAATCATGGGGGCGCCCTCGCCGGAGCGACGGCGAAAAATCTGCTTGCATTTCAATGGTTTCACCAACTTTCATCGTGGGCATACAGGCCCGTTTGTTCTGGTTCCTGGTGCGCGAACTGGGGACAGCGGCACGCTGTTCACTTCCAGTACACCTCCGACTTGCCTGTGGCTTCCGCAGTCAGCGTAATGGGGAATGAGCCCAGCCCCCCGAAGAGGCCGATATCCGTTTCCAGCGTCAGGGTCACAGTGACCTCATCGTTGAGTTGGATGCGTCCGGTGGTGGACCACCGGATGTCGGGGTCGAGTCCGGTGCTGTCGGTAAGCGCCGCCGCACGGCGAGTGGTTTCCGTACCGATCCGGCCGGCGATTTCAGCCTCACGCACCAGCTCCACGGCATAGGTGTCCAGCTGTTGCTTGGTGATATAGACCGGCAGCACACGGACGACCAGTGCCAGCACCAGCATGGCACACACCACCAGGACGCACACATCGATATAGCCTTCGCCGGAGCGCCGTTTCAGTAATTTTCTCATGGCGACCTCCTTTAGAACAGGCTCCCCAGGGAGTTGACGATCTGGTACACGATGATGACGATGTAGGTCATCATGAAGCACACGAGCATGATAAAGCTGAATACCCGGATTTTGGGCGGGATCTTCGCGGCCTTGGCTTTGAGCCGCTGCAGTTCCTGCGCTTTCAGATCGTGGGAGAGCATCTGAAAATACATCCTGCCATCGTCGCCACGCAGAATGCCGATGAGACCGCGGACGATGTCCGAAATGATGGCTGAGCCCATTCTGGCCTCAAATCGGATGAGCGCTGCCTCATAGGAGGAGGACCGCATATCCGCTGTCAGCACATCCAGCTCCCGACCAAAGTCCGGTCCGGCGTGTTTCTTGTAGTTTTCCAGAATCCGCAGCACATCCCGGCTGGCGGCCAGCTCCTGGTGGATGGTGGCGACAAATCGGGGCAGCTCGCCCTCGATCAGTTCCATTCTGGCCTTGACCAGTTCGTCAGCACGACGGCTCTCCTTGAACCAGGTCAGAACGGCCAGCACCACGATAAGAGGGCTCAGGATGGGCAGAATCAGCAGGCACGGGATGATGCCCAGCAGAATCAGGCAGGGCTTCAGAATCGAATAGGCTGTGTAGACCTGCGGGGTCATATCCAGCCCCGCCGCTGTGAGCTTGTTCTCCAGCCGCCGGTACTTGTACTCATCCATCCGGATCAGCGGAGCCAGCTTCAATGCCCAGCCGAGAATCAATGCTTCCAGAGATTTGACCAGACTACGCTCCCGCCGCCCAGCAGAGATGAGCGCGCGTTCCGTAGCCAGCCGAGGGATTTTCAGCAGGTCGGCAAGGACAAAATACAGTCCGGAGGCCAATGCGGCACCGAACAGAAATAAAAGTGCGCCCATTTCCTCACCTCCGATACTCGATGGGCTGTGTCAGTTTCACCACAAAAGCAAAGGACACGAATACAGCGGCGATGCAGACGGCGATGACCATCTGGCCAGGGATGGTATCCACCAGGGTGTGATACCAATCCGTGTTGATAAAGCGTACCAGCGGGATATTGATCAGCACCAGAATTGCCATGGTGACGAATTCCTTACGAGGGCCGTAGACCAGATTTTCCAGTTCTCCATTGACTACCCGCATATCCGACAGCTTGCTGACGATAGGTGTCAGGGTGCTTTTCAGGCTGCGGTCTGTCTGGCAGGCAGAAACGGCTTCACACCATTCCTGCCATACCTTGTTGTCGATGGCATATTTCAAGTCATGAAGTGCGGCATCCATATCCGGGTCAATGTGCTTGATGCGGGTGAGAAACCGCTGGAACACCTCCTGCACCGGGTGGTGCAGGTAGCGGACATTTTCCTCTACGGCCTGCTGGAAGTTCTCGGTTCTCAGGTATGCGGTGGTGATGACCGACAAAGCCGTTTCCAGCTCTGCGGCTACATCCTTTTTGAAGCCTCCGGCCGTCAGTTTGACATACCAGAATGGAAGCAGCATAAAGCCCGCCGCCAGTACGGGGACGAGGAAGGCGTTCCCGGCAAGGATGGCAATGCAGGCGCCAAGGGCAAACAGCACCAGAGATGCCATGCACACCATGGGGAATTTTCCCTCCCGCCCGGATGCGGCCAATACCGCCTGGGCTTCCGTGATCTCCCGACGAAAGAAACCGGCCTTTTTCCGCTTGGTTGTCTCATTGATGTCTGCGCGGATGCTGCCGGGAGCTGCCGTCAGTCTGGAGAAGATGCTGTCGCAAAGCTCGCTGGGCGAAATGTTCAGCACCATAAAAAGCCCGGCGATCATGCCCACACAGGCAATCAGTTGGATCATTGTCACGCAGATGCCTCCTTTCTCTGGATAAACTGCTCCAGCTCACTGCGAGACATACCGTTTTCGATGAAGCGGCGCTGCAGGCTTTCCGACAGCTCCTCGCACTTC
>NZ_NFJT01000043.1 GCF_002160015.1 Anaerofilum sp. An201 | reverse complement strand
ATTCTCCTGCTGCTGGCCACCAACAAAGGCCGTGTGCTGACCTACGCACAGATTTACGAACAGGTCTGGGGCGATTTCACTACAGGAAACGAAAACAATACGATAGGTTCTCATATCTGCAACCTGCGCGAGAAGCTGTATCGGGCTAATCCAGATGCCCCGTTCTACATTCGCTCCGTGCGGGAAGTCGGATACTGCCTGGATGTCGATGAACCGTAATTCTACCGCCATTTTCTTTCACATGGATGTCTTTTCTCTGATCTAAATCTCTGTTAGAGTGAGTCCTTCTGGGTGGTTCACAATGAACCGCCCCTTGGTCCACCGCACGGGCGCAAATCTCCCTTGGCGGAAGATTTTGAAATTATTATTGATACAGCGAGTGGTTTGTACTGCATTGTGGTACAAACCACTCTCTCATTTATATCACGGTATAAAGATTGGAGGTGCTACTCCCGTTTGCTTTTTGACGGGAGGCGCGTTTCGCAAGAGTGCGGCGGTAGCTTTTCGCTTCGCCTACCAACGTTTTCTTTGCCAATGCGTCATACTGATGTTGTATTCTTTCCTTGATTTTTGACTCGGTCAGCTTCGTTGACTACAAAAAGTACCATTCCCACAAACAAAGCTACCCTCGTTTTCTCCCTCTACTAATACTACAATTTGAAGCGGAGATTTTGGCCAACTTTGCTGCTTGCCATTTTCAGCAATAAATTTTGCTGAATAGCAAAGGCCCAATGTAGACTCTCAATCTGCATTGGGCCTTGCTTTTATCAAAAAGCTAATTTGTTTTAAGCAGCCGGCTGTAGTCCACTCACATCAAAGAAGGCAGGCACATCACTAAATTCGTAACTGGCAATCTTATCCGTGTTGTAGAGAATCAGGTCTTTGTAGTAGGTCAACGGAATATCAATCACATTACCCAAGTCATAGTTGATGAGGTAATTGTAGAGTTCCTGAACCTCATGGGAATCGTCCGTCTGCTTAACGGCGGTAATAGCGTCAAAAAACTCCTGGGAACCGTCCACCTGGCTCAGAGAGAAGGTATGGGGGGTCATGGAGGGCATAGCACCAAAGAAGCAGTGGGGTGAGGAAAATTCATACTCACCAATCCAATAGGTAATGTCAAAGTTGCCGGCCATCATCTCGGCGTACCACTCCATCTTCTCGCTACCCTTGAGCTCCAGCCCGATGCCGACCTTCTCTAACTGGCTCTTGAGCAGGGTGGCATAGGAGGAAACCAGAGAGTCCTGCGCCGTGTCATAAATAAAGGTCAGGTTAAGCGTCTCACCGTCTTTCTCCCGGATGCCGGTTTCTTCATTCATTACCCAACCAGCCTCATCCAAAAGGGCGGCTGCTTTTTCTGGATCGTAGGGGTAAGATTCCGTCAGTTCAATGTCCGTGTAGGGCGTTCCTTCCGGGAAAGGCATCTCTGCGATCCGCTCATAGCCGTAGGTTAAGCCATCAGAGAATTCCTCTTTATTGATAGCATGAGACACCGCTTGACGAACTTGGGCATCCACCAGAGGACCGCTGGAAGCGTTGAGGGTAATATCACGGGCACGGGTATCCTTTTCCGCAATGGCCCCTGAAACTCCATTCAGAGCTGTGGCCTGCTGGTAGTCCTGATAAGAAATCATGGAGCTACCGTAAACCAGGTCAATTTCACCGGTCTGGAGTGCCTGCAGGCGGGAGGTGGAGTCCGGGATGTACCGAGCAATAATCTCATCGAAATAAGGTTCCTCACCCCAGTAATTCTCATTGCGGACAAAGCGGGTGTATTCGCCCGGCACATATTCTTCATAGATGTAAGGGCCAGTGCCAACATACCCTTGGACTGTCTGGAAATCACCCTCCACGATTTGATTGGGTGACTGCATTCCGCCCACATCCGGCCAGCAGAAGTCATAGGCATAACCGTAGTAAGGGTGCGGATAGGTGATAGTGACGGTGTACTCGTCTGTGGCTTCCACGCTCTCTATATCGTAAATACCGGGGCAGGCCATATACTGAGGGTTGCTGTGCATAAAATCCAGATTCTTTTTCACCGCCTCGGCGTTGAAGGGGGTTCCATCATGGAAAGTGATTCCCTGACGGAGCGTCAGCGTCATCACCGTTCCGTCCTCATTGAACGAATAGGATTCAGCCAGATTTCCTTTGACCTCTCCATCCTCGTATTTCAAGAGGGTTTCATAGAGCATAGTACACATGGAGTAATTATAAACGCCCATATAAAGCGGAGACAGAGTGGTTGTCTCAGTCATGGTCGCAATGGTAAGGGTTTTGTCTTGGGTGTTGTCTCCGCTTTGGCTTTCGGATGCAGAGGATGACGGATCACTGTTGGCCGGCCCGCCGCAGGCGCTCAATACCACGCAGAGGCAGAGTACCGTTGAAATCAGAGAAAGCAATTTCTTTTTCATGGTTATGTTCCTTTCTTTGGATATTATATGGATTCAGTGCGGATAGCTTCCCGCACGAATACCCCTCGGTTCAATTCGAGAACCCGGCTGGATATGCGATACGCCGTCTGCCGGTCGTGGGTAATCAGCAGATAGGCACAGCCAAATTCCTCGTGGTAACGCTCCAGGACCTGCAACACCGCATCTGTAGAAAGAAGATCCAGCCCGCTGGTGACTTCGTCCAGCACCAGAAATTGCGGATAAATGGAGAGGGCGCGGAGAAGAGAAAGGCGGCGCTGTTCTCCACCGGAGAGCTGACGAACCGGGACTTGAAGCAGATGAGAGTCCATATGGGTCAACTCCATCAATTCGTCAATTCTCATCTGTCTTTGCCTCCTGTCCAAATGTGTTAGGTTGCGGAGGGCCTCCTCCACATTGTGATAGACGGAGCGGGCAGGATTTAATGTACCAGAGGCATCTTGAAACACTGCTTGAATATGCTTCCGCTTTTCCCGCCATGTGGACGACTTCCAGCGGGTAATATCTTCCCCGTTCCATGTGATGGTCCCGCTGTTCGGTTTTTCAATGCCAATCAGAAGTCGAGCCAGAGTGCTTTTTCCGCTGCCGCTCTCCCCAAGAACCGCAATATTTTCTCCAGAGGACCAGGAGAAAGCCACATTATGGAGGACTTGGAATGGCCGCTGGTTTTCGTCCATATAAGTTTTGGATACTTGATCTACTACAAAGCCTTCCATGACCAATCCCCTCCTTTCTGGGTTTCTGCTGCCCGAACAAACGCCTGGGTCCATGCCTTCTGTGGATGAGCAAATAACGCTTCAGTATTTTGACATTCAATGATTGTGCCATGCTCTAAAATCACCGTCTCCCGGCAGAGCATTTTCAAGGCCAATACATCGTGTGATACGAACAGGATGCCGGCAGAACAGTAAGTCTCTTGTAGCAGAGTGAGCAGGTGATTTCGGTTCTCCTCATCTAAAGCCGAGGTAGGTTCATCCGCAAGGATATAGCGAGGGGCGAGTCCGCCCAGACAGGCCATAGACACCCGCTGGAGCATTCCGCCGGAGAGTTGGCTGGGAAAAGCGTTAAGAATCCGCTCCGTATCTTCCAGGTTGACGGCCAACAGTTGTTCCCGGGCCAGCGCCAGTGCCTTGGCTTTCGGTAAATTCAAGCGTAGGCAGAATGTTTGCACCATCTGTGCGCCGATTTTCATGTGAGGATCAAAGGCAGTCATCGGACTTTGTGGGATAAAGCCGAGCACCGTTCCGCAGTATTCTCGCCGCTTTCGGGCAGGAAGCCCTTCCAGAGACTGCCCATCCAGAAGAATCTCGCCCGATTCAATGGCACAGCCATAGGGCAGAATCCCCATGACTGCCTTGATAATTGTGGTCTTGCCCGAGCCGCTGGCTCCGGTCAGGCCCATCGGCTTCCCGGGAGTGAGGGTAAAGGAGACATCCTGCACCAGCGGCCGACCCTCCTTGGAACGAACTGTGAGATGTTTTACTTCAAGCATCGATTCGCCCTCCTGACTCCAGTTGGCGGCCCAGAAGGTTGAACGACAGGACGCACAGAAAGATAAACAGCATGGGGTAGAGTACCAACCCCGGCGCCAGTCCAAACGAGGTCCGTCCTTCGGACACCATACTGCCCCAGTCGATGACCCCTTCTCCCAAACTCAGACCGATAAAGGAGAAGCCGGAAATGGAGAGGATCATCTCTCCCGCGGAAAGGCAGGAGAAGCGAAACGCATCCCGAATGAGGTTTGGTAGAATGTGGACCAGCAAAATACGAAAATGGGAAGCACCGGAGGACACCGCACACAGGACATACGCCTTGCTATACTCCAACTCCGTCTTGGTCTTTACCAGCTTGATCATCCGCAGGATAAGGGAGACTGTAAGGGCCACGACCATGGTGGAAACACTGTTGCCCCATGTGCTGATGAAAATAATGAGGTAAGCGATGGGTGGAATGGCGGTAACCGCATTCAGAATACTCTCAAACAATACATTGCGACCCGCTTTTCCCTGGCCCAGCAGAAGGCCAAGCAGGATACCGACTGTCATGACGATGGCGGAACCCATCAGAACGATGCCCAGTGTGGTATAGCCACCATACAGAATACGAGAGAGGACACACCGACCATACTGGTCGGTCCCCAGCGGGTATTCCGCGCAGGGAGTCAAAAAGGACTGTGTAATCACGACCTCTTCCGGATTATTGGGAGCAGCCAGAAAACCTAAAAAGCAGAACAGGATCACCAAAGCCGGTAAAATGCTTAAAAAAAGGATATGTAACTTTTTCATTGGACCACCCCCTCAGAATGACCGCGCTGGAATATCCGCTGCAGAATGTCGGAAACCGTGTTGCAAATCACCAGAAAGAAGGCCAGAAACAGGATTGTGGCGTGTATCATAGGCGTGTCCCGGTAGAGTACACTGTCCACGATGGAATACCCAAGGCCGGGCAAAGAAAAGATTTTCTCCACGATAGCAGAGCCAGCCAGGGAGATACCGACCATTTGCAAAAAGCTGGGTGCCAAGCCGGCCAGTGCATGGGGCAACGCATGGGTCCACAGAATCCTCATGTCGGAAAGCCCACGGCACCGGGCATACACCGCGTAATCCTCGTTCATCTCCCGCTCAATATTTTTAGAGAGAAGCTGAGAGTAGAGGGCAATCCCGCCCACGGCCAAGCAGATGGCCGCAGGCAGATACCGCATCAGCCCCGTACTGGAGGCCACGGAGATCCATCCAAAACGGACTGCAAACACATCGAGAAAGGAACTGGCAAGGAAGAATGGCGGGATGGATACGCCCACAATACACATAAAAACCAATAGCAAGTGCGCCCATTTCCGCCTGCACCAGTAGCACAGGCTTCCTACAAGAAGAATACCGGCCGCTTCAATGACCGCCGCTATCAATACAATGCTCAGTGTGACGCCCATTGCGCGGGATACCTCGCCTAAAACAGAGTGTCCGTTGACCAGTGAGGTCCCAAAGTCAAGGTGGAGCGCATCTCCCACCCATGTTCCGTACTGGACCAGAAGTGGCTGATTGAGCCCCATCTCCTCCCGAAGCTCACCAAGCTGCTCCGGCGTGTATAACATAAAAGTTCTCCGGGCATAAGCTTCCGCCGCATCCACCGGAGAAAGTTTCACCAGTAAAAAAGAGAGAAAGGTTACAATCAGCAAGGTCAGCAGAAGTTCCATAATTTTTCTTGCTGTGAACGAATGAACCAGTCTTTTCAACGCATATTGCCCTCCCTTGCTTTTTTCTCATTTATGTGTTATTATCGGTTAGCATACACTAACCGTCTTATAGAATTATAGTGCCTTTATTCGCAAAAACAAGTGATTGCCCATTTGTTTGGTCGATTGCGAAAATCATTTGGCCGATTGCAAAAAGGAGGTGATGCCGGTGCGTACAGGATTTGAGCAATTATGTCTTTCTCATCTGCCCCAGTTGGGGCTGAAGCCGGCCCGGAAGGGACAGGAAGAAAAAAATGGAGTAGGCTTTACTTTTGTCCCGGAGCCAGAGGTTGGAGAAGGCTATCTGTGGACCTATCCTATCAACGCAGCCTGCTCGTTAACTATTTATGATGTGGTGTTCCACCAGGATATGTCTTTTCGCTATCACCACCCCGCCGCTCTGACGGTTGCGGTTAGTTCTCCAAGCAGTGCGGAGCCTGCGCTGACAAAGCACTGTACTAATCCGGAAAATCTGGTAGGCTATTTTTTGGAGGAGGGGACCTTTGGGCATACGATCCCTAAAAATACTCCCGTCCGAAGCATTGGGATTGGCCTGATGCCAGAGTTCTTCGAACAACAACTTCCCGCACTGATGGGGCAGGATGCCACGCAGGTGAGGAAAGCGGCCTGTACACTGGATGGGACGGTGTCACTCCCCGAGGTAGAAGGCCTTCTCCACCAGATGGCAGCTTATCTGCCACAGGCGGGAACTGCGGGTCTGCGCTATGAAGCAAAGGTGTTCGATCTGCTCGCCGCCCTCCTGGAGTGGAATGACTTGACTTTATCTACCCCGACCACCGCCAGCATATCCGCAAAGGATCAGGAGGCGATGCAAAGCCTCAAGCATTTTCTGCTTCAGAATTACTCCGCCAAAGTAGATCTCCAGCGTCTGGCCCAGATGTGCTATATGAGCAAGTCAAAACTGACTTATCTGTTCCGTATGCTTTACGGCACCACAATTTATGAGTTTATACTGACCTGTCGGATCGACCGGGCAAAAGAGTTGCTGACCGACCACCAAAAAAAGATCAGCGAGATTGCCGCTCTGGTTGGGTATGAGCGGCAAAGCAGTTTTTCCGCCGCATTTCATCAGAAAACGGGCATCACGCCCAATGAATTCCGCCGACAATTCTGGAACAAATAAAGTAGAATATATTGGGAAGCACGCCGTGATTGCGGCGTGCTTTTTTTCAATCGGCCAAATCTATTTCGGAATATTCCAGACTTTAGCTGGAGCGATTGCGCTTTCTACGGACGGACAGTATCATTTGGTTAGTTGATGCAAACCTCTGAATAAATACCTTGGCGTAGATGTAGATAAGGAGATGATGTGATGACTCAGAAGAAAAAAACAGGGATTTCCAGGCTCTTGGAGTTTGGAGGGCGTTACCGCTGGATGACGGTGGTAGCCTGCATATTATCCGGACTCAGCTCCGTACTTATGCTGTGTCCTTTTTTGTGTATTTGGCTGGTTCTTCGGGATGTGCTGGCAGCTCTACCAGACTTGAGCGAGGTAGATGTAGGGACGATGACCCTTTATGGATGGGCTGCTCTGGGCCTGGCTGTAGGAGGCTTTCTCCTCTATTCGCTGGCTCTTTTATTTTCCCATTTGGGTGCGTTTCACACAGCAAAAAATATGCAATCCCAGATTTTACATCATTTGGCCTCACTTCCTTTGGGTTTTTTCTCCCAGAACAGCAGCGGCAAACTGCGGAAAATCATCAATGAGAACACAGCGCAAACGGAAAACTTCTTGGCGCACCAGCTTCCGGATATGACCGGATCAGCCGTGACTGCTGTGACGATGTTGGTCATGCTCCTGTTCTTTGATTGGAGATTAGGCGGCCTGTCCATTCTTCTGCTGATTGCAGGGTTTATGGTACAGATGCTGATGACCAGCGAGAAATCCATGTCCTATATGCGGAAATACCAGGACGCTTCGGAACAGATGAACAATGAGGCGGTAGAGTATGTACGCGGTATCCCGGTGGTCAAGGTGTTCCAGCAGACGATCTACTCATTTAAGAGCTTTTACGCCGCTATCATGTACTACAAGGACAATGTAACGGAATACGCGCTCTCCTGTCAGGGGCCGATGGTGGCCTTCAATGTCATCATCAACGCCTCCTTTGCTGTACTGATTCCGGCTGGCATCCTCCTGATTGGCCCGGAACAGTACAGCGAGTTTCTGCTGGATTTGATTTTCTACATTCTTTTTACTTCCGGGAGTGCCGGCATCCTCAATAAAATTCTGTTTTCCGGCACACACCGTATGATGGCGCAGGAAGCGGTGCGGCGGGTTGACTCCCTGCTGGCAGAGTCTCCTGTGGTAGAGAATGCGCTTGCCCAGATACCGGATCGGAATGATGTGGAGTTCTGGGATGTGACCTTTACCTATCCGGGCGGCAAAGCGCCCGCGCTCTCTCGCCTGTCGTTCCAAGTCCCGGAGGGGAAAACTGTGGCTTTGGTAGGCGCTTCGGGCAGTGGAAAGACCACTGCCGCCACTCTGATTCCCCGGTTTTGGGATGTGCAGGAAGGGTCGGTCTGCATTGGAGGCATCACGGTTTCTCAGATTCCCAAGCGGGAACTGATGGAGCGCATTGCTTTTGTATTTCAGGACAGCCGGTTGCTGAAGGCCAGCATCTTGGAAAATGTCCGTGCCTCCCGGCCGGATGCAACCAGGAGCCAGGTACTGGAGGCGCTCCAGGCCGCCCAATGTGATGATATTTTAGAAAAATTACCCAAAGGCATAGATACGGTGCTGGGAACCAAGGGTGTCTATCTCTCCGGCGGGGAGCAGCAACGCATTGCTCTTGCGCGGGCGATCCTCAAAGATGCTCCTATCGTGCTGTTGGACGAAGCGACCGCTTTCGCTGATCCCGAGAACGAGCATAAAATTCAGATGGCATTTGAGCGTCTGACCAAAGGGAAAACCGTCCTGATGATTGCCCACCGACTTCCCACCATTCAGAATGCCGACGAGATTTTGGTATTGGAACAGGGTGCCGTAGCGGAGCGGGGCACCCATGATTCGCTGATGGCACGGAACGGAATCTACGCCTCAATGTGGAGAGATTATCAGACCTCGATTGCTTGGAATATCGGAAAGGAGGGACATCATGCTTCGTAAACTTTTTTCTCTGACCGAACAGGGCGCAAAGGATTTGAAAAAAGGAATCATTGCCTCGGTCTTTACCTCACTCAGCCTGATGCTGCCCATGGGGCTGCTTTTAATGCTGGTGATGCAACTTCTCCAGCCACTTCTGGGGATTGATGCGGCTGCACCTTCACTGGGCGCCTATACCGGAATGTGTCTGGCCCTGCTGGTGATTATTTTCCTAACCCACTACATTCAGTATCGCTGTACTTACATTGCGGCTTATGCCGAAAGCGCCCAGCGACGGATCGGCTTGGCCGAAAAATTACGCACCCTACCGCTGTCCTTCTTTGGCAAGCGGGACCTTTCTGACCTGACCACTACCATGATGAGCGACTGCAATGACCTGGAACGGGTTTTTGCTTATACGATTCCCCAGATTTTCGGAACGGCTATCAGCTGCGTGATCGTCTGCCTGTGCCTGTTTTTCATGGACTGGAGAATGGCGTTGGCAATTTTGTCGCCCTTTGTCCTGGCAATCCTTGTCCTTGTGGGGAGCAAACGCCTGCAAAACCATATGGACCTGAAAAAGATCCAATCCAAGCTGGACGCCGCCGATGGAATACAGGAGTTTCTGGAGAGCATCCGGGATTTGAAAGCCAACAATCAGGAGGACACCTACTTGGCAGGGCTGGATAAAAAGCTGGAGAAGATCGTACATACCTCCGTCTGTTATGAAATGACCAGCGGCCTGATGATTACTTCCTCGCAGATGCTCCTTCGATTGGGATTTCCGGCCACCGTGCTGGTGGGGACGCTGCTGTTGACACAGGGCGAACTGAATCTATTCTTTTTCCTCATGTTCCTGGTGGCAGCTTCCCGCATTTATGACCCACTCAGCGGTGTGATGATGCAGCTCAGTGAGATCTTCAATGCAATGCTCCAGCTCCGCCGCATGAAAGCCATTGAACAGGAGCCAGCACAGGAAGGCACAGTGGAGTATCAGGCCAAAGGTCACGATATTTGCTTTGACCATGTGGGCTTCCGGTATCAGGACGGTGAGGATGTGCTGTCCGATGTGACCTTCACCGCCAAGCAGGGCGAGGTGACCGCACTGGTCGGACCCTCTGGAGGCGGTAAGAGCACCACAGCGAAGCTGGCCGCCCGCTTTTGGGACATTCAGAAAGGCCGCATTGCTATGGGCGGCGTGGACATCTCCACGGTGGACCCGGAAACACTGTTGAAGGACTATGCCATTGTGTTCCAGGATGTGGTGCTGTTCAACGATACCATCATGGGAAATATCCGTCTGGGCCGCAAGGACGCCACAGATGAGGAGGTTATGGCCGCAGCCAGGGCCGCCCAGTGCGATGACTTTGTTCAGCGTCTGCCGGAGGGATACCTGACGGTGGTGGGCGAAAATGGCTCTACTCTGTCCGGGGGTGAACGCCAGCGTATTTCTATTGCCCGCGCCCTGTTGAAAAACGCCCCCATTGTTCTGTTGGACGAGGCGACCGCCTCTCTGGATGTAGAGAACGAAACCAGCCTCCAGACTGCGCTCTCCGCGCTGCTCAAGGATAAGACAGTTTTGGTTATCGCGCACCGAATGCGGACAGTGATGGGAGCCGATCATGTGGTGGTATTGGCAGATGGCCATGTGGTGGAAGAAGGCACGCCAGAACAGCTGATGGAGCGGGATGGGATGTTCCGCCGCATGGTGGAACTGCAAAGAGAGTCCTCCAACTGGCAGGTTGGCGGAAACCAGGGTGACACATGATGAAACTGCACGCTTCCGGCGAGGACTATCTGGAGGCCATCCTGGTTCTCCATAAAGAGATGGGCACGGTACGCTCCGTGGATGTTGCCCGGCACATGGAGGTATCGAAGCCCAGCGTGTGTCATGCGGTGGCTACGCTGAGAAAGGGCGGCTTTCTGCTCATGGACGAGGATCACTTCCTGCACCTGACCGACCTTGGCCGTGAGGTTGCCGAGGCCACCTACGAAAAGCATCGCTTCTTTACCGACCGGCTGATTGAAGCCGGCGTAGACCCCGAAACGGCGGAACAGGATGCTTGCCGGATCGAGCATGTGATCAGCGAGGAAACCTTTGAGCGACTGAAAGTTGCTTATAAACTGAACGAGAAAGCGGTGATATCATCGGACGAGTCATGATTCTGGAGCTGCACGAAAGAGATACGGAAGTTTTGGAGCAGATCCTGTCTATCCTCAAAAACCACCCTGAGATAGA
>NZ_NFJT01000042.1 GCF_002160015.1 Anaerofilum sp. An201 | reverse complement strand
CCAGTTGATGAGGTCGATGACGGTGTTCACCGCCCCTTTCACGATGCCCACGATGCCGTCCCACACGCCGCCGAAGATGTCCTTCACGCCGTTCCAGGCCTTCTGCCAGTTCCCCGTGAACACGCCGCTCACGAATTCGCACAGCCCCTCCAGCACCCGCAGCACCCCGCCCAGCAGGTCGGACGCCGCCGCCAGCAAAGTGCCAAATGTATCTATAATGCGGCCAAGCGCAGCTTCGATTAAAGGGCCCACAATATCCGCTATCTTTTGAGCGGTAGGCAGAAGTTTTTCGTTCCAAAGAACGGTAATTAACTCTCCCAAAGCCCCCAGTGTCTGGTATATCTGATCCCACAGGGGCTTGAGGTGTGCACTCCACAACCAGTCGAGCTGATCCATAATTTTTTCCAGCACCGGCCCCACAACCTTTTCGTAGACAGATTTCCACACCTCTCCCAGTTTATTTGTGGCTGTGCGCCAGCCCTCCATAACAGGGCCTCCGTATTCTTCCCATGCGGCAGAGATCCCGTCAAGTGCATCAACAGCAGATTCTTCGGCAAGTTCAAATGCTGGTCCCACGATATCCTGTACTAAGTTTTCAATTGTCCAACAGGCAGTTTGAAAATTTGTTGCGAAATTCTCAATTCCTGCAGCCGCCACATCGGAAAAAACAGGTGCGAACGTGGTGTTGAATGCATTGACGATATCCGGCACAAAGTCCTGAACAACATACCGCGCCAGAGGAGACAGCGTTTTTTTCCAGAGACTTGTGGCTTCATCTCGTATTGTGGTAAGGGCGTCCGTTACAGGCCGTTTCAGCCTCACAAAAGCGTCAGCCCACGCCTGCAGAGACGGTGCAAAGATCCGGTTGAGTTTTTGTATCCAAGTCTGAATTGCTACCAACGAAGCCGGCAGCTCGTCCGCTTCTGTGGTTACAGTGTCCAGCGCACCGCCAATATTGTTTCCGCTTCCGGCCCCACCAGAACTTCCAGAGCCGCCTCCGGCCGAACCGGTATCCTGCTGCACCACATTCAGCTCATCGATGCCCAGGGTGGCACTCTTTGCCGCTTTGCCGGCGGCTGTTGCAGCATCGGCCAGGGCCTGCTCATTGTCGGCTGCATCGGCCGCGCTGGCAGCAATACCCGAATTGGCATCGGCCATCGCGCCGGCGCTCTTGATCTGGGTGTTTTTGCCGCCGAACAGGGCGCTTATCACCGTGTTGAAGGTGTTGGCCATGTTGATGAGCGCGGCCACGATGGTGTTCAGCATCTTCACCACCGGCAGCAGTACGGTGGTAAGCGTCTGTCCGATCACGCTCATGAACTCCTGCCACTGCATGGACAGGATGCGAACCTGATTGGCCCAGTTGTTCTGTGTGCGGGCAAAATCTCCTGCAGCCAATTTCAGCGAATCCACGACGAAGCTGTACTGCAGCGCCACTTTTTCGGCCTGGCTCATGGCCTGGATGTTGCTGTTCATGCCGTGTGTCATGGCGTACTGCTGCAAATTGGCCTGCGTCATGACGACACCCAGATCCTTCAGCGCCTCGGTCTCCCCGGTGAAGATGCTGCGCAGCTTATAGGCCGCATCCTCTTGGCTGATATTGAAAAAGTTGGCCACATCGCCGGACAGGCCGGTCAACGCGATGGCCATATCGCTGGCGGCATCAGGCACCACTCCCATACCGCGAGCCATCGCCATGTAGGTGCTGCCGGTTTTTTTCGCCGCCAGCTCGCTCATGCCGAAGCTGGTGATGGCCGTATCGGCGAACTCCTCCATTTTGTAGGCCATGCCGTCGAAAGAGGTATCCACCACGTTCTGGACTTCCGCCACATCGCTGCCCAGCTCAATGCAGGCAGCGCCGAATTGCGCTATCTGATATACCGAAAACGCACCGGCAATAACGCCCATCAGCTTTCCGGCAACTGCATTCAAACCACCCAGCGATCCTACAACAGATTGTGTAGCCCCGCCCATGTTTTTACGGATTGCATCGCCGGATTTTTTTGAACTTTTGCTTGTAGTACGCTCGATTTCGCTCCATGCCTTTTTCAGAGCTTCCGATTGGCTCATTCCAGCCTTGCGATATTCGGCTGCCAACTTCATGGCCGTCTTTCTGGCACTATCCTCTACCGCTTTGGAATCTTTCTCTATACCGCTATTATCCAGCGCCGTGCTGATTGTTACTTTTCCGTCTGCCAATGATTTCACCTCACTCCCCCAGCAGTTTTTTCAGCCGCTCCTGTTCGGCCAGCTCCTCGGCCGTGTACCGCGGCCTGAGCGTTACGCGGGCGCGGTTTTGCCGGTAATATTCCTGCTCCCACTTCTCCAGCTTTTTGCCCCGGCGCAGCTTGTCGCGGATGGATACCACCGTGGAGAACTGGCCCTCACCGATGGCGCCGAACCAGGCCAGGAAGGTCCACCAGTGGCAGAACGGCAGGGCGCGCACCTCGCACCCTGCCACCTTGTTGATGCCCGAAACGATCATATCCCAATCCTGTTCCCAGTCGAACAGCTTCGGCCCCGGCGGGCCGGAATCCTCCACGCCGCCGGCAATGAAGAGCATCATCTGGCGGGCAGCATCCTGCTGCAGGTCGGGTGGGATCGCCTTGAAATCCGCATAGAAGAGATGCAGGGCCACATACAGCCGCACTCGCTCGTCCTCGTCCGGATCGGATAGCCGCTGGATGATATCCAAGATATCGCGGTAATCGGCGTGGATGCGATACTCGCGTTCGCCCAGCTTCACCGCGTGGGGCAGCTGCCAGCCGATCACTTCTGGCGGCGCTTGCCGGCGCGCCGCTGCTGCCGGTTGGCGCGGGCGGCAGCCACGGCGGCGTTTGCTTTGTTGTCGTAGAACTTCTGCGTGCCCCGCTCGATGATGGGATACAGTGCGGCCATCAGGTTGGTGACGACGCGCTCACCGTTGCCGGCCACCGCCATCAGGCTCACGCCGCCCAGGATGGAATCAAAGCTGTTTCCGGCGAAAACCTCATCCAGCAGCGCCTTGGTCTTGGCGTCAGCCTCGGCTATCAGGCGCAGGGCCTCTTTGCCGTTGTTCTCATCGCGAGGGATCTGCTGCGCCTTGTCCACCAGCTCCTGCTCCACGGCCTCTACCTTCGGGATCGCCTCCATGAAGCGCTGGTACACGTTGGGATCACTGGGGTTGAACCGCAGCACTCCTTCGCCGATCTGAAATTCACGGACACCGATGTCCACATTCAGCTTCTGCATTGCCATTCTCCTTTCTTACGTGCCCGCCTCGGTGGAGAAAGTGTTGGTGCTGGGGTCGAAGAAGCCCGCCACCGGCGCCCCTTTGTAATGCAGGGTGAAGGGGATCTGGTAGCCGGTGGCGTCGCCGCCGTAGCTGCTCACCTCGATCACCGCGTCGTCCTTCACGGCGGGGAAGCCGTTGGTCTGCTTCTCCTCCCACATGTGTACCTCGATGACAGTGGTGTTGCAGTCGTCCAGCACCAGGCCCCCGTCCACGATCGCCTGCAGGCGGGCAAACAGCGGGTCGCCCTTTTCGGCATAGTAGGGCTCCACGCTGCCGCTCTTTTCATAGCTGGCCAGCAGCACGCTGGTCTCGCCCAGGATGTTCTTGGTCTTCTGCACATCGGCGCTCATCTCGGGGGAATATTCCTCCAGATCCTTGCCGATGCGCACATAGTTGGGTTCGCCCTCCTCCAGCGCGGCAGGAAGCGCCGCGTCAATGTAGTGAGCCATGTATTTGCGTTCGATCTTCGCCATTATCAAATCACCTCATATTTCACTTTGAATTCAGCTGAAAGCTGCACGATGTATCGGGCTACGCCCTCGATAGCGGTATCAATCAGCGCGCCGTTCTGGGCCTTGATGGTCTCGCCCCGCTGATCGATGTTGCCGAAGGTGGGGGCGGCGTGCGCCACGCTCTGGGCCTGCACCCAGCGCTGGAAATCCAGTACCCATCCGGCGTTGTAGGCCGATGCGATATCGTCCCCGGGGGATTTTTCCAGCGCCAGATACAGGCCGAAATTGTACTGGTTCTGAGCCGTGATATTGCCCAGGATGTCCTCGGTGCGATTGATCTCCACCAGGCCGGCCGGCATCAGGCTGGCGGCGCCGGGAATTTCATCGATGTAATCCACCAGCATGTTACCCAGGATATCGTAGCCCGGGTAGGTGGCCAGCCAGGCCCGCAGGCGCTCCAGGTCCGTGTCTTTGTCCATCTCATTTTTCCTTTCTGCGGATGTAGCGTTGCACGTCGGCCGCCATCGCCGGGCCTTCGGCAGCCGACAGCGCCCGGTCCCAGTAGGGACCCGCCTTGGGATTTTTGGTGTGGGTATAGACCAGCGGAGTATTCACAACGTGCTTGGTTTCGCCCTTGCGCGCCCAGGGGCTGCCGGTAACGTCCGACACCATCAGCTTGCCGTGATACAGAAAGCGCGCCGAGGGCGTGTTGGTGATGATGAGCGGCCGGCGCACGTTGGTCTGCGCGATGGTGACCTTGATGGTCATACCGGATTCATAGGGCATGTATTTCAAAATACGCCGCAGCACATTCTGGGTGTGAAAGGTCTGTATGTCGCCGCCGGGGTCCACGCCCTTGGCGCGCAAAATCTCTTTTCGGCTGCGCATCTCCAGCACCGCCGTGACATTTTTGGCACGCCAGACCTTCTTTTTGCTCATCCGCCCGCCTCCACATGGCACACGGCGCCGTCCCAGAGCTTCACGTCGATATCCGATACCACAACAAGACCCGGCGTGGTGGCCGGCACAAAGGAGCTCCACGCCTTGCGGTCGGCGATCTCCGGCCCGATGCCCGGCAGCAGCTTGTCACCGGGCGACAGGGTGAAGGTGCCGTCCCGTTTCTGTTCCGGCAGCTCAGCATATGCAGCGGGGGCGACCCACTCAGGCCGCCCCCTGCCGCTGGGGAATACCGCCAGAAAGCTGTATCCATCTTTGCTGCCGGTCTTGTCCACTGTGCGCACCTTCTTCTGATCCAGGAACGCCCCGCGGAACACCGTCCGGGTGCAGGCGAACTTTTCGCCGGCGCCCAGCTGGTGGTAGATGGTCACAGTCTGGTTGCACAGGCTGTAATCCAGCGGCGGCCCCACTTTTGCCACTCGCAGCATCTTCATGCCCTCCTGTTGATGTCCAGATACAGCCCGGCGCAGCGGTACAGTTCGCGGCTTTGGGCGGCGGGAGAGGTGTCCGGCTGGGTCTGTGCCCGGCTGCAGGACACGCTGCCCACGCTCACGCTGGCGGCCAGCCCACCGCTTTGGGCTGTTGCGAAATAATAGATGGCGTCGGCCATCGCGCACAGGGCCATCTTTTCGCTGTTTTCGTCCCCCGCCACGGTGTAGATCCGCTTATACCGGCTCAGCACAGCGCCCGCATCCCGGATGCAGGCGGGAAACTCATCCTGCGGGATGCTGCTGCCGTTGTACATCGTGCGGTAGTAGGCATAATCCGGCATAGCAGTCCGCCTCCCTTATCCCGCCGCAGGCGGGGTGATGACGCCCTCCACCGTCTGGACGCTGTCATCGGTCAGGGTGAAGGTCAGCGTCAGCTTGTTGCTGCCGTCGATGCTGCCGGTGATGGATTTTACGCCTACGCCGGGCGTGCCCGGCTTTTCCTCCAGTGCATCGATGAGGGCCAGGATTCGTTCGAAATTCTCATCGATCTCGGCCTGGCTGCGGGAATCCAGCAGCCGCTTATTTACCTCAGCCATCCTGTTTCTCCCCCTTCCCGGGCCTCTTTGCAGGCTTTTCTACAGGCTTCTCATCGTCCGCAGCGGGTGGTGCCTCGACGGGCACAGTTTCCTGCGGGGCGTTTTCGGCAACCTTCGGGGGATCAGGCGGGGCGGGGATGGGCTGCGGCCTGGGCGGGATATAACCAATGGTACGCATTCTGTTCACCTCCCGTCAGCCGGCCGTCTTGTGGCTGGCGTAGATACCGGCCACCTTGTTCTTGTACACGTCGGCGATGCCCACGTTGCGATAGCCGTACTTCCAGGCATCCGCGTCGGGATTGCTTGCCGGCTCGATGATCTTGGGCGCCACGTGCTTTTCAAACTGGATCACAGCGCCCTTGTGGATCACCATGAAGTTGAGATCAGCGCCGCCGCTGGCCGCCTTGGCAAAGCCGCCCGCCTCCTGGCCTCCGGTCTTGCCGTCCTTCTGATCGATGGCGGTATAGAAGCGGGTCTGGGGGACCAGGACGACCGCCGCAAAGCGCGCCAGCACCTCGCGGCTCTTGGTGGTGTCCAGGTCGTCGATCATGCCCTTCAGGGTGGGGGTGATGAACAGATAGCGATCCTCCATAGGCACCTCGGCCTCGTCCAGCGTGTTGGTGGCCACGCGCAGCGCCTTGACGATCGTGGCGCCGTCGGCCAGATCCTCCTGCTTTTTGGCGATGCCGCTCTTGCCGCAGTAGCTGGCGAAGCGGAATGCATCCAGCTCGGGCACCACCTTGGTGCGGATGAACTCGCCGGCCAGGCGGCCAAAGGCAAGCCCGGCGGTCTCCTCGTTGTCCATCGTATCCACGCTGAACATGCGGCCGCGGTCGAAGTTGCACTTGACCGTCTCGTTGGTCATCGTGACGTTGCCCTGAACATAGCCGCTGTTGCGGTCGTAGTCGCCCAGAGCCTGCATATCCAGCATGGGGATGATGAGCTCGTTGGCGTTGGCGCCCTGCTGCGCCAGCTCGGACGCGCCGTCCAGCACGGCCGTCAGGGATGCGTTCTTGTACACCTCATCCAGCATAGGGATGTACTTTTTCGCCAGTTCGATGGTATTGGCCATTTTGTGTTACCTCTCTTTCGTCAGTTGGTGTCTTTGGCCGGCAGGCCGAAGGCGGCGCGAAGGGCCGCGTCGGAATCGCCCGCCGGCGGGTTGGTACCGGTGCCGCCCGCATAGGCTGCGTTGGCAGCCGGCTCGAACAGATAGCTGCTGTCTTTGGCCAGGGCGTCCAGCGCCGCAGCGATATCCTTGTCGGGCTCCTTGCTCTGGCGCAGCGCGTCCACGTCCAGCAGGGCCTTGATGGCCTTTGTGCTGCGGCCGCGGGCCTTGCCGATGGCCGCATCCAGCTGGGTGTCGAACCGCACGGCAGCCACCTGCGCGGCGGCGTCTTTTTCGGCCTGTTCGGCCTTCCGCTTCCAGTCGGCGGCCTCGCGGCGCACCGTCTCGATGTCCAGGGCTTCAAAGTCCTCGATCTTCCTGTTGGCGGCAGCCAGCTGGCCGCGTGCGGTCTTCAGCTCGGTGTTCTTGGCGTCAAAGTCCGCTTTGGCCACAAAGCCTTTGCCGATCTCGGCGCTGATCGCCTTGTCGATCTCCTCGGTGTAGCTTTCACCCAGGATACCTTTCAACCATTCCAGCATACTCTTCCTTTCTCCGCTGTCCTTTTTGTCGGGCCAGTCCCCGTATTGCGGCGCCCCATTTGTTGTCCCCCGGGCTGGGGGTAATGTACAGGTATAAAAATTGCCCGCCCCGGCCTCCTGCAGCCGTGGGTGGGCATATAAAAAGGCCCGCCGCCCGGGCGGGCGGTGAGCCTTGCGATTTGCAAGACTGTTGTTGAGTTTTGCAAAAGTGTTGTTAAGTTTTCAAAAGTTGTTGCAAAAGTTGATAAATCTGTTGATATAACCAGAGAAATTGTTGAGATGTTCGCAAAAGATGCAACTTTGCGAATAAGGCGACCCTGACGCGAGTTATTTTTCGCGAGAATCTTTGAACAGCTTACAGTATTCACCGAAAAGCCGCTTTTGTTCCGCACGTTCGGCGTCTATTTCCGGGGTGGAAATAATGCCTCGGCTGGGGATTTGATGAGTGCGACGATATTCTTGAACTAAATCATTCTCTCGTTTGACGCTTTCACGCATCGCATCGTCAAGTTGTTCTTTTGTATAGTTCATCTCAGCTTCTCCCGACTGTAAGCTTTTATCCCAAGCCTGCGACATGTTTCATCGATAATAATGTGTTTTACATTTTCTTCGTAATTATCCATTTCAATACCGCGAGAAACAAGTAAACTCCCTTTTTCATTCTCAACTTGTACTCGCATAGTTTCCCACTGCTCCCAAGTAATGCCATCTGGTCGTTCAAAGCGATAGCGGTACTTATAATCCACCGCTTCCATAACAGCCGATCCGTCTTCAAAGAAAGCGGGCAAATCTACATCTGTGCTGAAGGAAAATTGGGTGCTGTCCGGCGGGTGGGTGTGGATATTGTAACTCCCTTTCAGTTTATCACCCAAATAGGAGCAGTCAACCCCTTTGGGGTTGTTGTCGGTCATAAAATGCACTTCTCCTTGCGAAGTGATAACCAGCATGTTTTCCACTTCCGAAGAGGCATATTGTTTGCAAAAGGCACTGGTAAGTGCATCTACCGCATTACTGTCTTTGAGATCAATCGTGCCCAAAAATTTGCGTGTTGTTCCATTTCCACCGCTAATATCACCGCCTGAACCGCGCAGGATCTTGCTTTGCAATTTCTGCACGCTACGGCTTACACTTTTTTCTTCCAGCTGCCGCCACCTGCGCACCCTGCCGGCGCCCAAACCCATCCTGCTGCAGGCGCTGGGGGCGGGTCTTCAGGTTGGCAGCCTTGCAAAACCTGCTGTACTCCTGATTCAGCCGCGCCAGCTTGATGCGGTCGGCCAGCAGCTGGTCGGCGTCGCCGCTTTTTTCGCTCACCAGCACCCGGCGCTTCTGCCTCCGGATACCGCTTTCGATGCGGTTGCGCTGCTGGGTGGCTTCGTAGGCGGTATAGTGCCGTCCTTCGTATGTAATGCCCTCAGCGTTGGCCCGGCGAAATTCCTCCAACTCGGCCTCGGTGTACTGCGGGCTGTTCACGCCCAGAATGATGGGGGAAGGGTAGTGCCCGCAGTTCAGCGTGCCGATGCGTCGTTTCAGGGTCTCCTCGTTCAGCCGTGTGTATTCCGCATCACTGTACTGGCGGCCCTGGTACGGCTCATGATCTGGCGCGCTGGCTGCGTGGGCGCTGATCTCCCAGCCATCGCAGCCCAAAGCGTCGTGGTTGGCCTGGGTGATCTGCTCCACCAGCAGCCCCATCCCGCCCATCATGTTGCGCCGCACGGCCGCGCCCAGCTCGGTGGACACGCCGCTGGCGTAGTCGATGGCCACCACCCCCCGGCTGGCCAGCTTGCGTGTGGCCTGCCGGATGGCGGTTTCGTAGTCGGCGGCGCCGGTGAAGATCTGTTCAAAAGCAAAATCCATCGCCTGCCGGTAGGCATCCTGCAGCGGCAGCGGCCGGCCGGTGATGCAGTCCACCATGCCCATTGTCTGGGTGAGGTTTTCAAAATCCTTGGTGGCGAGCTGGATGGCGGCTTTCACCATCTGCTCCAGGCTCTCTTGCTGGGCCTCGGTGGCCCACACGCCCACCCGGGCAAAGTCGTCCTCGCTGGAAAACTTGGCCGCCTGTTCAAACAACTGCTCAAGCTCTTTTTCGGAAATGCCCAGCTGCTTTTTCAAAAATTTTTCCAGCTGTTCCCGGCTGGCTCCCAGCGCCTGAGCGCGGTAGGCCTCATAAGCGGCCGTGCTGGTCATCTTGCCTGCCTCGGCCACCCGCTCAGCTATGTCGGCCAGCAGCCAGTCGATGATGGGCTGAGCAATATCCTCCATGCGGGCGCGCAGCCCGTCGATCTGTTCCGGCGTCAGCGCCACCGCCCGCCACCTCCTCGGTTATTCCAGCAGCGCGTCGGCCGCCGGCATGTACTTCTGGCGTATCTGCTCCAGGTCGGCCTCGCTTTCCCAGGGCAGGTCGTACTTCCAGGCCAGGGCGATCTCGGGCCGCAGCATACCGGCGCTCACCAGCTGCATGGTCTCGGCCCATGCCTTGTCCTTGTCGTACAGCACGCCGTTGCCCCACTCTACGGCCGCATCGGTTTCGCCGTCCAGCGCCTGTGCGCCGGGCAGGCGGTATAGGGTTCCCAGCTGCCCGCACAGCACCAGCGTCCGGCGCAGCGCCGTCTCCCACATCTGCTGCAGGTCCTGGATGGTGAGGGCATAGTCGCCCTGGCTGCTGGTGACCTCGGTGGCGGTGCGCTGGGCGGCCTCCACTTCGCCCAACAGGCCCCGCTTCAGGCCGATCAGGCTTTCCAGGTTGCGCAGATACTCCCGCTTGCGCTCCAGGAAGCTCTGCTGGCGCAGGGCGGGGGAAAAGACGGTCAGGCCGGTGGTCTCGGGGTCATCGTCCAGTCCCACGAACAGGCCAGGCGGCAGCTCGGCTCTGCTGCTGCCCGGGCGGCGGCGCAGCAGATCGGCCGAGGCGAACACCCGGCTCTGCCCGTTGTCGAACTCGCGGGCCAGCTGCCGCTCGTTGCGGTTGATGCTGTGGATTAGCCCCGCCGCCGCGGCGTAGACGCTCACCGGCTCGCTGCTGCCGTCCACACAGTTCTCCAGGCTCATCCGCAGCGGCACAAGGCCCAGCCCGCTCACCCCCGGCAGCATCAGCTGCGGCTTCAGGCCAGCGTATTTCTCCAGCGTTCCCAGCCCCACCGGGCTGCCAAGATCATCGGCATTGTGGGACGAAAACAGCCGGTTCTCGATGCGCATCCCTTCGGCGGTTTGGGTGCGGCGCTCAAGCAGGGTGTACCAGCGGCCGCTTTGGCGCGTCACCTCGACGGACACAAGGTCGCTCGCTTCCCCCTGTGCGTCCCGCCCCAGTACCGCTACTGCGTCCCGTCGCATGACGGCAAAGGAAAACCCGTCCGGCCCGGGCAGCGGTTTCAGCCAGCTCTCGCCGCCGATCAGCGCCAGCTGCATCGCCTTGCGGCGTACCGCTTCCAGCCCATCCAGCACCGCCTGGGCAAAATCTTTCTGGGCGCTGGCCGCATATTCGCCAAAGCAGGCGCGGCCCAGCCGCCCCACGATCGCCACCGGCAGCCGCTGGCAGGGGTCTTCCTCCTCGGTCGCCGCATCGTCGAAATACAGCCGGAACCAGTCCCTTATCGCAGCTTTCATGGCAGGGCTGGTGCAGTCCTTTGCATCGGGGAACGCACGCTGCACTCTATCCAGCACACTCATACGCTCTCACTCCCTCCGCCCGTCTGCACGATCACGCGCCGCTGGGCGCGCAGGCCCACCTCCAGCCCGTCCAGGTAAGCGTTCAGCCGGGCGTTCTCCGCTTTCAGCTCCTTCACCCGCGCCTCCAGGCGGCGGTTCTCGGCTTCCAGCTGTTCGGCCGCCCAGTCGGGCAGCCAGCGGCTGAGCCATTTGTTCAGTCTGTTCATTCGTCCTCCTTTACGCGCCGCGGCGTTTCCAGATGCGGTTGGTAGCGTACCGCACTGCATCGATGTGGTGGTTGTTGATGTCCGGGTAGCCCTCCAGCACCTCGCCCGTCTTTTTATCGCGCTCGTATTCGTACTCGGAAAATTCCCGCGCCGTGTCCGGGCAGGCTTCCGGATCGATCCAGATGCAGGCGAGGCTTTGCAGCCACTTCATGCCGGCCCGCACGCTGCCCGGGCCTTTTTCGGCCGCCCGGCAGGGCAGGCCCAGCGCGCGGTAGTCGCCGCAGCTCTTCTCCTCTGCGGAATCGGCCGTGAGATATTCCTCCCGATCGGGATCCGAGCAAACGCCTTTTTCTCGCAGCAGCGCTGCTGTGTCGGCGTTGGAAGTACGCAGGCGGGTGGCCTCGTCGTAGATGTACAGCGTGCGCCGGGCGGCATCGTAGCTGCATCCGTTGTAGGCCCACGGATCTGGATACCAGCCCCAGTCCACGCCGTGGAGCAGCCGCTCGAAGCTCCGCTTTGCCGCGTCCGGGATGGGTTCCAGCCGCAGATTCTCGAACACCTGCGTGCCGCTGCCCACAACCTCGCCCAGGTATTCGTGGCGGTAGGCGGTGGGGTTGGTATCCCGCAGATGCTCGGCATCGGCCA
>NZ_NFJT01000041.1 GCF_002160015.1 Anaerofilum sp. An201 | reverse complement strand
CGCGGCCACCGTCATCCTGGCCATGGGCGCGGGCAAGCACGCCGCCAGGGCCATCGACGAGTACATCCGCAGCAAGTGATCCTGCCAAAAACGGCAAAGCGCCCCATCGGTTTCGGCCGATGGGGCGCGCTTTTTTTGTTTCAGAGTTTTCTTGTGCGTCCCGGCTTTCAGCGGGCATAGAAGCTGTCGAGCAGCCGGGCAAGCTCTGCCGGGACCTCCCGGTTGAGCTCATGTCCCGCTCCTTCCACGATGCACAGTTCCGCACGGTCCAGCCGCTGCGACAACTCGCGGCAGGCCCGTTTGTTGGCACGGTCGCGGCTTCCGCACAGCACCAGCACCGGGCAGGAAATGCGGGAGAGCGACCCGCTGAAGTCCAGCTCTTCCATACTTTTGCACAGCTGGATGAACTGGTCTTTTGAAAAGCCCATCTGCCGAAACAGGGACCGGGGCATGCAGCGAAACAGAAGGTTCTGCACCTGCAGCAGACGTTTCGGCATCCTGTACTGAGGCGCGATGAGCACCAGGCGGTCTACTTGTTCCGGGTGTTCCGCGGCGTAGTGGAGAGCCAGCACGCCGCCCAGGGACAGACCGCAGAGCGACAGAGGCCCCTCGATGCGGCTGCAAAAGCGGGCGAAGGCGCTGTACAGGTCTGTATAGGTGGCCTGCCCGGCAGACGCCATTCCCGGGAGATCCGGGCACACGCCGTCTTTTTCGCTGTTCAGCCGGTGCAAAACCTCTTTCCAATCGTCCGGCGTCTGCCCCAGTCCGTGTATATAGATCTGTTTCATACCTGCGCCTCCTCTGCTGCCGCACCCTGGCATTTGCCGGAAATCCCGCGCTGTCCGGGCGGATGTGTGTCATTCAGACGTCTGCCCCGCTTCGCGTTCGATCAGGGAAACGGCAATGGAAAAGGCCCGGATGCGCCGCTTTGCCAGCGTGATCTGCGATTTGCAGCGGGCGGGGTCCTCCTTGCCTTCCAGCGTCTTGACCGTCTGCCGCAGCTTGTGCAGGGTGGACTCGATCTGGCGCTTGGCCTCCAGCAGTTCTTCCTGGGAATAGGTCATACGTGTCTCCTTCTCCTCACTCTCCCCGGTGCTGCCGCACCGCAAACCAGACTATGCAGCACAGTGCCGCAAAGGCCGCTCCCAGGCTGGGGAAATAAACGCTTTGCGGCAGCTGCGCCACGGCGGGATGGCTCAGCACACACAGCACGACAAATCCGCCGCAGGCCAGGACGCTCAGCAGGATATACAGCGGATTTCGATTTTCCGGCAGCTCCGGAAAGCTGCCCTCCCCTTCCCGGCGCTCCAGCTGGCGCAGCAGCGTTTCCCGGTCTTCCATGTCTTTTGTCAGAAGGCAGGTGCGCCGGATCCTGCGTCCGTTCCAGCGGCGCACCTGGCAGACCAGAGAGAAGTGGGAGCGGTGTTCCCTGATCTTTTCCACCCGCAGGATCTCGTCGGTCATGAAGGGCAGCTCGGGGGACCGGGCGAGGTCCCGCAGACGCTGCTGGACCTTTCCGCTCGCGGCAGCATAGGAAAAGAGGCTCCTGCCATAGACGGCCCCCCAGCGGGCGTCCATCACGAACAGCCGGTCGTCTTCGGTGAGGAAAAAGACCGTGGCGTCCCCGGCGGAGCGCTGTCCCAGCCGGATGGCCAGAGCAATCGCCAGCGCCGTGACGCCCAGGCAGAGAAAGACGGAAACCCCTTCTGCCGGCCAGCCCATGCGGAACCCCAGAACCGTCCCGCCGCCAACCAGCAGCAGCGCCAGCGCCATAATGCCGAGAATCCCGCCCAGTGTGCGCAGGCCGTACCGGCTTTTCGCCTGGGTATCCCGGGACATCCAGATCTGTCGAATCTCCATACACACCCTCCGTTCATAGGCATTATAGCACGCCGGCAAACGCCTGTGCAACTGCACCCGGCGGCGGCCCCGCAGGAGTTTGGAAAACTGCCCGGAATACACACCGTTCCCATCCTTTCGGAATTGTGATAGAATACAAGAACAGAACACAAATTATGAATTGGGAGGCCACGACATATGCAGCATGAATGTAAGATCACGGTTTTGGAAACAAAAGTGTTTCCGGAGCTCCAGGAAAAATATCTTGCAGACCCGAAATCCGGCCCTTGCCCCTGCTTCAAAGCCGGAGATACTTTTCTGTTAAAGAGGACGGGCGAACAGGACGATTTTTATCATCTCATGAACGGGAAATTCTGCGGCGAGGCATGGGACGCCATCAGCAGATATGTCTACACCGCCTTGCAGGGAGGCTCGATCATGCACAAGTGGACCAACGACGAGCGCATGATGATTGCCTGCTGCAACGATGGCACAAGACCTGTCATTTTCAAAATTGAGAGAATCGACATTCCCGAAAACGAAGAAGAAAAACAATGGCTGGAAAAGCAGAATTTCAAAAACACAGCCTTTGACGCCTACACCGGATAACGCAGCCGGGAGATGTGGGGGCCTGCCGCCGCCAATCAACAGCCGCGCCAGTGCCGTTGCCGAGAACTCCGCCCGGCGTGCGCAGACCGCGCCCGGCGGCCCTCCTGCTTTCCCGCCCGATTCGTTCACGGTCTTCTCCTTCATGCCTATCCGGTGAGTGAAAAGCTTCTTTCCGGCACAGGGTGAAGTGCGAACCAACAGGGAGAACTGTATATGAAAACGCTCTACTGTATCGGCGGCCCCATGGGAGTTGGGAAAACCGCCGTGAGCCAACAGCTGAAACTGCAATTGAACAACAGCGTATTTCTCGACGGAGACTGGTGCTGGGACGCCCATCCGTTTCAGGTGACTGAAGAAACCAAAGAGATGGTGCTGAACAACATCTGTTCCGTGCTGAACAATTTTCTGAACTGTTCGGCCTATGAAAATGTTATCTTCTGCTGGGTCATGCACGAACAGTCCATCATTGATACCATCCTTTCCCGTCTGGATGTCTCCGGCTGCCGCGTTGTTGCGGTATCCCTGATCTGCTCCGAAGCGGAACTGCTCCGGCGGCTGCACAAAGATATTGCTGCCGGTATCCGCACCGATGATGTGATCGAACGCAGCCTGCAGCGCCTTCCGCTCTACCAGACGCTGAACACGATTCAGATTCATACGACCGGCAAGAGCGCGGCCGAAACTGCCGCAGCCATCGCAGCGCTGTGAAACTTGTGCTTTCTGCATCCGTTGGGTACAATAGTGGCAAAGGAGGCTGCGCAGATGGCAAAACTCGTTTTATACCTCGCCATGAGCGTGGATGGATATATCGCCGACCAACAGGGCGGTGTGGATTGGCTGGCCGGAGACGGCAGCCAGCCGGATGCTCCCGGCAGTTACCCGGCATTTTATGAAACGGTGGACGCCATCGTCATGGGCTGGTCCACCTATCATCAGGTTGCCACCCAGCTTTCCCCGGACAGCTGGCCCTATGCGGGCTGCCCCTGCTATGTGGTGACCCACCGGGAGGAGACGGACCGGGAGGGCATCTTCTTCCGCAGCGGCGAGCTCCCCGCGCTGGCGGACGAGCTGAAAGCGGAATACGAAGGCAACATCTGGATCTGCGGCGGCGCGTCGGTGGCCGGACAGCTGCTGCAGGAGGGCCGCATCGACACGCTGTGGCTCTCTGTCATTCCTGTGGTGTTGGGGAACGGGATTCGGCTGTTCCCGGAGCTGCCCCAGGCGCTGCCGCTGCAGCTGGTGGGAACGCAGCGATACAACGGGATCGTGGACCTTATCTATGAAAAGCGGTGGCAAATGGTATGAAGATCCGAAAGGTGGAAACCGACAAAAAGCAATACCTCGATTTGCTTTTGCTTGCGGACGAACAGGAGGAGATGATCGACCGGTATCTGGAGCGGGGGACCATGTATGTGCTGGAGGAGGACGGAGTCCGGGCCGAATGTGTGGTGACCGATGAAGGCGGCGGCATTCTGGAACTGAAAAACATCGCCGTGAGGCCGGGC
This sequence comes from Anaerofilum sp. An201, assembly GCF_002160015.1. Classification (GTDB taxonomy): domain Bacteria; phylum Bacillota; class Clostridia; order Oscillospirales; family Ruminococcaceae; genus Anaerofilum; species Anaerofilum faecale. The sequence continues at coordinate 9,822 of NZ_NFJT01000041.1, read as the reverse complement.
GATCAGGGCAAAGGCTATGGGAAAGCCCTGGTGGATTTTCTCCTCCACACCTATGCGGGGCAGTATGCGGTTTTGCAGGTGGGCACCGGGGACAGCCCCTGTACGATTCCCTTTTATGAGGCCTGCGGCTTTCGCCGGCACCATCGGGTCAAAAACTTTTTCACCGATCACTACGACCACCCCATCTACGAGTGCGGCGTTCAGCTGGTGGACATGGTGTATCTGCAGCGAGACATTGAACCGTGAAGCGGTTTTGAGCGGATACGGCCGCCGCATTTCTCAAATTGCGATGGTGGGCCGTGCCTGCGCGGTCTGCCGCTTGCATCCTACCGAACACGAACCAAAAAGCACTTCCCCCTGAACGCCGCAGATTTCAGGGGGAAGTGTTCATGTTTCAGCCGATTTCCAGTGATTCAGTTTGGGCAGCCGGGCTTTGAGATAGGCCCTGACCTGTTCCGGGGGCCAGGTTTCGTTCGCCATATGGCTTACCAGAAAATCCAGCAGTTCAAGGCTCGCGTACACAAATTTTCCATCGGCATAGCACCACTTGCAGTACTCTTCGTTCAAGGCGCCGTCCGGTTCCCGGCTGATGCTGGAATCGTCCAACGGCATCCCGCAGCACTGGCAGACCAGCTGCCGGGGCGCCCCCAACAGGGTGTTGATGGAGACATCGAACAATTTGGACAGCAGCTTCAGGGTTTCCGTATTGGGCACCGTTTCGCCGGTTTCCCAGCGGGAGACTGCCTGCCGGGTCACATGCACCTTTTCCGCCAGCTGTTCCTGCGAAAGTCCCTGTCTGGTGCGCAGCTCCAGAAGAATTTCTTTGGTATCCATGTGGATCATCACCTCACCTGGATTATAGCATGGCGGGATCGGGGGAGTAAAGCAACCCGTTGTTGCGTTACTCGGAGCGGTTGCCCTTCCCTTCGATTTTCCCAAACGCGCCGGGAATCGACACCGGTGCACAGGCGGGCGGGATGTTGGGCATCTATCGGCCAATATACTCGATGACTTCGTCAAACAGCGCCAGATAAACGGATTCGATGCGCTCAAAAATGGATTCCGCCGTTTTCTCGTCGTATACATGGCTGGTCAGGTTGCGATCGTTCAAAAGGTTGAGCCAGCCGGCCTCGTCCCGGAGCATGCCATATGCAAACGCCTGCCGCACAGTGGCTTTGGGGCTGTTCAGTTCGGTGTAGCCCTGATCCAGCAAATATTCCCGCATGGTCTTCCAGGCCAGTTCCGCGCAGAACTCAAACCGCTGGATGGCGCCGTCGCGGATGGAATCCAGCGGGTTGGCGCGGTAGTCGTTCAAAGCCTCCCGCAAGCGGGCTACGGCCGAAACAAGATACTGGTATTTTTCCTTCAGTTTGTTCATAAGTTCAACGCCATCCTTTTCAATATTCTGGAGGAACACCGGGTTCATATCCGGCTGTATATGCACAATATCCAGCTTCAATAAGGTGGGCAGCTCTTCGGCCTCGGCCCAAAAAAGCGCGCGCTTGTTTTCCGGCATACCGTAAACAGCCAGATCGACATCGCTGGTGGGGCGAAAATCCCCTCTTGCCCGGGAACCGAACAGAACAAGGCGCTGTGCGCCGTACCGCCGGGCCAATGCAGCCAAACTGTGATAAATGGTATCCATTCGCTCCTCCTGTGTTGCTTTTTCTCCCCACGCTCTCCGCGGAAGGCGACCACGACATCATCTGCGGCAAACCGCGTATTTCATCCCGCTTTCCTGTTGGGGCAAAGAACGGGTTTGTTCGTTTCAGCGCAGCACAAAGCTGCTGTTTTTGCAAATTGCCGCAATATCTAAAAAATCCCACAACACAAACGCCTTGTAACGTTTTGCTGTGGGATTTTTGGAGCTGGAAACGTGACTTGAACACGCGACCTGCTGATTACGAATCAGCTGCTCTACCGACTGAGCTATTCCAGCACGGAAACAACGACAGCATTTTTCTGCCCTTTGTTTTACCGCTGCGGATTATTATAGCAGTTTCGGGAGCAAAAGTCAATCGGTTTCTTTGCGTCAGCGCCCGGCACTTTCAAATTCGCCGTCAAACGACACGTTGCCGCTCTCAAAAATGCCGGTCTGTTCGATCACGATCGTCTGCCCGGCATGGAAGGTGAGGGTATAGCCTTCCTGGTTGTCGTAGGTGGCCGTATCGCCTGCGATCACGGCGTCGCCCTCAAAAATCAGGCCCTTGGCGTCAAATTTGAAATGGAATTCCTCGCCGTTTTCCTGCGTGATGTACAGCATGATCTGCCCGGCCGAGCCCGGTTCCCGGGCGTAGGTTCCGGCCCACTCCTGCTGCTGCGGCTGGGAGGACGGAGCCTGCGACGAAGAGGACGAAGAATCCGGCGGCAGCGAGGAATCGGACTGCGGCTGCGACGGAGCGGCAGACGACGGCGCGTCCGTGGGCACAGGCTGGGACGACGATGCGGCCGGCCGGCTGCCGGGATCTTCCGGCTGGCTGCTGGAGCGGGGACCGCAGGCGGTCAGCAGGCATGCGGCGGCCAGTGCGGCGGCGATTGCAAAATAAAAACGTTTCATACAGGATCTCTCCTTTCTTTCGGGTGTGCCGGTCAGAACGGCGCTTCGTCCTCTGCCGGCGGCGGAGTGTAGGGCTGTTCATCCAGGATGGACAGCGGCTTTTCCACCTCGTTCGGGTCCAGGGAGTTGAACTCCTCCTCCAGCCACTGCCACGCCTGCTGCAGCCCCGCTTCGCTCATCTCGAACTCGCGGTCGTGGTGTACTTTGGTGCGCTCATACGAGTATATGCCATACCACCAGCTCACCTGCATATGTCCGTCCCGCGGCACGATCCAGTAGTTGAAATTGCCGATGTTTCCGGACGAATGATTGTTTACCTTATACCAATGAAACGGCATCTTGCCGGGATCAAATTTCAGCATGTTTCCTTCCTCCATTCCCGTTCCATATGCACAAGACCGGCCCGCGGCTGGGATGCACAGGCGCAAAAACCCACCTTTTCGTAGCATCGCCGCGCCGGGATGTTGCTTTCGTATACGTCTACCGTGACTGTGGCGGGAGCAAAGCGGGCGGCGGCTTCGCGCATCATCGCCTCGCCCATCCCCTTCCCCCGCGCGTGGGGCGCAACGAGGATCAGGCCCAGATGCACGCTGCCGTCCGGACGCTGCCGCGCCCACAGCTGCCCCACCGGCCTTGCACCCTCGCAGGCCAGCAGCCAGTGGGAGCCCTCCCTGCGGCAGCACAGCCAGAACGCCTTTGTCTGCGCCGCTGTCAGCGGCCAGGTGAAGGGATTGTTCGGCCACAGCGCAAAGCTGGCTTTGCTCTGCCACCGCACCGCCAGCGCCGCTTTGCACCGCGGCATCGGGCACAGCCGCACCGCCATCGTCCCTTCACCTCACTTTGTTTCAGTATAGCGCAAACGCACTCGGTTTACAACGGGTTTTGACAGCAAAAGAGCGCTGGCAATTGTTACAATTTTTTGAACCTTGCAAAAACCCCTTGCACACCGGGAGAATTTGGTATACAATACTTTTAGCACTCGAAAGCCAAGAGTGCTAAAACATCACAATCAGGAGGCATCCGATTCATGGCTGTACAGGAATTCAAAGCCGAAAGCAAAAAGCTTTTGGATCTGATGATCAACTCGATCTATACGCACAAGGAAATCTTCCTGCGCGAGCTCATCAGCAACGCCAGCGACGCGCTGGACAAGCTGTATTTCCAGTCCCTCACCGACACCAGCATCCCGCTGAAAAAAGAGGACTACGCCATCCGGCTGACGCTGGACAGGGAAAACCGCACCATCATCGTGTCGGACAACGGCATCGGCATGGACGAAAAAACGCTGCAGGAAAACCTGGGCACCATCGCCAAGAGCGGCAGCCAGGACTTCAAGCGCGAAAACGCCAGCGAAGACGTGGACATCATCGGCCAGTTCGGCGTGGGCTTCTACTCCGCCTTCATGGTGGCCAGCCACGTGACCGTCATCAGCCGCCCCTACGGCAGCGAACAGGCCTGGAAATGGGAGAGCAGCGGCGCCGACGGCTACACCATCACCCCCTGCCAGAAGGAATCCTTCGGCACCGACGTGATCCTGGTGGTGAAGCCCGACACCGAGGAGGAGCACTACGACGAGTTCCTGGACGAGTACCGCCTGGTGGGCATCGTGAAAAAATATTCCGACTATATCCGCTACCCCATCACCATGCTGCGCGAGCACTCCCGCAAAAAGGAGGGCACCGAGGACGAATACGAGACCTACACCGAGCTGGAGACCCTGAACAGCATGGTCCCCCTGTGGAAACGGGACAAAAAGGACGTGAAGCCGGAAGAATACAACGCCTTCTATAAAGACAAGTTCTTCGACTTCACCGACCCCGCCCGCGTGATCGTGAGCCGCACCGAAGGCACCGCCACCTACAACGCGCTGCTGTTCATCCCCGGCCGCGCCCCCTTCAACTACTACACCCGCGACTACGAAAAGGGCCTGCAGCTGTACGCCAGCGGCGTGCTGATCATGGACAAATGCGCCGACCTGCTGCCCGACTATTTCAGCTTTGTGAAGGGCCTGGTGGACAGCCAGGACCTGAGCCTGAACATCAGCCGTGAGATGCTGCAGCACGACAGCCAGCTGCGCCTGATCCGCACCACGCTGGAGAAGAAGATCAAAAACGAGCTGACCGCCATGCTGCGCACCGACCGCGAGAAATACGACGAGTTCTTCAAGAACTTCGGCCTGCAGCTGAAGGTGGGCTGCTACGAAGGCTACGGCGCCAACAAGGAGATGCTGAAAGACCTGCTGCTGTTCCACTCCGCCAAGGAGAACAAGCTGATCACGCTGGAGGAATATGTGGCCGCCATGCCCAAAGCTCCCGAGACCGAGGAGAAACCCGAAGGCGAAGCCGCCGGGACCGAGCAGCCCAAGACCGAAGGCCAGAAATACATCTACTACGCCGCCGGCGACAGCGTGGAGCGTCTGTCCAAGCTGCCCGCCGCCGAGCGCGTGCTGGAGAAGGGATACGACATCCTGTATCTGACCGCCGACGTGGACGAGTTCGTGCTGCAGGTGCTGCGCGAGTACAGCGGCAAGGAGTTCCGCAACATCTCCTCCGGCGAGGACCTGGGCCTGGAGACCGAGGCCGAGAAGGAACAGGCCAGGGCCGAGAACGAACAGAACAAGGATCTGTTCGCCGCCATGAAGGAGGCGCTGGGCGACAAGGTGACCGAGGTGCGCCTGTCCACCCGCCTGAAGAGCCACCCCGTCTGCATCACCAGCGAGGGCGCGCTGAGCGTGGAGATGGAGAAGGTGCTGAACAGCATGCCCAACGCCGAGAAGGTGGAGAGCAAAAAGATCCTGGAGCTGAACGGCAGCCATCCTGTTTTCGCCGCCCTGCAGAAGCTGCAGGCCGACGGCAACACCGACAAGCTGGCCGCCTATGCGGACCTGCTGTACAACCAGGCGCTGCTGATCGAGGGCCTGCCCATCGAGGACCCCGTGGCCTACGCACAGGCCGTGTGCGACCTGATGGCCCAGAGCTGATTTTTCCCTGTACAATCCGTCCCTGCCCCTGCTATACTGGGGGCAGGGATTTTTGTTTTTTGGCAAAATGGTGTAACACCTTCCCGCCTTGTGCGACAAAGTGGGTGAAAGGGGGCGGACAGGATGCAGATGGAGCCGCTGTACCGGCAATACCGGCAGGAAGTGTACTGCTATCTGCTGGGCCTGACCCGCGACCCCCTGCTGGCCGAGGACCTCACCAGCGAGACCTTTCTGGGAGCGCTGGCATCGCTGGCGCGGTTCGGGGGCGGCAGCAGCATCCGCACCTGGCTGTTCTCGATCGCGCGCAACAAGTGGTACGACCATCTGCGGCGAAAGCGCCCGGCCGTCCCGCTGGACGAGCTGGCCGCCGTGTATCTGGACGGGCCGGATCTGGCAGAGCACGCCTACCAGTGCCAGCTGGCCGAGCGCCTGCGGCAGCTGCTGGAGGCCGAACCGGAACGCGCCCGGCGGGTGGTGGGGATGCGGATGGAGGGCTACTCCTATCCGGAGATCGCCGCGCGGCTGGGCATCTCGGAGGGTTCCGCCCGCGTGATCGACCATCGCACCCGCAAAAAACTGCGGGATACACTGGAAAAGGAGGGGCTTTTGTATGAGTGAGATCAGCTGCGGCATCTGTGCCGACCTTCTGCCGCTGGTGGAGGACGGCGTGGCCAGCGAGGACAGCCGCCGGGCGGTGGAGCAGCATCTGGCGCACTGTGCCGCCTGCCGCCGTCTGGCGGGGGACCTCTCCCCTGTTCCGCCTCCCGATGACCGAAAGATCCTGTCCGCCGTCCGGCGACGTCTGGCGTTCATTGCGCTGGCGCTGGTGCTGGGCGGGGCGCTGCTGGGCGCGGGCATCAGCGGCGGCAGCGGGATGTTCTACAATATCCTGCTGATGCCCTGCATCGGCGCGGTGGGGCTGCTGGCCTTTGGCAAAAAAGGTTGGCTGGTGCCGCCGGGCGTGTTTGCGGCCACGTTTGTCTGGACCGCGGTGCGGGACGCCCTTCAAAGTTCGCTGGCCGTTGGGCTGACCGGCGGCGTATTCTTTGGGATGATCTATGCCGTCCTGTGCGCGTTGGGCGTGCTGGCGGCAGCGCTGCTGCGCTTTGCGCTGCGAAAGGAGGAGCCAACATGAAGCCGAAAAGAAAGCTGTTTCTGCGTGTGCTGGCCGGGCTGGCCGGCGCGGGGATCGTCGTGTTTATTCTGGTGTTTGCGGTGGCTCTGCTGGGCAATCCCCTCTCCCCGCTGCTGATCCACTGGCAGGCCGGGCGGTATCTGGACCAGACCTATCCCTACATGGAGCTGGAACGCGAATGGCCGCAGTACAGCTTCAAGACAGGAGGATATTATGTACATGTACAGCAGCCGGGCAGCAAGGATATACATTTTTCTCTGGACTATTCCGCTTTCGGAAAGCTGCAATACGACAGCTACGAAAATGATGTTCTGGATGGAAACAGCACCCTGTCGCGGCTGGACCGGGAATATCGGGCGCTGGGTGACGAAGTTCTGGAAAGCCCCGATTTCCCGTGGGAAAGCGACATCGCGTTTGTCACCCTGCGCACGGATGATCCCGTCGATCCCCCTCCGGGCGGCGGGTACGGGCTGGACATGGGCGCGCTGGAACCGGACGGGGAATACGACGTATCGAAGATGGGCGCAGAGCACGGCGAACTGGTGCTGTATGTGGACTGCGACGACGTGAGCGCCGCACAGGCGGCTGAGATCCTGCTGGATGTGAAAGAGCGGTTCGACGGGGCCGGGGTGGGCGTGTATGCCGTGAGCCTTGTGGTGCGGCAGACCCCCGCCGGGGATACGCGCGACCCGGATGCGCCGGAATTCCACACAGCAAATTTCCGCTGGGAGGACATTATTCCCGAAGGGCTGGAAGAACGGCTGGAGGAAAACCGCGCCGCTCTGGACGAATACTACGCGCGGATGGACCGGATGAAATGAGAATTTCTTTGAACAAAAATGCGGTCTCCCGCCGGAGACCGCTTTTTGTCGTCCTGCACACACTGCGCAGAAGATCGCTGAGGCTTTCTTTCTACAAGCCAAGTGTTATTTTACTGGGACAAAAAGTTCATCAACTGTGAGCTGTAATACTTTCGCAAGAGCGAAAGCCAAAGAGAGAGAAGGATCATACTTGTTGTTCTCGATCGCATTGATCGTTTGGCGAGAAACACTGCATTTTTTTGCTAATTCTTCTTGTGATAATCCCAATTCCTTTCGCCTGTTTCTGATTGTATTTTCCATATCAGTCGCCATACCTTTTCTTATAGTACAGGAGCGTCAAAAGGTAAACCATTGCAGTAATACTAAGTTTAATGAACGGATTGATCAACATGGCTTCCGCTCTGACAATGGACTCCACAACGTCAATTACCAATGTTCCAACAACCACCAGCAGCGTAAACGCACTTGCCTTCCAAACAATAAGCTGCCTTCTTTCATCCCCTGTTCTAAGCAAAGAAACAATCATCGCAACGTCTAAAATAATCAGTATCAGCAAGAAAATCCCGAAAAGAACCAATGCTATGTTTTCCATAAATACACTCCTTTCTGCGCCTGCAAAACGTCAAATTGTTTTGACATTTTCAGTATATCAAAGCACATTCAAAATGTCAAGAACTTTTTACATCGAGGGCCCGCTACAGCTCTGAACACCGGCCTTGCCGTGTGTGGGCGGACTGTGCCGCAGGCAGCACACAACAGTCTGACAGACAGCCGTCTGCGATTCCGCAAAAATACTTTGTGCACCGGTATGCCGCCGCTTGCTTTCCGTTGTCGAAAGTGGTATAGTGAGGGCAAATTGCGGGTTTGCTTTCTCTATCAGGTTTATTGATATCTTCACAGAATCGAAGCCTTTTCCTGCCTTCTTTCCCTTTGCAGATGAAACGGCGAAAGAACACGGGAACCCGCCGGCTCTGTGCGCAGTTTGTTTCATCGGTGTTCGCGTGGAACAGGACAAAAACATTCCACGCTTCAATCAAAATATTTTTACCTGGGAGGACGCTTTCATGAACGATATCCATCGCACCGGCCTGCAGACCGCATACCAGCTTGCAGACAACATTCTTTCCTTTCTGGACTTACTTTGACCCTGCCTATGAGAAAAGCCTGCTCGCCGCCGGAAAAACGCCCGAGGAAGCCGCACGCCTTGTGGGCTGGGACTGGACGCACGGCATCGGTTTGTATGCGCTGTATCAGCTTGCACACAAACAGCAGGACACTCGCCTGCTGAACAATATCCGCGCCTGGTTCGTCCGGCGCATTGCGGCAGGTTTGCCGGAAAAGAACGTAAATACGGTGTGTCCCCTGCTCACGCTTGCCTTCCTGCACGAAGAGGATCCGGATCCTTCGTTTCTGTCTGTGCTGGAGGAATGGGGCGAGTGGATCATGCACGAAATGCCCCGCACCGAGGAAAATGGAATCCAGCACGGCCATGCCGAACTGGAAAACAACGGGCACCTGTGGGATGACACCCTGTTCATGACCGTCCTGTTTCTGGCCAAGGCAGGGGCGCTTCTTAGCCGGGAAGAGTACGTTCAGGAGGCCGAATATCAGTTCCTGCTGCACGCTAAATACTTGACGGACCGGGCCACAGGGCTTTGGTACCACGGATGGACTTTTGAAGGCAGGCACAATTTTGCAAAGGCTTTATGGGGGCGCGGCAACTGCTGGATCACAGTTTTCGTTCCGGAATTTCTGGAAATCGCACACCCCTGTGCCAGCGTGCGGAAAGCTGCGGTGGAAACGCTCCGTGCACAGACCGCAGCTCTGATCCGCCTGCAGGACGAAAGCGGCCTGTGGCACACCCTGCTGGACGATCGTTCCTCCTATCTGGAGGTTTCCTGTTCGGCCGGCTTCTGCACGGGAATGTTCAAAGGGCTGGCAGCCGGCATCCTGCCGGAGGAGGTTCGCCCCTGTGCAAGGCGCGCATTGGAGGCCGTATTGGCCAATCTTTCCCCAAGCGGAGAATTGGGAAATATCTCCGGTGCAACGAATATCGGCTACACACTGGACGACTATAAAAAGATCCCTCTGCGCAAGACACACTATGGGCCTGCTTTGGCTCTTATGGCCCTGCTTCCCGTATTGTGATTTTTCCTCCTTTACAGGCGACCGAGGCTTCGTTGAGCGCCCCCTGTGCCGGTACAATCTCGTAATAAGACCAAAAGGGGCTGTTGCAAAACGAAAGTGGAGCAACAGCCCCGTTTTCTGTGGAAAAGTGGTTCTGTGCAGTATTTTGGGGAACAAATTGTAAAAAAGTTTGTCACCAAAA
>NZ_NFJT01000040.1 GCF_002160015.1 Anaerofilum sp. An201 | reverse complement strand
GTTGTATCTGGTACATTGCAATTTCAGATTACAACAAAAAATGAGATAGGCAACCCCTTTCGGGGAAGTCTATCTCATTTTTTCATTGGGCCTGTTTTGCAACAGCCCCATGTTTTTACGCAAGCAGTTTTCGGGCGGAGTTGACAACGAATTCAAATTCCGGCTCGGAATCCGGGTTTTCATCAGAGTTTTTCTGCTTCACACTGCCTTTCAAGCAGACGAGAGTGCCTTCGCCCATCTGAGGGGCGAAACGCGCGTACGCATAAGCGAAGCAGATGACCTCAATCGTCCCGGTTGTGTCCTCAAGGAGGAACCGACACATGGACCTTTTGTCCTTCTTCGTCTGAAGCTCTTTGAAATCCGAGATATACCCGGCCAGGATAACACTTTCAGCAGCCTCGCTGATTTCAGCAATCGGCTTGGCTCCCTGATTTGCAATCAGGTCTGCGTACTTTTCGACCGGGCTGCCAGATACATAGTATCCAGCAAAGTCCTTTTCGAGTTTCAGCAGTTCGTTGTCATCATATTCGTCGAGTTTCACTTCATCCGTGAGAACGAATGCTGTGTCGGACGAAATCATGGCATACAGCCGGGCATTGGCCTGTTCGGAATCCTTTTCGAGGAGCGAAGCGACTGTCTCATCGGCTTTCAGTTCAGCCTTGATTCGTTTCCGGCACTCACTGATATATTCCGGCAGGTTCTCTACCATCTGCCGGCGGGAACGGGATTCCGCTTTCAGGATGCCATCAAGCGCGCCGGATTTTGCAAGACTCTCCAACGGGCTCTTACCGACGCCGATAAGCGTGCAACGCAGGATGAGGTCGCGCAGGTCTTTATAAGGGCCGCGTGCCTTGCGCTCCTTTACCAGCTTGTCCGCTGCCACACTGACATCCTTCAGTCCCTCAAGACCAATTCGGATTTCTCCGTTTTTCGTCGGAGCAGTGTAGACGATGGAGCGGTTGACGTCTGGCGCCAGCACGGTAATTCCGTATCCCTTCGCATCAGCAACATACTTTGCGATGTCGTCTTTGATGGAATAGGACAGCAGAGATGCCATGAATTCAGCCGGATAGTAGTGTTTCAGCCATGCGGTGTAGTAGGACATCACCGAATAAGCTGCTGCGTGAGATTTGTTAAATGCATAAGAAGCAAATTCCAGCAGTTGGTCCCAGAATGCAGCGATATCGTTTTCTTTGGCACCGCGCTTGCGGATTCCTTCTGTGAATTTATCTTTGGCAGCAACGAGTTCGTCAAGATGCTTTTTGCTCATTGCTCGACGAATTATATCTGCCTCGCCGAGAGAAAAACCGGCGATTTCGTGAAAGATTTTTTGGATTTGTTCCTGGTAGATAGGCGAGCCGTAGGTGTTACCTAAAATGGATTTCATCTGCGGAACAATGTAATTTTCCTTTTTGCGGCCAAACTTCACGTCCGTCACCTGGGGAATGTATTGCATGGGACCCGGCCGGTATGCCGCGTTAAGCAGAATCACGTCGTCGATGGTTTTAGGGGCAAAAGACTTGAGGGTCTTTTTCATGCCCCCAGACTCAAACTGGAATACTCCATCGGTGTCGCCCTTGGCATAAATGGCGCTGATAACCTCGGGGTCATCAGCTTTGTTGATGCTGGCGAAGTCGATATTCACGCCTTTGGTTTGGCGGATGAATTTCTTGGCCCGCATCGCAATGTCAATGTTTTTTAGACCGAGGAAGTCCATTTTGAGAAGTCCGATATCTGACTCACACGCTACCATATCATATTGAATGACCCATACATTCTTGGATTCATTCCAGAACAGCGGGGCGTATTCAGAAACCGGTTTGTCGGCGATGATGACGCCGGCGGCATGCACGCCAGTCTGAACAGGCAAGCCCTCAGCAAGCATCGCGTCATCGAGAAGGCGTTTCGCCTGCGGGTCGGTGTCGTAAAGTGCTTTCAGCCTGTCGTTTTCTTCCATTGCCTTTTTCAGAGTCATGTTTGGTACGGCCGGAACCAATTTGGCAATTCGGTCGCAATCAAACAGTGATACTCCAGTTACCTTACCGACCTGGCGGATGGCACTTTTGGCGGCCAGGACACCCTCGGTGACGATGGAGCACACGGTTCCGCGAAGCTCTTCAACCGGATAATCGCCTTTGTAAGCGTATCGCTGAGCGACATACTCGATGACCTTATCTCGATGTTCTGGTGATAGGTCGGTGTCGATATCAGGCATAGAAACACGCTCTGGATTTAGGAATCGCTCAAAAATAAGGTCGTATCGAAGAGGGTCGATGTTGGTGATGCCGACCAGATAGCAGACGAGGCTGCCGGCACCGGAGCCACGGCCAGGCCCAATGGATTCATCGCCAAAATTCCGTTTGGAATAATTGATGAAATCCTCCACGATGTCGATATAACTGGAATACCCCATTTTGTCGATGACGCCCAGCTCGTACTCGATACGGTCCATGAAGGATTTCTTTCGGGAATCCTCCCATGAATCATAATCAGGGTAACGACGGGAGATATTTCCCAGTGTCATCTTCCGCAGGTAGACATCAGGAGCGAGGCCGCCTTCGTCCTTGAATTCCGGCAGGTGCATGGCCTTATGGTAAACCACATTACACATAGCGGCGATTCTGGCCGGCCCTTCCAGGGCCTCCGGCACGTCCCGGAACATCTCTTCCATTTGGGCATTGGACTTGAAATACAGTTGGTCGTTCCCCTGCTGGTTTGCTACGTCATCCACTGTCAGATTTGGGAAGCGGAGTGCGGCAGCAATATCGCGTCGGCGCTTCATTCCCGGATTCTTATAGTGGACATCGTTTGCGGCAGTGAGTGGAATGCCAGTTTCCTTGGAAATCCGAATGATTTGCTGACGGGTCAGGAATTCGGTCATCAGGCCGTGGTCCTGAAGCTCAAGAAAAAAGTTGCCCTTGCCCAGAATCGTTTCGTACTCCAGCGCAAATGCCTTGGCCTGTGCGAATACATCGCCAAACCCTTTTGCCTCTTCTGCCAGTTCGTCGATTTTCTCCTGGATTCGTTCTGCCGGCCGGTTCTGCTTCTCCAGCTCCTCCAGCGCAGTCTTCTTTTCCTTCAGAGATTCTTTCAAAGCAGCGATTTCTCGTTCAAGTGCAGGAAGTTCTGCGCGGCACTGGTCCGCAAGAGCGATTTCCACCTGCAAGCTGGCAAGGTTCGCCCGGGCAGCTGCCACCGCATCTGTTTCCACGCCGCCGGATTTGGTGAGTGCCTTGTCGATTGCGGTCTGGGCACGCTTCAGGGTTGCGGTGAACTTCCGATTGGCCTGCTTCTTTTTCTGCGCATACGCCGCTTTTTTCTCTGCGATACTATCGGTGAGCGCAAGGATAGAATCCTCGGCATCCCAGAGAGTTTCCTCCGGAATCTGCGTCAGTGACTCCTTTTTCTCACACAGCTCCTGCTGGGCCTGCGAATTGTAATAGGGTTTCAGCAGGGTAGCCGGAATTTTGCCACCAATACAGGCAGATGTCGCGATAACATGACCGTGTCCCGGTGCGCCTTCTCCAAGGAAAAGCCGCATGGTTTCGGTCGTGCAGCGAGGCAGGTCGTTGTGCTTGTTCAGCTGAGCGAGATTGCACAGAAGAAACAGAGCCTTCGCTCCCTGCCAATCCTTTGCATAAAAGATGATGTGCCAGCGGTGGGCATCCCCTTCCACCGGCGCCGCTTCGTACATCTCGACGCCCGGGATGAACTGAACCGCCTTATGAGCGGTGTTCACATAGGCGTCCTCGTATTTCTCCACGAACGGAACCATTTTCTCGTTCGGCTCCCGGACGGAATCAAAGGGCCCCATAGCCTTGAGGGCCTGCTTGATATCCTCCTGCCCAGCGCCTGCAACCGCAAGTTCTGTTTCGAGGATTTTCTTTTCCCGTTTCGTCCGCTCTTTCAGGGCGGCGAACAGGCGGGTCCAGTTCCCGTGGTCCGTGATAGCCACTGCCTTGCGACCCAGTTCTTCTGCGGTGTCGAAGACATCCGCAACGGTGTTGACCGCATCACGGAATGAGCCTTCCGTATGAACGTGCAGTTCCTGATAGCCGGAATACTGCGGCCTGATGCGCTCAAAATAAGCATCGAGCATAATACACTCCCTTCTCCCGGCAGTTGGCCGGGTCTCAAAAATTATCTATGTAAGCAAAGAGAAATGCGGACACCGCACCGCTTTCGTGACACGATATCCGCATTTGACTCTTTGATGGGAATATTATACGGTGTTTTTCGGGGCAGGTGGTAGCTTGTCCCTTCAGTTGCTCGTTCTGGCGGTAATCGTTTCGGGCTGGATAGCGGATAACACCACATGGTCCGAATCCATGATGATGACGGCTCGGGTACGCCGGCCATACGTCGCATCAATCAGAACTCCGTTGTCCTGCGCCTTTTGCAAAATACGCTTGATTGGTGCAGATTCCGGGCCGACGACAGCGATTACCCGATTGACGTTGACGGTGTTGCCGAACCCTATGTTAAGCATGTTTGCCATTTCTTTCGTTCCCCTCTGGCTTTGCATTGGTTTAAATATGACGTCCACGCCGCGACATTTCGAAAATGAGGAGCAACGCAAGTCCGTCTGCCTCCGCACCTTCCCCGCCGCAGCGGATACTCTCGCGGCAGGCGCTTATCAAAAAATCGACCTGTTCCTGGGAGAGGAATATGTCGAATACAGGGGTTTCCAGTTTGTTCCAGACCCGGTTTGGTTCCGCATGTCCCCACTGATGGACGGCGATAACGCTCCAGCCGGTCTCTTCGATAGCCCGGCAGTTCTTCTCGTTAATTGCCGAAGCCGCCGCCACAGCGCAATCGACATGGTTGGCTGCCATGATAATGCTGAGCATGTCCTGAACTTCAGGATTGAATCTTGTGTCGATATGAACAACGCCGTTTTCCCGCCAGCTTCTGATTTTGTCCTCAAGGTTCATAACCGAAATTTCCTCCAGCCCGTCAGGCTCATCGCTTTGTGCGTCTTCAAGCAGCCCGTCTCGAAACCGCCTTCGCAGCTCCTCCGAGAAACGCAACGCGCTGCCGTCGCCACTGCCTTGCAGACCGAGTATTCCAATCACAGCGGTCGTCTGAATATCGGATAGCGGGACAACGTGGTCGTGTCCATTAAGTACAAATCGAATTTCCATGTTTGCGAACGGAAACATTTTTGCTCACACTCCCTTTTTTCGTGTTAGTTATTTTGGCTCAGTTGCTAACTATTTCGCTCAGCTTTTTTCCAGCATGTATGCCTGACACTCCAGATAGTTTCGCTTGAGGACCTGGAATTGCTCCTCGCTCCCACCGCCATCCGGGTGTGCAACTTTAACAAGCTGACGGAATCGCTGTTTCAGTTCTTCATCCGTGTTGGGAATATGGTCGAATCCCAGCACGGCAAAGCAGGCCGGTACAGAGGAAGCTGGCGGCAGCATCTTCATGCCTTCAATCCAGTAGGAAAGCTCATACAGCCCCTGCTCCGTGAGACGAGCGAGGCTTTCAAGCGCCAATACGATTTGGGCAAACAGGTCAGAGACGTAGGAGATTTTTTTGTGGGTTTTCTCATAGGCCTTGGCAGACTTTTCAAAATTGTTTTCGAAGTGATACCACTGGCCTTTATAGCAGAACTCAACATATGTTTCTGTCCGGTTCCAATCGTAACGGTATTCGGATACCCCAAGCCGGTCCATGACCCGCTTCAGTTTTTGTTCGTATTCTTCGGAAGAGCCATAGTGCTTTTTTGCTCCCATTTTTTACTCCTCTCATGCCGGCTCGCAGCCTTGTTCTTGTTTCTGTTGAACAATGCTAATACCGTAAGCCAAAGATTCAACGGTGTTTACCCATCCTTTGGGCTGATTTTCTATGTCAAAAAGTTCATCCCAAGGTGTTGCATCTGGCACGTAATCAGTAAGGCCATCGCAAACGAGTTTCATATTTTTGGAGATAACTTTGCTCTTTGATATTTTATACTTCCAATGTTCTTCCCATTTGATGGTGTCAATAATGTTACCGTCAACGTGTTCAAACCATTCACCGTTTTTGTCTATCCCTTGCTTCCAGTCGCTATATATTCGCAGCACGGCATGGCCATCATCATCAAGTTCAAACCGCAAAGAACATGGACAATGTGTGGCCTCCTCTTCCGTGTCATAGTCTATTGGGATTATGACTTCTATCTGAAAATTATAAAAATTATGGTCATCATACAATTTTCCATCAATCAGTCGATTTCGGTAAAAATCCCCCAGGAACAAACACCTGTACTTTATCATAAACTACTCCTTATTTCGTTTTGGAACTGGTATGTTTTGAACAACTTTGCAAATTGGCTTTGCGGTGAATATTCGATGGCGTACTTTTTTTCGCCCAACATGTACTCGCGTATCATGAGGCAGTCGTGACCGTCGCTGCTATGTTGGATACCCGGGGTGCGCAGAGTAATGTTTGCCTCGGTCCCTTCGTCGTTTATTACTACCAGTTCCAGCCCGGAATTATTTTCTGCCAGTTGAACATCCACAATAAGATACTGTGTTTCTGATACTACCGTTGTGCTGGCCTTGATGAGAATTCCAAATGGCCCTGTGATAACCAGTAGAGTCATCACCGCAGCCAGGATTCTGAAAAATGACGCCCACTTGCTGTCCATTCGTTTTTGAATGTTGCGGAACGTTTCTTTAAGCAGTAGACACCCCATAATCCAAAGGATGCAGCGCGAAAGCACATTGTTTAACATTGACTATCTCCTCCGTTTTTCTCTTGCTCATCTTTAACAAAGGCATTTACCAAGTCCAAAGTCGCGGCCT
Organism: Anaerofilum sp. An201; assembly: GCF_002160015.1. GTDB lineage: Bacteria > Bacillota > Clostridia > Oscillospirales > Ruminococcaceae > Anaerofilum > Anaerofilum faecale. Next base: position 7,973 of record NZ_NFJT01000040.1, on the reverse strand, counting down.
TGATAATTGCGCTTTGATTATAGCGGCCTTTTGAGTTTGAGCCGGCGGACTCCGGGAAGTTTTTATCCAACCAAGTCTGTGTGTCGGTTTCTTGCATTGGCAGCTCTGCAAAGGAAAAGATTCGCCTGCAACGGGGCGCGACTTAACGCGCACAGGGTAGTCAACACACCCTTGCGGGCACGACCGAAGCCTTGGCCTCGCCGCATTCGGCAAGCCCGCGACTTCAGTCGTGGGTTATTGACTTGCTCAACAAAAATTCAATCAGTTGTTGGGCCGTCTGTACGCACACAGCCTCGGCTCCCGCCGCCTGATACACCGGCACAATCGAGTCGCCCGTCCCCCACTTGGCCTGTTCTTCCGGCACCAGCACGGATACCTGGTGCGCGTGCTCACACATCCAGCGCATCTGATTTTGGGCCGTATCATAAAGGTTATTGCGGCAATCTCCGAGCAGAATGACCGTTGTGTCTTTCGATATGAGACCCCTGTGCTCCGTCACCAGCTGGTGTAAAGGCGTACCATAATTCGAGTAGATTCCCCGCGAAGGAACGGATGCATTGATGGCCTGCACGGCTGTTTCCACATTATCGTCCCGGAAGAACTGTCCGACCGGCACAAGATGGTTCACGAAAACAAACGGATGGCAACCACCCGGGAAGACCTGGCCCATCAATCCCATGAAATGCAAAGTCAGGCTGGCACTCGCCCGGCAGGACCCGGAAATATCCGCCAAAAGGATAATGCGAGCTTTGGAAGCTCGGGGCTTTCTGTAATACAGCCGGGCAATATCTCCGTCGGTTCGCATAGACTTTTCCACGGTCTTTTTGATGTCAAGCCGTTTCCTCTGATGCGCTGCCATATTTTTCCGTAACGTCTGCTGAAATTTTCTCGCATTGGTTCGGATGTACAGGGAGATTGTCTGAATTTCATCGGCCGTGAGCATAGCGATATCGCTGTTCAGGAGGCTCTCTACCGCATCTTCTCGTTGTACCGCGTTGTGCCCGCCGATGAACATTTCGCGATGATTGACAGAAGGGTCGCCCCGAATCAAGCTGGACCGGTATGCCTCATATCGTTCTTTTTCCTGCATCGCACTACGAATTCTGCCCTCAATGGACTTGAGTTCAGCCTTCGCCGAGCGCCGCATTTTCTCCCGTTCCAATGCCAAATCGTATGCTTTCCAAGCCCGTTCGGCCGCAGCGCGTAGCGGTTTCCACTCTTCTTTTGCTCTTTTTACCTCTCCTTCCAGCTGTTCAAACTCCTCCGTTTTTTCCAATGCAGCAGAGAGCTTTTTGAGTAGATAGGAAATTTTCTGCATTTCGGCCGAGAGCAGAGCGTATGTGCGGTACATCCGATTGTCTTTCCGGCGCCGGGCATCCAAAGCCTTATTGAGCATCTGGACTTTGAGTTCTTCCAGCGCCGCGCCGTTGGCCTGTGCGATAGCCATTTCTACGGCATTGCGTATCTGTGTACGCTCCTCTTCATTCTGGATACCGGAAAGGCCTTGCTGAAGGACTTCAAGAAATTTGCGGTCGCTGGAACGGATTGTGTTGGCAATGGCTGTTTGGATGGCATGCTTGGCCTGTTCCACAGCGACCTTCGCCTGGTCAGCCTTTTCCTGGGCCGCTTCCCATTCAGCCTTCAGAACGTCAGCGTCTACCTCATCCGCTTCTGCACGGGAAAGGTCCTGCCGGATGCGTTCTGCGTTCTTTTTCAGGCTCTCCAATGCCTCATCGCTCATGGTGGGCCGTTTCGGGGTTTCTGCACCAATATACTCCTGCTTATATCCGAGGAACTTCTGGCAGAATAGTGTTTCGAACGCATCGGCCTGCTCTTTATTATGGCACAACGCAGATTGAGCCGTGTATAGCACATCTTCCACATCGGTGATGTCTCGAACGGAAGAAAGCGCCTGTTCGATTTCTTGTGCGGTCGGAGTAAACCCATATTCCCGGAGTCCCCAGACAAAAGGAAGCAGTCCTTGTACATAAGCCCCGGCGGGGTTGGATTCTCTTGGGATTTTCAAATCTGCTTTGCCCACCGCATCACACCCCCGCAGCCGGGACGGACTTGAGAGTGTGGAGAATCTTCTTCTCATCCGCCCGGTCTTTTGCCAGGGCTCCTACGGCATATGGGAGTGCGCCCTCAATATCCGCTGCCGTCTCGCAACCGAATACGGTACGCAGGCTCCTGGCCCACTCGATGCCCTCGCTAATGGAGACCATGTGCTTCAAGTTCGTCTTTTGCAACGCCTCAAGGCCTGCTGCCACCCGCTGGCGGAATTCATCGGAGGCATCCACTCGTGCAGTAATGATGGCGAGGATTTCTTCGTAGCTTTTGTGTTCGATGTATAAGTAGCAGCACCGACGCAGCATCGGCTGAGACAGCTCGCGGTAATTGTTTGAGGTCAGGAACACGATGGGCCGGTCTTTTTCTTTGCACTGGATGACACCATATTCGGGAATTGTTATGGCGAAATCCGAAAGAAGTTCCAACAGTGCATGTTCAATTTCGGTATCCGCCTTGTCGATTTCGTCGATAAGCAACACCTTCCGGCCCGGCATTGTCAGAGCCTTCAGAACGGGCCGGTCAAGCAGGAAATCGCGGCCATAAAACTCTGCCTGCCCAGCGATTTTCTGGATACTTTCCCCGAGGTCCATGTTTTTTACCTGCTCATTGAGTTTCTCGCGCAAGGCGGAGACAACGAGCAACTGGCGCTGGTAATCGTAGTCATAAAGGATTTTGTCCGCCGTAATGTCCTCATAGCAGGAGATTCTCACCAGAGGAATGTCCAGCATCTGGGCTACCGCTTTTGCGAGGCTCGTTTTACCCACGCCCGGGTCTCCCTCGACCAACAGCGGTGCTCCGCCCGGCCGGATAGCATTCAGGACACTATATGCGATTTTCTTGTTTGCAAAATATCCCTGCGCCTCAAGACGCTGGATGATTTCGTCAGCCGAATAATGATTGATGTGCAAAATCTTCTCCCTCCTCATCGTTTTCGAGATTCTTTGCGATTTCAATGCAGCCAGGATAGTCCCGGACAATAACAGAGGCCAGCAGGCGGTCTGTTCCATCCAGTTGCTCGGCCACATGAGTGAATGCATCGGATTTCAGAAAGTTCGCAGCATCGCCCCGGGTAAGCAGCGAGAGGTTCTCGATGACCCAGAAAGCGTCCTCGGATGATTTGACTGCCAGTGCCAGTTTCCGAAACTTCGGGAATCGGGCGGAAGTTTTCAGGTCGCCGATGTCACTCCACTGAAAACTCGAATTATCCAGCGCCCGAAGAAGCCCCTTCGCCAGTTTTTCGTCTATAACGTGATAGCGAGCGCAGTCGAAATGGTCTCCCTTCATCAGATGGCCCGCGAAGACAGCAAATTCTTCCGATGCATTTTGCTTTCCATAGGCAGTCAGTAGCTCCGTCAGGGCCCCGCTTACTGTTTGTGCTGAATATTTTCCAGGGAACCGACATCCGAACATCCCGAGGATTTCTTTTCGGGTAAACTCGTCCTTCCGCCGGCGTTTATCTGGCCTCAGAATAACACTAAGCAATGCCGCTTTCAGTTTTTCTTTACCTCCTACAAGATATATCTGGGAAAAACTGTTCTGGACGGCGTATTTCAACACCCCCGCTTCTGCCGCTTTCAATGCGTCTTGGGCGGCTCTGATGCAGCTCTTTGCCTCTGTATAGGAATTGTCTGGCATTATATCGGTTGTGAGCAAAAATTCCTTTGCACCGTCAAAGACCGATATTCTGCATTCGAATCCAGGCTCATTTTGCCATGGGTAGACTTTGGGGCAATAGCGGAGAGTGGCTTTGAGATGCAGACCATAACGAGCAACGGCAACGGACTCTTGCAGCATCGTAAGGACGCTTTCCGAGTCTGTTCTCGCTTGCTTTTTCCATGCGCTCAAAAACGATTCTTCGGAAGAGTCCAATACTTCAAGCACTATCCCAGTTTCAAGAACCAGGCCGCTCACAGAACCGTTCTTTTGTTCAACGACATAGCGCCCATCGACCATCTGCGCCTCGGGCTTCAGAAAGCATACTTCTGCCATTTTGTTACCGATTTGGACATCGGATAAGCACCCATAAATCCGCCCCTCGAGTTTTGAACCAGGGGCAGCGAGAGCTCTCTTGAAACATGGCGAAAAATCGAAGGCCCGCACGATGCTTTCGGCCAATTCGCCAAGGCTTTGCGTTTGGTCAAACCAGAACGGCACCTGCATGGTTTCCGCCCGGCCGACTGATAGACCGACAATGAGCTTGACCGTCATCTCCAACGAAGGCATCTTTTTCATCGAAACGGTCAGCTTAATTTCTTCAGTAATGTTTGGGCAAACGATATCCGGCGTTTCGACCCGGGATTTTGCGCTTTCATACAGCTCGTGAATCAGCTGAATGATGGGTGGTTCGTTCAACGCAGATTCCATTTTATGGGCAATTCTGCTCCCCAGGGCATCTGAACGCATGGCCTCAGCAAAGAGATTCTCCTCTATATCATGAGAATATTGCCTGCACTTCTTTCCGAACAGAAGTTTTGACCGAATGTAGGGTTGTTCGCCGTTATCAAGCCAAACGACACGAATGTCTTCCGGTTGGATAAACAGGAGTGAATTCGTGAGTTTTTCGACGAATCGGTTGGCGTCCTCCTCTCGTGACCGAGCCAATTCCGTATCTGCGCGATTGCCGGCATATACGCCGTTGTCCAGCCGCGCCATCTGGAGCTTCCGTCGATTTTTGCTCAGGATTTCCTTGAAATTCGTTGATTCTCCTATCTTCCGTGTCTCTTTTGTCGGATTTAATTTCAGGCGCCAGGGAGTATCCCCTTTGCGTCTCTGGCAGATTTCACACCCAAGCGCGTACAATTCTTCGACCGAGTCTTTTTGACCCGCATATCGCTCGCGGAATTCTTCCGGGAGCTTATCCCACGAACTGTATCGAATTGGTGACAAAGTGTCTTCTCCTTTACTCTATATTTTCCTTAATTATACCACATAACTAACATTTTTTCAATTTATTCCATGTTTTTAATGCTTTGATGGAATGTGTCGTCCCTTGTGTAGCTCTTCCTCGCGGGTGGGGTTGACGAACAGCGCCTGATAAGCGTGGAGCAAAGATATTTACATATCGGCCATTTTTTAGAAAATTCCAAGCCTTTATGGTTAAGCTCCCGGGAAGACGCCAGAAACCGCAGCATTGTTGAATATTTTTCATTTTTATGGTATAATTAGGGTAACAAGCAAACGGGAGGCACGCAGCCATGACGAAAAAGAAACTCAAAATTGGAATGAAAAATCGTGTGGCTGAATGCCAAACGGCTTCTGCGCGGCCTCATACGCGCATGCGAGTCAAGGCTGGTTTTCGCAGTTTTGAGACAGAACGTAGATTGGCTCAGAAGCTGAGAACCTCACACAATTTTGATTGTCGTATGAGCTACTGGCAAATGGTTGCAGTTCGCCCGGCCCTTTTCGATGCGGAAGCTGGCCTTAATGAGAAAAAAGGTGCTGACGTTCAGCGTCATATCTGGCAGGCTTTGGGTAGCGTAGAGATGGAGTTCTTTTTGAAGCAGTTCATTGCTTATCCAGGCGGCAAACCTGAGTCCCAGTGCGGTCGTCAGATGTTATATGCGATGGAAAATGGTTATCCGGTCATGTATCGTTGTGACACTCCGCAGAGTTCTATTCGCTTAACATCTCGTGGTATCGCAAGCAAGGACTGTCCTGGCGAAGAGGCCGTGTACAACAAGTGGAATATCGTCATTGCCCAGAATGCTTTTGGGCTTAAAGAGCTCTTTTACACCCCTAATCTCTTTTGGGGGAAGAATCGCTCCATCGAGACTCTGCACACTCTTCGTGCTTGCTGGGTAGACCTGGACCGTGAAAAAGGTTTGTATGATGGCATCTGTCGAGGCAAGGTTTGGGGGCTAATTTTGGCCCGTATGAAGCATGATGGGCTTCCCCTGCCCTTTGTTGTGGATTCTGGCTCCGGGTTTCATTTCGTATGGCCTATCGAGCATGAGGATAAGAGTCGTCTTCAGGATTGGAATAGTGTCCAGCAAGCTCTGCTGGACTATATTGAGGAAATCCTGGAATATGAAGACGAACTTGCCGGTTGGGAGCCCGACCGGCGGGCTGTGGACGCCGCTCGTATGCTTCGTATGCCCAGCAGCTACAACAAAAATGCCAAAAAAACCTGTGTGATTGAGACTACCACTGAACGGACAACTCTTGATGAGCTGATGGAACATTTCGCTATCAAACCCTATGTCTCGGTCAAGAAAGGTGAGAAACAAAAAAAACGCACTTCGTATGTAGCATCATCCCGCATTAGAGCCCTGATGGGCTGGCTGCATGGCCGCCAAGGGGATATTCGAGGATACCGCAACACTTTTCTGAATATTATTTTGAGCACCATTCAGACGAGCCGTGGAGACGGGTGCGACCTTTTAGCGGAGGCTACGGCAATCAACAGCCAGTTTGCCGAGCCTCTGCGTAAGTCTGAGGTCGCTGCTTGTGCCCGCGCTTGCCAAAAGACCGCTTATCGTTGGAAAAACGATACAATCATGGAGCGTTTGAGCATGACGGCAGAGGAAAGCAGGGTTTTTATCCGCGTCGGAAAAAGCACGATAAAGCCTGCCCATGCCTATTATCTGGCCCAAGCGACCGGCAAAGATACTCGTATTTCTAATCGTACCCGCAAGTGTAAAGCAGCTGAGCGTCGAAATGAAAAAGAGAAGCTGTACATGGAGTGTGCTCGCCTGCATAAAGCTGGCAAATCCGCAAAAAAGATTTCCGAAATTCTTGGGATTCCTCTGAGCACTGTATACTATTATCGAAAAAACGCTGAGAAGATTCTCAGCTCACGCCGCCGCGCCCGTCTGGCTCGCAAGCATATCCGCATTCGGAAGTCTGTGCGGAGCCGCCGGGTCTCTTTCCTGCGCAAATTGGGCCGTGTTTCTGGTCGTTTGCGTGCAAATGACAATATCAGCTACCTGATGCGTGCGCCCAAGCCCGTGACAGAGCCTGGTTTCCCTGCTCTGAAACCAGCCCGGGGAAGCGATGATATCGGCCATGGAGCTGGTGCGCTTACTCACATTGGAACCCTGAAAAAAGCCGAATAAAATCCCGGTCAATAAAGGAGACTGCTATGTTTACGACACTTTTGGCGATGGCCGTTGAACCCGCCTTTGCATATATTCTTATTCCTGCTCTGATTTTGTCTGCCTGGTCAAAAATTCGTCTCAAGCTGGCATATCGGAAATATGATAAGAAAATCACGTCTACTGGGATGTCTGGCGCAGAAATCGCCAGAAAAATTCTCGACGAGAACAACCTGTATTACGTTCGAATTGGGGTCGTAAAGGGTGAAATGACCGATTATTATGACCCTCTGAACATGATGCTTTGTCTGTCCGAGGCGACCTACTATACCTGTTCGGTCGCTGCGGCCGGAATTGCCGCTCATGAGGCCGGTCACGCCATACAACATGTTCGGAAATATTTTCCCATGGTTCTGCGAAAGGCCGCTGTTCCCATTACGAATTTGGGCACGCGCCTTGCTGTCCCTGCCGTTGTCACCGGGCACGCTTTGGGTATGGAGCAGCTTGTGCTTGCCGGCACTGTTCTGTTCGGTCTTTGGGCCTTTTTCCAGCTTATCACCCTGCCCGTGGAGCTGGATGCGAGCCGGCGCGCTATTGGCGCGTTGGAGTCGAGCGGTTGTATTGCGAATGAGAAAGAGCGGAAAGGCATCAAGCGCGTATTGGCTGCTGCCGCAATGACTTATTTTGCATCGTTGGCGACCTCTATTGTCCATATGTGCCGGTTCCGGTTCCTTACCAAATAATCAAAACAATCAAAAAACAAGGGGCTGTTGCAAAACAGGCCCAATGAAAAAATGAGATAGACTTCCCCGAAAGGGGTTGCCTATCTCATTTTTTGTTGTAATCTGAAATTGCAATGTACCAGATACA
>NZ_NFJT01000004.1 GCF_002160015.1 Anaerofilum sp. An201 | reverse complement strand
CGCCCGCTGGAGTGCATAATTTTAAGTGTAAAGGAAGCCTATATGGACGCACAGGAGGTTATGCACATGACTGATTATAGTAAAATTACAGCCCTTTACTCCCGCCTTTCCGTGGGCGACGAGGACAGGGACGGCGGTGAGAGTAACTCGATACAGAACCAAAAAATCTTTTTGGAGAACTACGCCAGAGGGCAGCACTTAACCAATATCCGGCACTACATTGACGATGACGAAAGCGGCAGATTTTTTGACCGTTCTGCCTACTCCCGCATGATGGACGATGTAGAGAACGGGAAAATCGGTGTCTGCATTATGAAAGACCTGACACGCTGGGGGCGTGACTATCTCCAAGTCGGCAATGCGATGGAGATATTCAGACGGAACAATGTGCGCTTTATCGCAGTCAACAACGGGATAGACAGCGAAAAGCCCGATACATTGGAGTTTGCGCCCTTTATCAACATCATGTCGGAGTGGTACGCAAAGGACATCAGCAAGAAAGTAAAGACCGGCATTAAGACGAAGGGCATGAGTGGAAAGCCGATTGCCACCGAAGCCCCCTATGGCTATGTCAAATCCCCGGACAACAAGGATTTTTGGATTATCGACGAGGAAGCCGCCGGAGTTGTTCGTTTGATTTTTCGCCTGTTTCTGGACGGAAAAAACCGAAACCAAATTGCCGTATATCTCACGCAGGCGCAAATCCCAACGCCCACATTCTACATGAAAGAGCGCGGGCGGGGAACCTGTAAAAACAGGGCGCTCAATGAGGCCAACCGCTATAAGTGGAACAAAGCCACCCTGACCCATATCCTCACACGGCAGGAGTATTGCGGTGATGTTGTCAACTTCAAGACCACAAAGCACTTCCGCGACAAGCGGAACCACTATGTAGACCGGAGCCAATGGCAGATAACCGAAAATGTGCATGAGCCGATTATTGACCGCACCGACTTTGAAACCGTACAGCGGATTTTGGAAAATGCGCCCGTCAAACGCCCCAACGGGGACGGGGAAATCCACCCTTTGTCGGGCTTGCTTTTCTGTAAGGATTGCGGTGCGAAAATGCACATTCGCATAGATTATCGGAATGGCGGCAAGCGTCATGTTGCCTATTGCAGCGAGTACCACAAGGGAAAAGCCAAAAACCCCAAATGCAATTCCCCGCACATCATTGACGCGGATTTGCTCATGCAGACCATCGCGGAAGTGCTGAAGAAAATCGAGGACTATTCTATCAGCAACTGGGCGGAATTTGAAGCCTTAGTGAAAAAGAACCTTGCCATGCAGCAGACCGACAAGACCAAGAAACAGCAGAAGCGTATCCCGCAAATCACGACGCGCCTTGAACAGATTGACAAGGTGCTGAACAAGCTCTATGAGGACAACGCCCTCGGCACGATCCCGCAAGACCGCTATGAGCAAATGTCGCAGAAGTATTCAGAAGAATACTATGCGCTGAAAGCGGAGCTTGCCGAGCTGCAAGAGCAGCTATCCGCTTTTGAGAACGCGGGCGGACGGGCGCAGAAGTTTTTGAAGCTGACGGAACGCTACGCTGCCTTTACCGACCTGACCCCCGCCATTCTCAACGAGTTTATCAGCCGGATTGAAGTGCATGAGCGCGACAAGAAAAGGGCAAAACAAGCCATTCAGCACATCGGGATATATTTCAACTATATCGGCAAATTTGAGAACGAAGTGACACAGCTTACAGAGCCAACGGAGCAGGAAATCCGGCAAATGCGGGAGAAAATCGAGGAAGCCCAAAAGGAAAAGAGCCGCGCCTACCACCGGCAGTATTCAAGGGAGTACCGGGCGCGTAACCTTGAAAAGCGACGGGAGTATGACCGCATGAAAGCACGGGAATACCGGGCAAAGAAAAAGGCACAGGAAGCCGCCGCAGCACCCGCACAGTAAAACCGAATACTGACAACCAAGAGGGATTTTCCGGGCTACGGGAAATCCCTCTTTTGCACCCAGAGAAAGGAGCCGCCTATGGCAGAACAGAACGGGACACCTCAATCCCCCGACAGTGTTATCACGACACAGAGGGACGGACAGACCATCGTTGCGGAGTTGTTTTTCAACCACAGCGGCACAGAAACATTCCGCGACAAGCTGCTCAAAGTGATACTTGCCGACAGCTTGCAGGACGGTCAAGAGCCGGAAAAAACGAAAATCACGCGATAGGAACCGCCCGGACGAAGAATGGTTCGCCGGGGCGGTTTCTATTTGAAAATCCCCATTTTCCCCAAGTCAAGAGCCGGGAAAATTCCCTCAAAAATGCCCCTCTCTCCAAACGAGGGCGCAGAAAGGAGAGTTTATGCGAACAGGGCTTCCCAAGCAAAAAAAGATCACAGACATCTGGTTTGATGAGAAAGACCCGTTGATCCATATCCGTACCCACAACACCGACTTGAAGAAGCGGCTTGCCGCCTATGCCGAGCAGCACCCCGATGTGTGCCGCCAGACCGACGCAGACCCGGAAACGGGCTGCATGGAGTTTGACATTGAGAAAGGCCGCTTCTCTTTCCGTCTGACCGCCCCATACAGCGAGGAACGGCGGGAAGCGGCGCGGCGGTATGCCAGAGAGAGCAACGTCGCCGACAGGCTGAAATAGAGTTGAAATGTTCATAGTTTTGTGCTATACTTTTTCTAAAAGCAGAGTAATACTGCGGAATTGATTGGAGGACAACACAATGGTTACATTTATGAGATTAAGATAAAACCGCGAGTTATGTTGCGGTTATCCGTATTGCATAACTCGCTTATTGAAGCAGAGATGTAATTACGGAGGAAAAACAAATGAATAATAATTTATCACGCTTTGCAGACAGCAAGGTTTATTTTCAATGCCCAATTTGCACAAAATCAATGGATATACAAGGCAATAGCCTAATTTGTAGACATGGACATTGCTTTGATATTTCAAGATATGGGTATGTAAATTTGTTGTTAAAATCATCGCCCAAAACCAACTACAGCAAGCGGTCTTTTGACAACCGGCACCAAATTTTGGAGTATGGCATGTATGATGTTGTGTTGGAGAAAATCATACAGTTTATTTCTGATACGCCATCTATAAGAAACATTTTAGATGTTGGTTGCGGCGAGGGTTTCTATGCAAGGCAGATACAGCAAAGAACAGAACGAAACATCTTTGCCTTTGACTTGTCAAGGGAGGCAATACAGATTGCATCAAAAAAAGACAAGCGCAAAGCAGTGAAGTGGTTTGTTACTGACTTATCAAAAATCCCTTTGAAAGACGGAAGTATGGATTGTATTTTAGACATATTTTCGCCTGCACACTACAAAGAATTTCAGCGATTGCTATCTCCTAACGGATATGTTGTGAAAGTAATTCCTACGAAAAATCATTTGAGGGAAATCAGGACTAAAGTGCAAGCACACTTGAAAAATCCAGATTATTCAAATGAGTCTGTCGTTGAATATTTTGAGAAATATCTTAAAACCATTTCAAGAGAAACGGTTTCAGCCACCGTACAGTTGTCATCAGAACAAAGAATGTCGTTTATTGAAATGACGCCGCTTCTCTTTTGCGTTGAAAAAGATTGCGTTGATTGGCGTACTCTCACACATTTGACAATCGAAGCTGATGTTTTAATAGGAATGTATTAAAGGGCGTATTGATATTTAATATTCCCATTTATTGAGCAGAACGGAGTAAACCAAACACCCTAATCAAAAGGACAGCCGAGGAAATCGACTGTCCTTTTTCTATGCCGACAGGTAGAAAGGAGTGACCACCCATGACGAAACCGAGAGAAAAAAAACGCGAGGAATTGCAAGCCGAGATTGAGGACGGGAAGAAGAAAATCCGGCAGCTTGAAAATCGGGAAAAGGTGTTGCGGCAAAAGTTATCCCAAGAGGAACGCAGGACGCGCAGCCATCGGCTGATCGTCCGGGGTGCGGTCTTTGAGAGCATTGTGCCAGAAGCAAAGACCATGACCGACGAAGAAGCCGCCGCCTTTCTCCGGCTTGCCCTGACGAGCGAGGAAGCGCGGGGCTATCTGAAAAAACGCACCGAGGGCGGGAAAAGCGAATAATCCCTTTGGTACAAAGGGCGCACTTATACACCCTTACGGGTGCGTGCGCTCTGCCGAGGGCTTGTCGGCACAGAGAGAAAGCCGCTTGCTTCCCTCTCTGACCGACATTGGCGGCTTTGCCGCAACAAGGGGCTGCACCCCTTGCGCCGCTTACGCGGCTATCCCTGCACACCCACAAAAACAGTATACCAGCCTTTGGCGTCTGTACCATTTTTGCGGGTTTTCATTTTATCCGGGAGGTGATACCCATAGCCATCTATCATTGTAATATCAGCATTGTCAGCCGGGGCAAGGGCAAATCAGCCGTTGCCGCAGCCGCCTACCGAAGCGGCGAAAAGCTGACAAATGAGTGGGACGGAATGACACACGACTACACCCGCAAAGGCGGTGTTGTCCATACGGAAATTATGCTGCCACCCCACGCCCCGCCCTCTTTCTCTGACCGTTCAACCTTGTGGAACAGCGTGGAGCTTTACGAGAAAGCCGGGAACGCCCAGCTTGCCAGAGAGATTGACGCGGCGCTCCCCATAGAGTTATCCAGAGAGGAACAAATCCGGCTTGTCCGGGAATACTGTTCCTCTCAATTTGTTTCCAGAGGAATGTGCGTTGATTATGCCATTCACGACACCGGCAAGGGCAATCCCCATTGTCACATCATGCTTACCATGCGCCCCCTTGACGAGCGCGGCGCATGGGCGGCAAAGTCCCAAAAGGAATATGACCTTGATGAAAACGGCGAGCGTATCCGCTTGCCAAGCGGCAGATACAAGACGCACAAAGTTGACCTGACCGGCTGGAACGACAAGGGCAACGCCCTCTTGTGGCGTAAGGCATGGGCGGATATTTCAAACGCCTACCTTGAACGAGCCGGAAGCCCGGAGCGTATCGACCACCGCAGCAACGCCGAGCGCGGCATTGGCGAGATACCCACCGTCCACATGGGCGTGGCGGCTTGCCAGATGGAGAAGAAAGGTATTGCCACCGAGAAAGGCGAACTGAACCGGAATATCCAAAAGGCAAACCGCCTTATACGGGAAATCCGAGCGCAGATTGGAAAGCTCAAAGAATGGATTGCCGACCTGTTCAAAGCGTGGGAAACCGCCCCGGAACAGCCGCAACAATCCCCCGGCCTTGCAAATCTGCTGATGAAGTATTTGAGCGTTCAGAGAGAAAAGAGCCGGAAGTATTCGCAGCGTTGGCAACAACAGCACACAGCCGATGAACTGAAAACCATAGCGGCAGCGGTCAACTATCTGACCGAGCATGGTATCTCTACCCTTGATGAGCTGGACGCAGCCCTTTCCTCTGTCAGCGAACAGGCCGACACTATCCGGGCAGGAATGAAAACCGCCGAGGAACGCATGAAGAAGCTGCAAAAGCTGATTGAATACGGGAAGAACTACACCGAGTACAAGCCCGTTCACGATGAGCTGAAAAAGCTGCAAAACGGCTGGACAAACAAGCGCGACAAGTACGAGGAAGCCCACCGCGCCGAGTTGACCCTATGGAACGCAGCAAGCCGCTATCTCCATGCAAATCTGCCGAAAGGAACAAAGACCTTGCCTATTGCGGAATGGGAACAGGAATATGCCGACCTCAAAACACAGAGGGACAGCGATTATGCCAAACTGAAAGATACCCGCGCCGATGTTTCCGAACTTCAAAAAATCCGCAAATGCGTGGATATTGCACTCCGCGCCGACCAGCCGGAGCAGACACAGACCCGCACAAAGCGGCACGACATAGACCGATGAAAGGAGTGAGTTTTTTGTACTACACCCAAGAACAGATAGACCGGGCGAACCAAGCCGACCTTGTTTTGTTCCTGCAATCGCAGGGGGAACCGCTGGAACGCGCCGGACAGGAATACCGATGGAAACGGCACGACAGCTTGACCGTCCGGGGCAACAAGTGGTATCGCCACAGCCAGAGCAAGGGCGGCGGCCCCATTGATTTTGTCATGGAGTTTTTTGGCAAGAGTTTTACCGAAGCCGTTGAACTTCTCACAGGAGAAAAGGGAGCCGCACCGCCGCCGGATAGACCAAGCTCCGCGCCCCTCTCCGACTTCCGGCTACCGCCCCGCAGCCCCGACAACCGAACAGCGAGGAACTACCTCACAGCCGCCCGCCGCATTGATGAAGATGTGACGGGCTTTTTCTTTGCCAGCGGCGATATTTACGAGGACGCAGCCCACCACAACGCCGTATTTGTGGGGCGGGACGAGGACGGAATACCGCGCTACGCCCACAGCAAGGGAACGGCGGGAAACTTCCGCCTTGATGTGAAAGGCAGCGACAAAGCCTTTAACTTCTGCTACCGGGGCGAGGGCGAAAGAGTGTTTGTCTTTGAAGCCCCCGTTGACCTGCTTTCTTTCCTCTGCCTGTTCAAAAAGGATTGGCAGAAGCAAAGCTACCTGTCATTGGGCGGCGTGGGAGAAAAAGCCCTGCTCCGCTTTCTCTCTGACCGTCCGAACATCAAGACCGTTTATCTCTGCCTTGACAGCGACGAAGCCGGAAACGACGCTTGCAGCCGCCTTGTGAAGCTCATGCCGGAGGGCTACACCGTCCACCGGCTTATCCCTCTTTTCAAGGATTGGAACGAGGTATTGCAGCACCGGGCAGAAATCACAGACGGGAAGTATTTGCGAGAAGCGGTCTACGGCTTGAAAGAGCCGCCGCAGGAAGAAACCGTTGAGATTATCCGCATGAGCGAGGTGGACACGCAGACCGTCGAATGGTTATGGGAGCCGTATATCCCCTTTGGGAAAGTAACCATTGTGCAGGGCAACCCCGGCGAGGGCAAGACCACCTTTGCCCTACGCCTTGCCGCCGCTTGTACCAACCGCAAGCCGTTCCCCCACATGGCAGTGCATGAGCCGTTCAATGTGATTTACCAGACTGCCGAGGACGGTTTGGGCGACACCATCAAGCCCCGCCTTATGGAAGCCGAAGCAGACCTTGACCGCATTCTTGTCATTGACGAGAGCAAGCAGGGGCTTTCCCTGTCCGATGAGCGCATAGAGAGAGCTATCCGACAGACCGGGGCGCGGCTGATTATCCTTGACCCCATACAGGCGTATGTGGGCGAGAAAACCGACATGAACAAGGCCAACGAGATACGCCCCATGTTCCGCCGCCTTGCCGAGATTGCCGAGCGTACCGGGTGCGCCGTTATCCTAATCGGACACCTCAACAAAGCCGCCGGAGGACAGAGCGCCTACCGGGGTTTAGGCTCCATCGACTTCCGCGCCGCAGCAAGGAGCGTCCTGCTGATCGGGCGCGTGAAACGGGAACCGAATGTGCGCGTTATCGTCCATGACAAATCTTCTCTTGCGCCGGAGGGTAAGCCCATAGCCTTTTGCCTTGACCCGGAAACGGGCTTTTCGTGGATAGGCGAGTATGACATTACCGCCGACGAGCTGCTGTCCGGCGCGGGCGGCAACACCGCCACCAAGACCGAACAGGCGGAACGGCTGATACTTGACCTGCTTGCAGACGGGAAAGAGCTTGCCAGCGAGGACCTTGTAAAGGCCGCAGCCGAAGCCGGAATATCCGAGAGGACGGTACAGAACGCCAAGCGCAACATGGGCGGTGTTTTGGGCGCAAGGCGCGTCGACGGTCAATGGTACAACTTCATCAAGAAGAAGCAGCCGCCCGAACCCGCAAGCTGAAAACGCAAAGTGCAGACCCTTTGCGCTTTGCACTTTCGCGCTTTCGCCTTGATTGTGCGTCAATAACTCCAAATAACACTTGACAAAACGCTTCATGGGGAACGGAAAAGGACATCAAGCCCTTTATCGATCCCAAATTTGAGAACAACGTCATTTTGACAAAGACGGAGTTTCTCACCATGAACACCCGGCCTAAAAACCCGGCCAACGCCCGCAACCTCAACGCCTGCATCATCGGCTCGTCCGGGTCGGGCAAAACCCGCTTCTGGCTCACGCCCCAGCTACTCCAGGCGCACAGCTCCTATGTGTGCGTCGATCCAAATGGTAATTTACAATAAGGATAAAGGGAGCGCGCACCCTCAAGAAAGGAGGTTACACCCCATGAAGAAACAGCCGGACAAGGGAAAAATCACAGCCCTGTACGAGCGTCTTTCCCATGACGATGAGCGAGCCGGGGAAAGCGTGTCGATAGAAAACCAAAAGCGCATTTTGGAGGACTACGCCCAAAAGAACGGCTTTACGAATATCCGGCACTTCACCGATGATGGAGTGCGGGGAACGACTTTCAAGCGTCCGGGGCTGGACGCTATGCTGGAAGAAATCCGGGCGGGAAATGTGGCTACGGTCATTATCAAAGACCAAAGTAGGATTGGCCGTGATGTTGTTGAAGTGGGGCTTTTGAAGCGCACCTTTGACGAGTACCATGTACGCTTTATTGCGGCAAATGACAATCTTGATACCGCCAACGGCTTTGATATAATGTCAATTTTCCGAGATGTGATAAACGAGTGGTATCCGGGAAATCCGGGCGCATATTGGAAAGCTCAAAGAATGGATTGGCGAACTGTTCAAGGTGCGGGAAACCGCCCCGGAGCAGCCCCCGCAATCCCCCGGCCTTGCAAATCTGCTGATGAAGTATTTAAGCGTTCAGAGAGAAAAGAGCCGGAAATATTCGCAGAGTTGGCAAAGGCAGCACGCCGCCGATGAACTGAAAACCGTTGCAAAGGCGGTCAACTATCTTTCCGAGCATGGCATTTCCACCCTTGCGGAACTGGACGCTGCCCTTTCCTCTGTCAGCGACCAAGCCGACGCTATCCGGGCGGGCATGAAAACCGCCGAGAAGCGCATGAAAGAGCTGCAAAAACTCATGGAGTACGGCAGAAATTATCAAACCTACAAGCCCATACAGGACGAGTATCGGCAAATCCGCTGGAAAGGAAAACAGGAGAAGTTTGCGGAAGCCCGCCGCGCCGAGCTTACCCTATGGGACGCGGCAAACCGCTATCTCCATGCCCATTTGCCGGAGGGCGTGAAAACCCTGCCGATCTCCGCGTGGGAGAAAGAATATACCGCCCTCAAAGCACAGCGGGAAGCGGAATATGAAACGCTGAAAGATACCCGCGCCGAAGTTGCCGAGCTTCAAAAAATCCGCAAATGCGTGGATATTGCACTCCGCGCCGACCAACCGGCACAGACGCAGAGCCGCACCAAGCGGCAGGAACAGGAGCGATAAAGGAAAGGACGGGCAAGCTGTTCGGCTTGTCCGCCCTCTGTACTATTGGATGGATAAAAGGCGACTCATTTCTTTTTGAATTTTGTTACAATCTTATTTACCCATATATCTACAATTATATCACCTATGGTTGCAAGGAAATCAACTATTAAATCAATCATAAGATCACCTCTTAAATCCAACTTGCTAACCCCATTATATTTGAAATCTGTGAACAATTCAACCACAGAAAGAGAGGTATCAACCATGTATTACACCCAAGAACAGATAGACCGGGCGAACCAAGCCGACCTTGTTTCTTTCCTACAATCACAGGGCGAGCAGCTTACCCGCGCCGGAAATGAATACCGCTGGAAACGGCACGACAGCTTGACCGTCCGGGGAAACAAATGGTACAGGCACAGCCAGAGCAAGGGCGGCGGCCCCGTCGATTTTGTCATGGAGTTTTTCGGCAAGAGCTTCACCGAAGCCGTGGAACTTCTCACAGGAGAAAAGGGAGCCGTACCGCCGCCGGACAGACCTTGCCCCGCGTCCCTATCCGACTTCCGGCTACCGCCCCCAAACAGCGACAATCGAACAGCGAGGAACTACCTCACAGCAGCCCGCCGCATTGATGAAGATGTGACGGGCATTTTCTTTGCCCGCGGCGATATTTACGAGGACGCAGCCCACCACAACGCCGTATTTGTGGGGCGGGACGAGGACGGAATACCGCGTTACGCCCACAGCAAGGGGACGGCGGGAAACTTCCGGCTTGATGTGAAAGGCAGCGACAAAGCCTTTAATTTCTGCTACCGGGGCGAGGGCGACAGGCTTTTTGTCTTTGAAGCTCCCGTTGACCTGCTCTCTTTCCTCTGCTTGTTCAAAAAGGCGTGGCAGAAGCAGAGCTATTTGTCATTGGGCGGTGTGGGAGAAAAAGCCCTGTTGCGTTTCCTTTCTGACCGTCCGAACATCAAGACCGTTTACCTCTGCCTTGACAGCGACCAAGCCGGAAACGACGCTTGCAGCCGCCTTGCGGAGCTTGTGCCGGAGGGCTTGACCGTCCACCGCCTTGTGCCGCTTTACAAGGACTGGAACGAGGTATTGCAGCACCGGGCAGAAATCACAGACGGGAAGTATATCCGGGAAGCAGTTTACGGCTTGAAAGAGCCGCCGCAGGAGGAAACCGTCGAGATTATCCGCATGAGCGAGGTTGACACGCAGACCGTTGAATGGCTATGGGAGCCGTATATCCCTTTCGGGAAAGTAACCATTGTGCAAGGCAATCCCGGCGAGGGCAAGACCACCTTTGCCCTACGCCTTGCCGCCGCCTGCACCACCGGGGGAACGCTGCCGGGAATGAAACCCTTGCCGCCATTCCAAGTGATTTACCAGACCGCCGAGGACGGGCTGGGCGATACCGTCAAGCCCCGCTTGATAGAAGCCGAAGCCGACCTTGACCGCGTGCTTGTGATTGATGAAGCCAAGCGGGAGCTTACCCTTTCTGACGAGCGCATAGAAAAGGCAATCACGCAGAACGGGGCGCGGCTGATTATCCTTGACCCCATACAGGCATACATGGGCGAAAAGACCGACATGAACAGGGCAAACGAAGTGCGCCCCATGTTCCGCCGCCTTGCCGATGTTGCCGAGCGTACCGGGTGCGCCGTTATCCTTATCGGACACTTGAACAAAGCTGCCGGAGGGCAGAGCGCATACCGGGGCTTAGGTTCTATTGACTTCCGCGCCGCAGCAAGGAGCGTCCTGCTGATCGGGCGCGTGAAGCGGGAGCCGAATGTGCGCGTTATCGTCCATGACAAATCTTCCCTTGCGCCGGAGGGCAAGCCCGTTGCTTTTTGCCTTGACCCGGAAACGGGCTTTTCATGGATAGGCGAATACGACATAACCGCTGACGAGCTGCTATCCGGCGCGGGCGGGAACACCGCCACCAAGACCGAGCAAGCCGAGAAGCTGATACTTGACCTGCTCGCAGACGGGAAAGAGCTTGCCAGCGAGGACATTGTAAAGGCCGCAGCCGAAGCCGGAATATCCGAGAGAACAGTTAAAAATGCCCGCCGCAATCTTGATACCCGGATAGAAGTCATACGCCGGGGAAATCAATGGTACTACCGCAGGAATGAAGCCAAGAGTGCAAAGTAAGAATGCAATCCGTAGATACCCTTGCATTGTTGCACCCTTGCACCCTTACCCGATATGACCGCCTCATGTGCCGACCACATGGGGCTTTATCTTTGAAAGGAGAGCCTATGAACAATGAAACCAGCAAGACCAGCACCCCCGCAACCGCTTCCCCTCTGACCGCCAAACCCGACCTTGTGAAGAACATCGGCGGCACGACCTTTGACATTCATATCCATTTCAGCGAAACCAGCCGGGAAACCTTTACGGATAAGGTTGTGCGCCTTATCCAGAACGACAGCGGTGATGAAACCGCTTAAAAGCAAGATGCTTTTTTCTTGTTCCTTATTGACAAAACCCGAAAGGCGGGGTGCTCCCAGGTGGGGGCTTTCCTGCAACGCCGGGGATATAAGGTCAAAGTGTTCAACAGCATAGATTTTTCAAAATCTATGCACTACAATGGCGCAAGCGACAAAAAGTATTTGCCCACAAGAATATCTCCGGGATTTCTTACAGGTACTTGATAATATGTCAGATACAACTATTATAAATTATATCAGCGAGATAGCGAACTTTCGACTAAAGGATGATGTAGATACTCCCAACACAAAAATCTATTTTTATTATGGGACTGCTGTAAATGAACTGCTTGCAAAAAAATCGGCTCAAGTTATTGCGAAGAATTATAGCGGTAGCGTCATAAAATGCTTTAAAGGGAAAGGCCATTGCGAAAATGCTTTATTACATCCAGATGTGATGATTCAGGAATTGGATCAGGTGCTGATATAGTTAACTCAGTAAGCCATATAGAAAATAGAAAGCCAAAGCTGCCGTTGCAGGAACACCCATTCCCACAACGGCAGTTTTTCATTTCCACGGCCTGCGCCGGAAGTTCATACCGGACTGTTTTATCAGCGGGGATTTCTTGAACAGCTTCTTCAATAGGCTTCGTTCCTCTTGTGAGAGCCGCTTATATTTGAGCCGGAACGCCTTGCAGAATATCTCCGTGAATTGCTGAACCCTGTCCCCCGGCGATTGCATGGCCTTTTGTACTTCCCGTATCAGTTCATCGGCGGGCGTTGTATCCGGCGCACTTTCACTATCATTTTCGTGCGCCTTGCGTATGTCGTGGAGAATGACATCCCATGTCTTGTGCGTCACATGGCAGAAGAAATCTTCTTCCTCTA
The DNA here is from genome assembly GCF_002160015.1 of Anaerofilum sp. An201. Taxonomy (GTDB): domain Bacteria; phylum Bacillota; class Clostridia; order Oscillospirales; family Ruminococcaceae; genus Anaerofilum; species Anaerofilum faecale. The sequence continues at coordinate 155,154 of NZ_NFJT01000004.1, read as the reverse complement.
CCTGACAGGCTTCCAATACTTTGATTGCCCGGTCTGCCGTACTTCGGGCCAACATGGCCCGAGGTCATATTAGATAGAAATGCTGCTATTTTTTGACACCTGAGCAAAGAAAAAGCAGGAAACCATTTCTGATTTCCTGCCGTATAGTGCCGCCAGTAAGAGGCAGATATTCGATTTTGAAAGTTCGGGTTAGGTTGGCCCGATGATGGACAGCCAGATAAATTAGGATTTAATGTTACAAACTCTTGACCATAATATATTCTTCACTATTTTCATCAATAACAGTAAATCCAGCTTTCTTATACATTTTTACAGCGTAATTACTTTTCTGAACAGATAATGAAATTTTTGAATAACCAGCTAATCTTTCTACTGACAATAATTGTTTTAATAATGAAGTTCCAATTCCTAATCCTCTGTAACTCTTTATGATAGACATAGCAAGAGATGGGGTATCATCATCAATATGTCCATAGTCATTCATTATTCTAACCCATATAGCTCCTACCACGTTCTCTTGAATTTCTGCAACTAAGGCTTTATCATGTTTTCGTTTTCCAAAGTCGATAATATATTCTTGTAATTCAGGGCAATCTATTATGGATTTAGGCGGGGCTTCACTACCGTCTGGAATATAAATTGCTTCGTATAAAAAATTGTCTAACAAACAATATTCTTCATTTCTCATTTCTCGTATTACATACTCCATCCGCTCACCTCAAATTCCAATTTGTCGCTGGCCCTATTATACCACGAACGGCTACTTTTGAGAATGGAGGTGTTTTCAAAAAGCGTTACTGGCAGAGGAAAAAACGTGCATGAGTATATCCGCCAACTTCTAAAAAATCTGCCAACTTCGGGCCAACATGGCCCGAGGTTCCATCAGCTTACAAGGAACCGGCACAGAGCGGATTTCCCGCCGTCCAGCACTCCGATCAGCGAACCGGCTGCCGCCTGTAAGCCATACGGAGAAAGCAGGAAAGCGAGGAACAGGAACACAAACCCGCCCAGCGGTGTCGGTGTGAAAAAGAGGCCAATCCCGAGGATCGCAACAATGACCGAGGCAATCGTCAGGAAGAAAGCGCAGAGGTCAAAGAGGAACCAGCACAGGGCAGTCAGCAAAGCGAGGACAAGGGCAAAGGGAGCGGCGATTACTTTCAATATCATCTTCATAGTGGAAACCTCCTTCTTATCTTTCTACCTATATTTTACCATGTCTGCCCGGGGACATAAATGTTGCGAATGATTAGTGAAACCTGTCCCCAGGCTTCGGGCCATGCTGGCCCGAAGTGGTAAAAAAAGAGCAGGGCGGCAGGCCCATCCGTGAACCTGCCGCCCTCGTCTTACTTTGCCACCAGTGCGGAGAGCTCCCGCAGAACCTCCGACACCTGCCCCCACAGCTTTTCATAGTCCCGCCGCAGGCTGTCTATTTCCTCCGGGTACACCCCGTAGGTGTTGGCGTGGACCGCCACCTGATTGAGATTGTTGGAACAGCGGCGCTGCAAGGACACCAGCTCCTTGACCGGGGCAAGGTCTACATGGAGAATGTAGCCGTTGAGCGCCATTTTCCGCACATAGGCCCCGGTGTTGGAGATACCGGCCTCGGCCATCCGCGCATGGATGGCGGCCAGCTCGTCCTCCGTGACCATCACATGAAGATGGACATTCCGCTTGCGGCCCGGCATTACCGTTCCAGTTCCCGGCCCTTCCGGCGCTCCTTCGGCTCCTTGACTTTATCAAGCGGCTTCTTGTCCAGCTCCGGCGGCTCCGGGGGAAGGGGCGTGTTGTTCGGCACCCCGTCGATCATGTTCTGGTTCTGCTCCGTGAAGAGCTCGGCGGTTTTCAGGTAATTGTCTTTTTCGTGCATGGCAGTCCTCCTATCTGTCCTCATGGGTCTTGTGGTTCCGTTTCTGCCCGGGCTCCTTCGGCGGCTCCTGTCCCTTTGCCGCGCCCTCTTTGAGCCGGGCGGTGATAGACCGTTTCCTGTCCGGGTTATCCGGGGCAGGCGTCAGCTCATAGTCCCTGACCTGTTTTCCGGTCAGGGGCTTTTTATAAATGGCTTCGCCCCATGCGTGTATCTTTCCTCCGGCAACAGGCCGCCGCCTGTCGTCCTCGTAGTTGACGACTTCCACCAGCGGATTGTCCTTTGTGTCCGGGGTGGCCCCTATGTCAAAGGGGCGCTGGGTGGAATAATAGCGATAAGCTGCACATCGACTTTAATATTGACTTTGAGCAGTTCAACGGCGGCCTGGACATAGTGACCTTTGCTGCATAAACAAAAATCCGCTTCCTTGCGGAAACGGATTTCTGACTTGTGCCTCTCATGGTGGAGATAAGCGGGATCGAACCGCTGACCTCTTGAATGCCATTCAAGCGCTCTCCCAGCTGAGCTATACCCCCATATATGGGAGAGGCACAAGATTTCGATTTTCAATTTTGGTGAGGGGTGCTGGTACACACTTGTACCGGGCTCCCAAGTGAGCTACACCCCCACGGCATCGCTTCGCGGAACACTCCGTTCCCTCAGCGCTTGTTCATTATACCAGCCGTCTATCGATTTGTCAACTGTTTTTTTCATTTTTCTTGTGCTGGCCTTTGGAAGCCCTCGTTTGCCCGACGAAAGAGCGGACCATACTGTTCTCCGAAAACCCGCGCGCCGGACCTTGCCGGCTGCGCAATCTGCATATCCCGAAAGGAGATTCACCGTGATCTGGTTCAAAGATTTTTCGCCTGCCGCCTGCAAATGTCTGCGCACCGCACTGCGGCTGGCCGGGCAGTGGGGGCAGGTTCCCGTGACCACCTGCCACCTGCTGCTGGGCATCATGCGGGAGGATACCGGAGAGGCCTCGGCGTTTCTGGCCCGCTACAAGGTGCGCTACTGCGCGCTGGAACAGGCGGTGCGCCAGAACGCCGAGGGACAGCCGCTGAAGCTCACCCCGCACGATTTTTCGCTGAAGGCTGTGCAGTGCCTGGAAGCCGCGCTTCTGATGGGGCGCAGCAACAAGGGCGGCAGGGCCGAAACCACCCACCTTCTGCGCGCGATTCTGGAGGACCAGTCGAATGAGGCGGCGCGGTGCCTGGTGGCCATTGGGGCGGAACAGGCGGCTGCTGCCCGCGAATGCGCGGCGCTGACCCAGAACCAGCCCCTTTGCTTCGCGCCGCCGCCCGCCCGCGCGCAGCGCACCGCCGAACGGTACAGCCGCGATCTCACCCGCATGGCGGCCGACGGCAAACTGGATCCGGTGCTGGGCCGCGACAAAGAGCTGGAACGGATGGTACAGATCCTGTGCCGCCGCCAGAAAAACAATCCCTGCCTGGTGGGCGAGCCGGGCGTGGGCAAGACCGCGCTGGCCGAGGCGCTGGCACAGCTGATCGCCTCCGGGAAAGCGCCCGCTCCCCTGCGCGGCAAGCGGGTGCTGGCGCTGGACCTGACCGGCATGGTGGCCGGCACCAAATACCGCGGCGACTTCGAGGAGCGGTTCAAGGCGGTGCTGGACGATGTGATGCGGGAGCGCAATGTGATCCTTTTCATCGACGAGATGCACAGCATCGTGGGCGCGGGCGCGGCCGAGGGGAGCATCGACGCGGCCGGTATCCTGAAGCCCGCGCTGGCGCGGGGGGAATTGCAGCTGGTGGGCGCCACCACCGAGGACGAATACCGCCGCTGCATCCAGAAAGACGGCGCGCTGGAGCGCCGCTTTGGGCGCGTGGTGGTGGCCGAACCCACACCCGCGCAGGCACGCGAGATCCTGAAAGGGCTTGCGCCGCGGTATGCCGAGTATCACCACATCGAGATCCCCGACGAGGCGGTGGCGGCGGCGGTGGAGCTGTCGGTGCGGTATCTGCCGGGGCGCTTCCTGCCCGACAAGGCGGTGGACCTGCTGGACGAAGCGGCCTCTGCCGCCCACCTGCGGGCCTTGGAGAGCGGCTGCCGGCATGCGGTGCTGTCCGCCGAGGATGTGGCCGAGGTGACGGCGCGCGCCTGCGGCGTGCCCATCCAGCGCATCACCGAGCAGCAGCAGGCGCGTCTGTGCCAGCTGGAGGGGCGCCTGGCCGAGCGTGTGATCGGGCAGCCGCAGGCGGTGGCGGCGGTGGCGGGAGCGGTGCTGCGTTCCCGCACCGGACTGGGCGAGGCGGGGCGTCCGATGGGGGCGCTTCTGTTTCTGGGGCCCACCGGCGTGGGCAAGACAGAGCTGGCCCGCGCGCTGGCCGACGGCTGGTTCGGCACCGAAAAGGCGCTGCTGCGGTTCGACATGAGCGAGTATATGGAGGCGCACGCGGTGAGCCGGCTGATCGGCGCGCCGCCGGGATATATCGGGCACGACGAGGGCGGGCAGCTGACTGAGGCGGTTCGCCGCCGCCCCTACTCCATCGTGCTGCTGGACGAGATCGAAAAGGCACATCCCGACATCCAGAACCTGCTTTTGCAGATCATGGAGGAGGGCAGCCTGACCGACTCCACCGGCCGCCGCACCGATTTTTCCAACACCATCCTCATCCTCACCTCCAATCTGGGGGCACGGCATCTGGCCGCGCACGGGCCGGCGATGGGCTTCGGGACCGAACAGACCCGCGGCGAGAGCGCCCGGAAGGCAGTGTTGGCCGAGGCAAAGGCGTATTTCCGGCCGGAGCTGCTGGGTCGCATGGACGAGGTGGTGCTGTTCCATCCGCTGGAAAAGGAGCACCTGTGCCGCATCGCCCACCACCTGCTGGAAACGCTGGAACAGCGTGCCGCGGCGCAGGGCTGCACCCTCACCCACACATCCGCGCTGGCCGAATGGCTGGCAGACCAGGCCGCCGGCAGCGAATACGGCGCGCGGGAGCTGCGCCGCCGTGTGGTGCGGGAGGTGGAGCAGGCCATGGCCGACGCCATCCTGCGGGGCGAAGCCGGGCCGGGAAGCCGCCTGGTGGCCGACCAGCAGGACGGGCACACGGTGCTCCTCCCCTGCCCTGCCGGCGAGCTGGCCGCCGTATAACACAAAAAACCGGCGCTGTGCATCCGGGACGACGAGTCCGGGAGCACAGCGCCGGTTTTGCGCTGTGGGGGTCATTCGATGATATAGACGTTCACCTGATGGACGGCGGCGGTGACCGCGTCGGAATAGCTGTTGAAATACAGATCCACCAGGGCGTGGCCTTCGCGCAGGGCGGTGCCGGTGTCGGTGGCGATCGCGTAGCCGTAGACGAACTTGCCGTCGGTGGAGGTGATATACAGCTTGGTGCCGTAGGGGATCACGTTGGGGTCCACCGCAACGGTGCCCTCGTACAGGCCCAGGCCGCTGGCGCCGCGCCCGCTGCCGGAATAGGCGGTGGCACGGCCGGTGAGCACCCGGCTATAGGTGGAGGGGACGCCGTTGACGACCTCGGGGCCTTCCATCGAGCTGACCGGAGCGCCGGCCTGATAGGCCTTGATGATGGCGTTCTGCGGCTCGGCGGTGCGCTCGACGCTCACCACCTTGCTGGACTCCACCACACCGTCCACCACGCGGGCGCGGGTGGTGATGCGGTCGTTGCCCTCGATGCCCTCCTGCAGCGTGACGGTCTTGCCGCGGCTGCGGTGGTACAGGCTGGTATAGCGGTATTCCGTTTCATAGGGGACCGGCTGGTCCACGACCGTGTCCTGATACTCCACACGGTGTACCGTGATCTCCATGTCCTCCTCGATGGGAGTGTGCAGGGAGGGCTCGGTGTAGTCGTGCTCGCCCAGGGTGATGCCGGCCAGGTCCAGCGCCTGCTGCACCGTGCCGGAGCACAGCTTGGTGGTGGACAGCGCGCCGTCTGCCTGCACATACACAGGGAACGCGCGCTGGATGTTCAGGCTGGCCAGGTTGCCGTTGTAGGCAGTGTAGTAGATATCATCCTGTTCCTCTGCCACGATGCCGGACATGGCCATCAGCTCGGCAGGGTCCTCCACGCCGGTGATGAGCATGCGGCGGTTGCCGTCCGAATCGGACACATACACCACGTTCACAGAGAGAAGAAGTGCGCCAAGGGTCAGTGACAGGCAGCACACGGTCAGCAGGCCGGCCCATACCCGCGCCGGAACGGCGCGCAGCCCCTGCCGCAGCTTGTGTGTGAAAGATGTCATACAAACTCCTAACGTTCGATGCAGGTTTTGGCATCATTCCCGCCCGTCTGCATCCCGGGCGGCGCCTGCGATCCAAAGTGCCGTATGCGTGGCACTTTGGGCATTTTACCAAATCCGGCGCGGCGGGTCAAACAGGCTGCACGGGTTGTTTTCGGCGCATTTTCGCCGCAGCGCCCGATTTTCTGTTTTTATATCCTGTTTGCTTTTATATGCTTCCGTATACTCCCTCACGCTCCTGTTCTTGCAGTTCCGCACCGGTTTTTTGAATATTTCTCCCCCTTTCGCCCTCCTTCGCCAAACGCCCGTTTTCCGTGTTTTTGCCGAAATCAGCCAACGTTTTTACATTTTTTTGCACGCTTTTACCAATCCATTTTTTCGCCCGGCAGCGAACCATTTCCCTTCTCCGGCACACAGAAAAACGCCCCGCACACCGGCTGTACAGCCGGCGCGCGGAGCGCACAGACGTTGTGGTCAGAACCAGCCCCTGCGGCGGGGGAATTCGGTGAGCATGCACTGGGACGGGTCCTCCCGGCTGCACAGCAGCTCCATCGCAGAGCCTTCGGGCAGCTGGTCGGCTTCGGCCACCCGGTCGTCCAGCTGCACCTCGTACTGCCTGCCCTCCACCTCGTAGGCGAGGCGGGTGGCAAAGACGGGACGGCCCTTTTTGTCGGCGCCCTCCAGCGGGGTGTAGCCGCACACACGGGCGGTCACGGTGTGGCAGTGTTCGGCCTGCATCTTTTTCTGGCGATGTTCAAAGTATTTGCTTCCGCCGTAGAACGCTGCCGCCAGGCACAGCATCACGACAAGATAGACGGGATCCATTTACAGTTCCTCCTGTTTGTTCTCCGGCTGGTCGCCGGAAAGTTCTCGATAGCTGTTCTCGTCCAGCTCGAACACGCCCTCCTGCTGCTTGCGTTTGAGCAGCAGAACAGCCGCGGCCGCGGCCGCCAGCCCGATGCCAACCGAGAGAATGCGGCGAATAAAACCCATACTTGCTCCTTTCTGCAGGCGCCGGGCGTCAGTCGTCCAGCTTCAGCACGGCGGTGAATGCCTCGCTGGGCACCTGCACCGTACCCAGCTGGCGCATCTTCTTCTTGCCTTCCTTCTGCTTTTCCAGCAGCTTCTTTTTGCGGGTGATGTCGCCGCCGTAGCACTTGGCCAGCACGTCCTTGCGCATGGCCTTGACCGTCTCGCGCGCGATGATCTTGCCGCCGATGGCTGCCTGGATGGGCACCTCGAACATCTGGCGGGGAATGTTCTCCTTCAGCCGCTCGGCCAGGCGGCGGCCCTTGGCATACGCCTTGTCGGCGTGGACGATCATCGACAGCGCGTCCACCATGTCGCCGTTCAGCAGGATGTCCAGCTTGACCAGCTTGGAGGGCTTGAATCCCTTCATCTCGTAGTCGTAGCTGGCGTAACCGCGGCTGCGGGACTTGATGGCGTCGAAGAAGTCGTAGACGATCTCGCCCAGCGGCAGCTCGTAGTGCAGGTCCACGCGGGTGGCATCCATATACTTCATGTCGATCATGGTGCCGCGGCGGTCCTGGCACAGATCCATCAGGCTGCCCACATACTCGGTGGGGGTGTAGATGTGGGCGTCCACAAACGGCTCCTCGGCGCCGGCGATGAGGGCCGGGTCGGGATAGTTGGTGGGGTTCTCGATCAGCTTGACGGTGCCGTCGGTGAGAGTGAGGCGGTATTCCACGCTGGGCGCGGTGGTGATGAGGTCGAGATCGAACTCACGCTCCAGGCGCTCGATGATGATCTCCAGGTGCAGCAGGCCCAAAAAGCCGCACCGGAACCCGAAGCCCAGCGCCACCGAGGTCTCGGGATCGAAGCTGAGGGAGGCGTCGTTCAGCTGCAGCTTTTCCAGCGCGTCCTTCAGGTCGGGGTACTTTGCGCCGTCGGCGGGATAGATGCCGCAGAACACCATCGGGGTGACCTTGCGGTAGCCGGGCAGCGGCTGGGGCGTGGGGTTGGACACGAGGGTGACGGTGTCGCCCACGCGGGTGTCGGACACGTTCTTGATGCTGGCGGTGAGGTAGCCCACCTCGCCGGCGGACAGCTGCTTGCAGGGGGACAGCGCGGTGGCGCCCATGTGGCCCACCTCCACCACGTTGAACTCGGCGCCGGTGGCCATCATGCGCACCGTGTCGCCCGCCTTCAGGGCGCCGTCAAACACGCGGATGTAGACGATGACGCCCTTGTAGCTGTCGTAGACACTGTCGAAGATCAGGGCTTTCAGCGGGGCGCTGTCGTCCCCCTTCGGCGCGGGGATGTCGGTGATGACCCGCTCCAGCACGTCGGTGATGCCCACGCCCATCTTGGCCGACACACGCGGCGCGTCCAGACAGGGCAGGCCGATCACATCCTCCACCTCCTGCGCCACACGGTCCGGCTCGGCACTGGGAAGGTCGATCTTGTTCAAGATCGGCACCAGCTCCAGGTCGTGCTCCAGCGCCATATAGGTGTTGGCCAGCGTCTGGGCCTCCACGCCCTGGCTGGCGTCCACCACCAGCACCGCGCCCTCACAGGCGGCGAGGCTGCGGCTGACCTCGTAGCCGAAGTCGACGTGGCCCGGGGTGTCGATCAGGTTGAACTCGTACTGCTGGCCGTCTCTGGCGGTGTAGTTCAGGGTGACGGCGCGCGCTTTGATGGTGATGCCGCGCTCGCGCTCCAGCTCCATGTCGTCCAGCAGCTGGTTTTCCATCTGGCGCTCGTCCACCGCCTGGGTCTGTTCCAGGATGCGGTCGGCCAGCGTCGATTTGCCGTGGTCGATGTGGGCGATGATACAGAAATTGCGGATATTCTCTTTTGCCACAAAGGCACCTCCGTTTGGTTTTGTTGTCTTACATTATATAGGAGCGGACATTCACGGCTCGATCCCGTAGCCCATGCCGCGCAGAAGGCGCTCGGCGGCGGCCTGGTCGGCCGGGTCGGGCGCGGCGGACAGCGACGCCAGCAGCGTGATGCGGGCGTTCAAAAAGCTGCTGTGCAGCAGCACCGCGTTGCTGACCACGCAGATGCTGGTGACCACACCGCACAGCTCGATCTCGTCCGGCTCGCCGCCGCACAGGCCGCGCACCGCGTCCGCGATGTTCGCCGCGCCGAAGGTGGGCTTATCCAGCAGCGCCGTGCCGGGCACTCCCCCCTCGTATGCCGCCAGCTGTCCTTCCAGATGCCAGCCGGGCGTCCCCTCGATGCAGTGCGGCACCGGCAGGAACTTTCCCTCGCGGGTGGAGAGATAGTCGGCGGTGTGGGTGTCGCGGGTGAACAGGACCTTTCCGCCCTCGTCCAGCGTCTTGCGCACCCGGAGCAGGATGGGCTGCTCCAGTGCCTGCGCGCCGGCAAAGCCCAGCGCCCCCGAAACGAAATCTTTTTGATAATCCACCACCACAAGCAGCTTGTTCATCCTGGTCTCCTCCTTTATATGGATGGGTAACATATCTATTTTACAGGAAAATGCGGCGTCACGCCAGATGGTTGACCAAAAAATTTCTGCCGCCGTCCAGATACAGCCGCGGCACACGGCGGCTGATATGACACAACAACTCGTATCCGATGGTGCCGCACAGGTCGGCCGCCTGGTCCACCGTCTGCGCGCCGCCTGCGCCGAACAGCACCGCCTCGTCGCCCCGCTGCACATCCGGCAGGGCGGACACATCGACCATCAGCTGGTCCATACACACCCGGCCCAGCACCGGGCAGTCGGCGCCGCCGATCCGCGCCATCCCCTTGCCCGACAGGCCGCGGGGGTAGCCGTCGGCATAGCCGGCCGCCAGGGTGGCCACCCGGATGGGATGGTCGGGCGCAAAGGTGCGGCCATAGCTGAGCGTCTCCCCCGGCTGCACCCACTTCACGTGGGTGACGACGGTCTTGAAGGCCAGCACCGGGCGCAGGCCCTCCAGTTTCACCTCGTTCGACGGCTGGCAGCCGTACAGCACGATGCCGGGGCGCACCAGGCTGTGCCGCCACTGCGGGCGGGTGAAGCTGGCGGCGGAATTGCAGCAGTGCACCAGCGGGAAGGTGTGCCCTGCCTGCTCCAGACGAGACAGCAGCAGGCGGAACAGATGGTATTGCTGTTCGGTATAGGCCACGTCGTCCGGCGCATTGGAATCGGCCGCGGCGAAGTGGATGAAGGCCCCCTCGAAGGAGAGGCCGGGCAGCTCCAGCACCGGCAGGATCTCCTGCACCGCCTGCTCCACCGCCTCCTCGCTGCGCACGCAGAAGCCCAGACGCCCCATGCCGGTGTCCAGCTTGAGATGACACCGCACGGTGACGCCGTCCTTCACCGCACGGGCGGACAGGGCGCGGGCGTACTCGGCGGAATAGACCGTCTGGCGCACCGCTTCTTCGGCAAGGCGCGCCGCCTGGGACGGCTGGGTGTGGCCCAGGATCAGCACCGGACAGGAGATGTCCGCCCGGCGCAATTCCAGCGCCTCGGCCAGGCAGGACACCGCGAACCAGCCTGCCCCCTCCTCGCGCAGCACCCGCGCCACCGGGGCGGCGCCGTGGCCGTAGGCGTCCGCCTTCACCACCGCCATCACTTCCCCGCCGCTGGCGGCTTTGACCAGGCGGTAGTTGTGGCGCACGGCATCCAGGTCGATCTCGGCCCAGCAGTGTTTTTCAAACTGCATCAGATCTCCTCCTTTGGGGGCAAGGGGGTGCGCCCGGGCGCCGACGGCCCCCATCCGTCGATGCCGCTCTTTTGCAGCGCCCCCAGCATCTTCTGGCGAAATGCCCGGTCCTCGCGGGACATTTTGTGCACGAACTCCTTGGTGCTCTGCCGGACGGTGACGCCGTCGGCCGGACAGCGGCTTTTCACGATGGGCAGCGACAGGCTGTGCACCGCGTGCACCACCTCCGCCTCGGTGGCGAGCAGCATCGGGCGGATCATGGTCAGCTGCTTGCGGGAGAGATAGGTCACCGGCGAAAAACAGCCGATCCGCCCCTCGCGGAACAGATTCATGTAAAAGGTCTCGATGGCGTCGTCCAGGTGATGGCCCAGCGCCACTTTATTGCAGCCGAGCTCCAGCGCGGTGTCGTGCAAAAGGCCCCGCCGCATCTTGGCGCACAGCGCGCAGGGGTTTGGCTCCTTGCGCAGATCGAAGATCACGGTGCCGATGTTGCTGCGCTTGACGACGTGCTCCACCCCGTAGCTCTCAAACAGCGCCGTCAGGGCGGAGTAGTCGGTGTCCTCGCCGCCGAAGCGGGGGTCCAGCGTGACGGCCGTGACGGTGAAGGGGTGTTCGTAGTAGCGGGCAAGGCGCGCCAGCCCCACCGTGAGGGCGACGCTGTCCTTTCCTCCCGAGACCCCCACCGCCACCCGGTCGCCGGGGGAGATCATCTCGTATTGCTGCATGGCCTTGCGCATCAGGCCTTCCAAACGCTGCATGGCAACGCTCCTTTCCTTCGTCGTGCTCAGTTACCTTAGTATTATAGCATATCCCGCAAAAAGAAAAAGCAGGATGCACAAAAAAACCGCCCGGTTTTTCTAAAAATCGCATTCGAGAAAACGAGAGGAAACGAGAGCATGAGAGAGAAAACAAGAGTTTGAGTTTTGCCAATTAAATTTTTGCAAAAAAGGTATTGACTTTGCAAGTCCGGGCGGTTATAATCTGATATGCGTCCTGAACAAGGAACAACTGACGATTTGAGCTGGCGGAGGCAAACACCGCCGCCAACATTCCCAACATTCTTTTAGGAGGAAATTTCCATGAGCACTACTCTTGCGAAACCCAGCGAAATCGAGCGCAAATGGTATGTGATCGACGCGGCCGGCAAGCCCCTGGGCCGTGTGGCTGCGCAGGCCGCCGTGCTGCTGCGCGGCAAGCACAAGGTCACCTACACCCCCAATGTGGACTGCGGCGACCATGTGGTCATCATCAACTGCGACAAGGCTGTTCTGACCGGCAAGAAGCTGGTTCAGAAGGTGCACTACCATCATTCCGGCTGGATCGGCGGCATGAAGGCTGTGAACTACAAGACCCTGATGGCCCACAACTCCGACAAGGCCATGACCCTGGCTGTGAAGGGCATGCTGCCCGGCAACACCCTGGGCGCCAACGCTCTGAAGCGTCTGCGCACCTACAAGGGCGCCGAGCACAAGAATGCCGCCCAGAAGCCCGAAGCTTACACGCTGTAATAGGAGGCAAGGAAGATTATGTACGAGACAAAACCCTACTTCTACGGCACCGGCCGCCGCAAGAATTCTGTTGCCCGTGTTCGCGTGTACAACGGCACCGGCAAGATCATCATCAACGATCGTGACATCGACGATTACTTCGGTCTGGAGACCCTGAAGCTGGTCGTTCGTCAGCCCCTGAACGTGGCCGACGTGGACGGCAAGTTCGACATCGTTGTGCGCGTTGCTGGCGGCGGCGTGTCCGGCCAGGCTGGCGCTATCCGCCACGGCCTGTCCCGCGCCCTGCTGCAGTACGACGAGAACCTGCGCCCCGCTCTGAAGAAGGCCGGTTTCCTCACCCGCGATCCTCGCATGAAGGAACGCAAGAAGTACGGCCTCAAGGCTGCCCGTCGCGCGCCTCAGTTCAGCAAGCGCTAATTTCAGTTCAAAACAGCTCAAAAACCCCGAAACCATGCGGTTTTCGGGGTTTTTCCTTTTCAGATTGTTTGGCCTGTTTTGGCATGGTCTGACCTGTTTTGAACCGATTTTTATGGGTTAAATAAAGGACAACCACCCCTAAAATGAGGGCTAATGGGTTAAATTATAGGACAACTTTTTTGGCCTTTCCCTCTCCCCCAAGGTCATTTTTGCCTTTTAAGCCCTCTGCATTTTTATGCAAAATCGGTTTGGCAGAGTTTGACCAAATATGAACAAATGAATATGATTTTATTGCGAAAGCGTTCAGTGTACCTGCTGGGCGCTTTTTGCATTTCCAGGGACTAATGTTCCGGGATCAGAAAAAGCCGTCACTCTTTTTATCGAAAGAAGTGGCGGCTTTTTCTATTTCCAGAACCGAACGCAATCAACAGAAACGAGGTGAAACATAATGAACACGCAAATCATCGCCGTCGCCAACCAGAAGGGCGGCGTCGGCAAAACGACCACCTGTGCCAACTTAGGCATCGGGCTGGCCCAGGCCGGAAAGAAAGTGCTGCTGGTGGACGCTGACCCCCAGGCCAGCCTGACCATCAGCCTGGGCAACCCGCAGCCGGACAAGCTGCCCTTCACCCTCTCGGACGCGATGGGCCGCATCCTGATGGACGAGCCGCTCCGCCCCGGCGAGGGCATCCTGCACCACCCGGAGGGCGTGGACCTGATGCCCGCCGACATCCAGCTCTCCGGCATGGAGGTGTCCCTGGTGAACGCCATGAGCCGAGAGACCATCCTGCGGCAGTATCTGGACACGCTCAAAGGACAGTATTCCCATATCCTGATTGACTGCCAGCCCTCCCTGGGGATGCTCACGGTCAACGCGCTGGCCGCCGCCAACAGGATCATAGTCCCCGTTCAGGCGGAGTATCTGCCTGCCAAGGGCCTGGAGCAGCTGCTGTCCACTATCAGCAAGGTCACGCGGCAGCTGAACCCCAAGCTCCAGATCGACGGCATTCTGCTGACGATGGTGGATAACCGCACCAACTTTGCCAAGGAGATTGCCGCCCTGCTGCGGGAGACCTATGGCAGCAAAATTAAGGTGTTCGGCACCGAGATACCCCACTCGGTCCGGGCCAAAGAGACCAGCGCCGAGGGCAAGAGCATCTTCGCCCACGATCCCGGCGGCAAGGTGGCCGAAGGCTACCGAAATCTGACGAAGGAGGTGTTGAAACTTGAAAAGCAGCGCGAAAAAAGTAGAGCTGGCCTCGGTCGATGATCTGTTTTCCACCGAGGAAAGCCGGGCCGACGCCCAGCGGGAGAAGGTTCTGGAAATCCCCCTGTCCGAGCTGCACCCGTTCAAGGACCACCCCTTCAAAGTCAAGGACGATGAGGCCATGATGGAAACCGCCGACAGCATCCGGCAGTATGGTGTGCTGGTTCCGGCCATCGCCCGCCCGGACCCCAACGGCGGCTATGAACTGGTGGCTGGGCACCGGCGGCACCGGGCCAGCGAACTGGCTGGCAAGGATACCATGCCGGTCATTGTCCGCGATCTGGACGACGACCAGGCCACCATCATCATGGTTGACAGCAACTTGCAGCGAGAAAGCCTGCTCCCCAGTGAGCGGGCTTTTGCTTATAAGATGAAGCTGGAGGCCATCAAGCACCAGGGGGCCAGAACGGATTTAACTTCGGCCCAAGTTGGGCCGAAGTTGACCGCAGCAGAAAAAATAGCTGAGAACAGCCCTGACAGTAAATCTCAAATCAAAAGATTTATCCGCCTGACTGAGCTGATCCCCGAATTGCTGGACATGGTGGACGAGAAGAAAATTGCCTTCAACCCGGCCTATGAGCTGTCCTTCCTCAAAAAAGAGGAACAGGTGGACCTGCTGGACGCGATGGACAGCGAGCAGGCCACCCCCTCCCTCTCCCAAGCCCAGCGGCTGAAAAAGTACAGTCAGGAGGGCCACCTGACCCTCGACATGATGCGGGTCATCATGGGTGAGGAAAAGAAAAGTGACCTGGACAAGATCACATTCACCAGTGACACCCTGCGCAAATATTTTCCCCGGAGTTACACGCCCCAGCGGATGCAGGAGACCATCATCAAGCTGCTGGAACAGTGGCAGCGCAAGCGCCAGCAACAGCACGACCGCTGAGAAAGGAGAGCCTATGAGGGATATTTCAGCCCGTGAGCTGAAAGGACATAACATTTTGGCTGTGGAGCGGTTCCAGGACAGCACCCGCTGGATGGTGGAGTTCATGGTTCGCAAGCCCCGCACCCCCTACGGCAGCCCCGGCGATGAGGTTCGCCTGTTTCTCACCGAGGATGGCTACCGGCAGGCCCTGGACGCCCAGCGCAGCCAGCAAATCAAAATCAAGCGGTATGCCCACGTTGTAGAGGGCCATATCCTCGATTTCAAACCGAAAAAGAAACGCCGTCACCCGTAAACCTGCCATCTGCCAAGAAAGGAATGAATTATGTGTACCGTTAGAGAGATTCAAGAGGCCATCCGTGAACACTGCCAATCCCAACATGACATGGAAAGCACCGAGATCGACCGGGTGATGCAGCGCCTGCCCTTTGTGAGTGAGCAAGACGTTTTTACCCGGCCCCCTGTGCCAAAGCCGCCTTATTCCTGGCGCAGCCGGAAATATCGCACCTGACCGCCGCAGTCTTTTTGAAAGATTGCGGCTTTTTTCATGTCATGAATACCGAGAGGAGTGATGAAATGGCCGTTTTTCGTATTGAACGGACCCGTGATTATACCGTTATGAGCAACCACCACCTGCGCGATAAGGCGCTGTCGCTGAAATCCAAGGGACTGCTTTCCATGATGCTGTCCTTGCCGGAGGACTGGAACTATACCACACGCGGCCTGGCGAAGATCTGCAAGGAAGGCGTGGATGCCATCGGCGGGGCGCTGCGGGAACTGGAGGCCGCCGGTTACATCGTCCGTCACCAGCTACGGGACCGGCAGGGCCGCATCAGTGACACCGAGTACGTCATCTACGAGCAGCCCCAGCCCAAAGCGCCGGATATGCCCCACCCGGATACTGCTGGCCCAGATACGGCTTCACCAGATACGGAAAACCCGTATCTGGATAAACCGGATACGGAAAAGCCCGCAGAATTAAATATAGAGAAATCAAAAACCCAAAAATCAAATACCCAAGGATCAAGTACCGATTCCATTCCCTTCCGGGCAACTGCGGCGGCCAGGCCGCCGGAACGGAAAGGACGGGATTCGATGTCGATGGAAGAAATGCAGGATTATCGGGAATTGATTCTGGAGAACATCGAGTACGACCACCTGTGCCGTGAGTTTGAGACCTACCGGGAGGACCTGGACGAGATCGTGGAGCTGATTGTGGAGACGGTCTGCGCCAGACGGAAAACCACCCGTATTGCCGGGGCGGACTTCCCTCATGAGGTCGTGAGGTCGCGGTTCCTGAAGCTGGACAGCTCCCACATCGAGTTTGTCATGGAGAGCCTGCACAACAACACCACCGAGGTCCGCAACATGAAGCAATACCTGCTGACCGTGCTGTTCAACGCGCCGGTCACCATGAGCAACCACTACACGGCCCAGGTCAACCACGATATGTACGCAGGCGGCTGGTAACGGCCGCTTTTCTGCTGCACTGCCGAAGGAGGCACGATATGAACCAGATGGAAATTTTCAAAAACCCGGAGTTTGGCAGCATCCGTACTTTTGAGCAGAATGGCAAGGTCCTGTTTTGCGGAAAAGATATTGCCCAAGCACTCGGATACCGACGCCCGGCTGACGCTATCGCGGCCCATTGTAAAGGGGTCTGTGTTTTACCGACCCCTTCTAACGGCGGGATTCAACAAATGAAATTTATCCCCGAAGGCGATGTGTACCGCCTCATTGTCCACAGCAAGCTGCCCTCGGCGGAACGGTTTGAACGCTGGGTGTTCGATGAGGTGCTTCCCAGTATCCGCAAACACGGAGCCTATGTGACCCAGGAAAAGCTATGGGAGATCGCCACCTCCCCGGAGGCGTTGCTGAAGCTCTGCACCGACCTGCTGGCTGAGCGCGAGAAAAACGCGGCGCTGCGGGAGGACAATGCCCGGCTGCAAAGCAAAGCCGTCTACTACGACCTGTTCATCGACCTGCACCACAGTACCAACCTGCGCACCACCGCCAAGGAGCTGGACGTGCCGGAGCGGCGCTTTGTCCGCTTCCTGCTGGAACGGCGATTTGTCTACCGCACTCCTTCCGGCTGCGTGCTGCCCTACGCCAAGAGCGCCAACGATGGGCTGTTCTGTGTGCGGGACTACTACCGCAACGGCCACACCGGCTCCTACACGCTGGTGACGCCCAAGGGCAAACTGCACTTTGCCGGTCTGCGTGACCTGATTCTGGTGACGGTATGACGGGCCGGTATCTTCTGCGGCGGCTGGTGGTCCCGCCTTAGTATTCAAGACCATCCACTGCATAACCGACGAAGGGAGGGATGACCTATGCAGGAGGAAGTGGAAAACAGGACTTTGACGCTGGTTGTCAGCGGCACCAAGTTCACCGGCAGGCTGTTCAAGGCCGCCATATCCAAGTACATGGCTCACCGCAGGGAAAAAAAGCTGGAAAAGCAGCGCAGCCGGGATTCTCCCGTTACCCCAAAGGGCAAGCAGACGGTGAAGCAGCTCATCGGGCAGAACCAGGGCGTCTCCAACATCGAGATCAACGACCCGTCCATCCGTGATTTTGAGCGCATCGCCCGCAAGTACGGCGTGGACTATGCGGTGAAAAAGGACCGCAGCACCTCGCCGCCCAAGTACCTGATTTTCTTCAAGGCCCGCGATGCCGACGCCCTGACGGCGGCATTCTCGGAGTACACCCAGAAGAAGGTCAGGAAGGCCGACCGCAGCGAGCGCCCGTCGGTGCTGGAGAAGCTCAGCCACTTCAAGGAGCTTATTAAAAATGCGGTGGTGGACAGGACAAAGCGGAAGGAGCTGGAACGATGAAGCAGCTGAATGTGAAAAAACTGGTGCTGCTGAACCTGCCCTATTTTCTGCTGGGCCTGTTTGCCACCAACTTAGGGGAAGCCTGGCGGCTGGCGACCGGCGCGGATGCCTCGGCCAAGATGCTTTCGTTCTTCTCCACCCTGCCGGTGGCGCTGGGAAGCTGGTGGCCCAGCCTGCACCCGCTGGACCTGGCTGTTGGCCTGTGCTGCGGCGCTGGTCTGCGGCTGGCGGTGTACCTGAAAGGCAAGAACGCCAAGAAATACCGCCATAACGTGGAGTACGGTTCAGCCCGATGGGGCACCCACGACGATATTGCCCCCTATATCGACCCGGTGTTCCAGAATAATGTCATTTTGACCCAGACCGAACGGCTCACTATGTCCAGCCGCCCTAAGAACCCAAAGTATGCGCGCAATAAAAACGTGCTGGTCATCGGCGGTTCCGGCTCCGGCAAGACCCGCTTCTGGCTTAAGCCCAATCTGATGCAGATGCACAGTTCCTATGTGGTCACCGACCCAAAGGGCACCATCCTGGTGGAGTGCGGCAAAATGCTTCAGCGGGGCGCGCCAAAGCTGGGCAAGGACGGCAAGCCGGTGAAGGACAAAAACGGCAAAGTCATCTATGAGCCGTACCAGATCAAGGTGCTGAACACCATCAACTTCAAGAAGTCCATGCACTATAACCCTTTCAGCTACATCCACAGCGAAAAGGATATTTTGAAGCTGGTCACGACCCTGATTGCGAATACGAAGGGCGAGGGCAAGGCCGGGGACGATTTCTGGGTCAAGGCCGAGACGCTGCTGTACTGCGCGCTCATCGGCTACATCCACTACGAGGCCCCTGTGGAGGAACAGAATTTCTCCACCCTCATCGAGATGATCAACAGCATGGAGGTCCGGGAGGACGATGAGGAGTTCAAAAATGCCGTTGACCTGATGTTTGATGAGCTGAAAGAGCGGGAACCCAACCACTTTGCGGTGCGCCAATATGCCAAATATAAATTGGCCGCAGGCAAAACTGCGAAGTCGATTTTGGTGAGCTGCGGCGCACGGCTGGCGGTGTTCGACATTGCCGAGCTGCGGGAGGTCACAGCCTATGACGAGCTGGAGCTGGACACCCTGGGAGACCGACGAACGGCCTTGTTTCTTATCATGTCGGACACTGATGATAGCTTTAACTTCCTGATCTCCATGTGCTACACGCAGTTGTTTAACTTACTATGCGAAAAGGCCGACGATGTGTACGGCGGGCGGCTGCCGGTTCATGTGCGCTGCCTCATTGATGAGTGCGCCAACATCGGCCAGATCCCCAAGCTGGAAAAATTGGTCGCCACCATCCGCAGTCGAGAAATCTCTGCCTGTCTGGTGTTGCAGGCGCAGAGCCAGCTCAAGGCCATCTACAAGGACAACGCCGACACAATCATTGGCAACATGGATACCTCGATCTTTTTGGGCGGTAAAGAACCCACCACGCTCAAAGAACTGGCTGCCGTGCTGGGCAAGGAGACTATCGACACCTACAATGTTGGTGAGAGCCGCGGGCGGGAAACTTCCCATTCGCTCAACTACCAAAAGCTCGGTAAAGAGCTGATGAGCCAAGACGAGCTGGCCGTCATGGACGGCAGCAAGTGCATTTTGCAGCTGCGCGGGGTGCGGCCGTTTTTGTCCGACAAATACGACATCACCCAGCACCCCAATTACAAGCTCACCGCCGACGCCGACCCGAAGAACGCCTTTGATATTGAAGGCTATCTCAAGGCCCGGCTGAAGCTCAAACCCAACCAGGTCTGCGACGTGTATGAGATCGACGCCGCAGCCGACGATTGATGTTCCGCTGTGAAAGGAGGGGTCCTATCTACCCGCCACCACCGCCCCGCTGGGGCCCATCGGCGTACAAAGCGGACGATCTCTAATCAAAATAATGAAAAAGGAGGAAGGCCGGAATCAGCCAGCCCGGAAATCGGGCGGCGATTGTCCGGCTTTTGTATGCCTATGAACCATGACTAAATCAATCTTTTTCAAATGATTCCGGCCAACTTTATTTATGGAATTTTTCAATCAGGCAATCACCGTTCTTCAGACCCTCGTTATCGCTCTCGGTGCCGGTCTCGGCGTGTGGGGCGTCATCAATTTGCTGGAAGGTTATGGCAACGATAACCCCGGAGCCAAGAGCCAGGGCATGAAACAGCTCATGGCGGGCGCGGGCGTCGCTATCGTCGGCATGGTGCTGGTGCCCCTGCTGTCCGGCCTGTTCACTGTCTAATCGAACCCGTTACCCGCTGAAATCCTCGCCCCCTCCCGCGCTCAGCGGGAGGGGCTGAAAGGAGGTTTGACACCGTATGGATTTCTTATTGGATGCCCTGACCAACTGGCTCAAAGAGATGCTGGTGGGCGGCATCATGGGAAACTTAACGGGGATGTTCGACAGCGTGAACCAGCAGGTCGCGGACATCGCTACCCAGGTGGGTCAGACCCCGCAGGGGTGGAACGGCAGCATTTTCAGCATGATCCAGAACCTCTCCAACTCCATCATGGTGCCGATTGCAGGCGTGATCCTGGCCATCGTGATGACGCTGGAGCTGATCCAGATGATAACCGACCGCAACAACCTGCATGATGTGGACACCTGGATGATCTTCAAATGGGTGTTCAAATCCGCCGCTGCGATTTTGCTTGTCACCAACACCTGGAACCTTGTCATGGGCGTGTTTGACATGGCCCAAAGTGTGGTGGCCCAGGCGTCCGGCATCATCGGTTCGGACGCATCTATCGACATCTCCTCGGTTATGACCGATATGGAGTCCCGGCTGATGGATATGGACCTGGGGCCGCTGTTCGGCCTGTGGTTCCAGTCGCTCTTTATCGGCATTACTATGTGGGCGCTGTATATCTGCATTTTTATCGTCATTTATGGCCGTATGATTGAGATTTACCTTGTCACGTCGGTGGCCCCCATCCCGATGGCGACCATGATGGGCAAGGAATGGGGCGGCATGGGCCAGAACTATCTGCGCAGCCTGCTGGCCCTGGGCTTTCAGGCGTTCCTCATTATCGTTTGTGTGGCGATCTACGCCGTGCTGGTGCAGAACATCGCCACCGAGGACGACGTTATCATGGCGATCTGGACCTGCGTGGGCTATACGGTTCTGCTGTGCTTTACTCTGTTTAAGACCGGCAGCCTGTCCAAAGCAGTATTTCAGGCGCACTGACCCAGGAAGGAGGAAGCTCAAAATGGCTTATGTACCCGTACCCAAAGACTTGTCCAAGGTCAAGACGAAAGTCGCATTCAACTTAACCAAGAGGCAGCTTGTCTGCTTCGGCAGCGGGGCGCTCATCGGCGTGCCGCTTTTCTTTTTGCTCCGGGGGCCTGCTGGCAACAGCGTGGCGGCCATGTGCATGATGCTCGTCATGCTGCCCTTCTTCATGCTGGCGATGTATGAGAAGCACGGCCAGCCCCTGGAAAAGATCGTCGGCAACATCCTCAAAGTGGCTGTCATCCGGCCCAGGCAGCGCCCGTATCGGACCAATAACTTCTACGCCGCGTTGGAGCGGCAGGCAAATCTCGATAAGGAGGTGTATGACATTGTTCGCGGCAAAGACAAAGCGGCAGGCCGAAAAGGCAGAGCCGCAGACTAAAACCCGGCGTAAGCTGACCCGCGCCGAACGCAAACAGATCGAGGCAGCGATTGCCCGTGCCAACCGCACGGACAAAAAAGAGCAGTCCGCCCAGGACAGCATCCCCTATGAACGGATGTGGCCGGACGGTATCTGTAAAGTGGCGGATGGCCGCTATACGAAAACCATCCAGTTCCAGGACATCAACTACCAGCTCAGCCAGAACGAGGACAAAGCTGCCATCTTCGAGGGCTGGTGCGATTTCCTCAACTACTTTGACAGCTCCATCCGGTTTCAGCTGTCCTTCTTGAACCTGGCAGCGTCCCAGGAGACTTTTGCCAACAGCATCACGATCCCGCCCCAGGGGGACGACTTCGACCCGATCCGGGTGGAATACACACAGATGCTGCAAAACCAGCTGGCGCGTGGCAATAACGGTCTTATCAAAACCAAGTACCTGACCTTTTCCATCGAGGCGGACAGTATCCGCACCGCCAAGCCCCGGCTGGAGCGCATCGAGACCGATGTGCTGAACAACTTCAAGCGGCTGGGCGTCGCCGCCGAGGTATTGGACGGCAAAGCCAGGCTGGCCCAGCTGCACGCCATTTTCCACATGGACGAGCAGGTTCCGTTCCAGTTCGAGTGGGAATGGCTGGCCCCGTCGGGCCTTTCCACCAAGGACTTCATCGCGCCGTCCGGCTTTGAGTTCCGTACCGGCAAGCAGTTCCGCATGGGCAGGAAGTATGGGGCGGTCAGCTTCGTGCAGATTCTGGCCCCGGAGCTGAATGACCGGATGCTGGCGGACTTCCTGGACATGGAAAGCAGCCTAATCGTGAACCTGCACATCCAGTCGGTGGACCAGGTGAAGGCCATCAAGACGGTGAAACGGAAAATCACCGACCTGGACCGCAGCAAAATCGAGGAACAGAAAAAGGCTGTCCGCGCCGGATATGACATGGATATAATCCCGTCCGATCTGGCAACTTACGGCAACGAGGCCAAGAAGCTGTTGCAGGACCTGCAATCCCGCAATGAGCGGATGTTCCTGGTGACGTTTCTGGTGCTGAACACAGCGGATACCCCCCGCCAGCTGGACAACAACATCTTCCAGGCCAGCTCCATCGCCCAGAAGCACAACTGCCAGCTGGTGCGGCTGGACTTCCAGCAAGAGGAAGGCTTGATGAGCAGCCTGCCGTTGGGGCTGAACCAGGTGGAAATTCAGCGTGGGCTGACTACCAGTTCCACGGCCATCTTCGTGCCGTTCACCACCCAGGAGCTGTTCCAGTCAGGCCGCGAGGCGCTGTATTACGGCATCAATGCTCTTTCCAACAACCTCATCATGGTGGATCGCAAGCTGCTGAAGAACCCCAACGGCCTGATTCTGGGCACGCCCGGTTCCGGCAAAAGTTTTTCGGCCAAGCGCGAGATTGCCAACTGTTTCCTGCTCACCAGCGATGATGTCATCATCTGTGACCCGGAGGCCGAGTACGCCCCGCTGGTGGAACGTCTGCACGGGCAGGTCATTAAGGTTTCGCCCACTTCCACCAACTATATCAACCCGATGGACTTGAACCTGGACTATTCGGACGATGAAAGCCCGCTGTCCCTCAAGTCCGATTTTATTTTGTCGCTGTGCGAGCTAATTGTGGGCGGTAAGGAAGGTTTGCAGCCGGTGCAGAAAACCATCATCGACCGCTGTGTGCGGCTGGTCTACCAGAACTATCTCAACGACCCCAGGCCGGAGAATATGCCGATTCTGGAGGATTTGTATGACCTGCTGCGCGCTCAGGACGAGAAGGAGGCCCAGTACATCGCCACGGCACTGGAAATCTACGTCACTGGTTCTTTGAATGTGTTCAATCACAGGTCCAACGTCAATGTGCATAACCGCATCGTCTGCTATGACATCAAAGAGCTGGGCAAACAGCTGAAGAAAATCGGGATGTTGGTTGTCCAGGATCAGGTGTGGAACCGTGTCACCATCAACCGGGCGGCCCACAAGTCCACCCGCTACTACATCGACGAGATGCACCTGCTCTTAAAAGAGGAACAGACCGCCGCTTATACGGTAGAGATCTGGAAGCGTTTTCGTAAATGGGGAGGAATCCCTACAGGTAAATGAATTTGTTCCGGGAAACGCTTGCGGAACAAATTTTGCCGTCCTGGCCGAAATCGGCGTGTAGGCCAGGAGTATGAACGCGGAAGAAATCGGGAAGGGGGCAGCGCCCTGATCCGAGTGGAAGGCCGGACACAAAAAGCCGGTCACACGCAACGCATAGAAACTGAACCTCCATTATTAGGAGAATATAATGTTTCCACGAGGCCGCGTTGCCAGCCGATACGGGGAAACCCGTGGCAAAAAGATATGCTATGCTGGGCGTGAATGGACACGCCGCTGAAAATGGGCGAAAGCTCCAGAGGAATGGATAAAAAGCCATTCGCTAATCACAATCAGATTACTCAGAACGTGAAGGATCTTCTTGCGTCCCGCGAGGTAGAGAACATCTTCGAGAACTCCGACTTCGTGTATATGCTCAACCAGGCGGGCGGTGACCGACAGATTCTCGCCAAACAGCTGGGCATTTCCCCGCACCAGCTGTCCTATGTGACCCATTCCGGCGAGGGCGAAGGGCTGCTGTTCTACGGTTCCACGATTTTGCCTTTCGTGGACCACTTCCCGAAAAACACCGAGCTGTACCGCATTATGACCACAAAACCACAGGAAATAAAGGAGGCCGATTGATTATGAAACCCGAAATTTTGAACAATGACCACATGATGTTTTTGGATCGGGCGTTGGAGACCCAGCGCACCGCACTGCTGACGGCGATGGCCGACGCGGTTGCCGAGTGCCGCACGGCGGCAGACCAGGCGGTGGAGTTGACCGAGACCGGCGAGATCGGCCTGCTGCGCTTGGTGGAGATTTTGTGCGCCGCCAAAGTCCAGCGGGGCCAGACCGGCGGGGCCGTGCTGGAAGGCACCGAAGTCCAGATTCTGGCGGATGCGCTGGCCCAGCTTTACGCCTGCCTGACCGAGTGCCGCTTTGTGGGGCCGATGGGGCTGGCGGCCTATGCGGAGCTTTCCGGCATGATGGCCTCCCTCATGCTGGGAGAATGGTTTGATTAAGGAACCGCGCCTGCGCTTCACGGAGGAAGAACAGGCGGACCCGGCATTGGGAAAGCCCGTCCGCAAGGCGGAAAAGGCCGCCGCCAAAGCGGACAAGGCGCAGGCAAAAATTCCAAAAAAGCAGGTCAAACGGACCGAGGTGGACCCCAAGACCGGCAAGGTCACAACCAAGCTGGTGTTGGAGGATAAGCCCCGGCCGCCCTCCAAGCTGTCCCATTCTCTGCGGGATGCGCCGGGCAATGCAGTGGCAGGCAAGATTCACCAGGAGATTCAGGAGTCCGAGGATGACAACGTGGGCGTGGAGAGCGCCCACAAGTCCGAGGAAGCCGTGGAGACTGGCGTGCATCTGGTCCAGGAGGGCTACCGCAGCCACAAGCTGAAACCCTACCGCAAGGCCGCCCAGGCCGAGCGACAGCTGGAAAAGGCCAACATCAATGCACTGTACCAGAAGTCGTTGCAGGACAATCCCCAGGCTGCGAGTAACCCGCTGTCCCGGTGGCAGCAGAAGCAGCAGATCAAAAAGCAGTACGCCGCTGCCAAACGGGCCGCACAGTCCGGCGGGACCGCCGCTGGTGCCGCCCAGAAATCCGGCAAGGCGGCCAAAACGGTCAAAGAAAAGGCCCAGCAGGCCGGTGCCTATGTGATGCAGCACAAGAAAGGCTTCATCATGGTGCTGGCGATTTTCCTGCTGATCTGCCTGCTGCTCAACACTATGTCCTCCTGCTCCATGATGGCGCAGAGCATCGGTTCGATGATTTCCGGCACCACCTACCCTTCGGATGACCCGGAACTGGTGGCGGTGGAGGCGGACTATGCAGCCAAGGAGGCCGCGCTGCAAGCCGAGATCGACAACATCGAGAGCAGCCATCCCGGCTATGACGAGTACCGCTATGACCTGGATATGATCGGCCACGACCCCCACGAGCTGGCGGCCTACCTGTCTGCCGTCTTGCAGGGCTACACGCGAGCAAGCGCCCAGGCGGAGCTGGAACGCATCTTCAATGCCCAGTACCGGCTGACGCTGACCGAGGAAGTGGAGGTGCGCTACCGCACCGAGACCCGGACCGACAGTGAGGGCAACGAGTATGACGTTGAGGTGCCCTATAACTACTACATCTTAAATGTGACCCTCACCAGCAAGCCCATATCCTCTGTGGCTTCGGAGTTGTTGACGCCGGATCAGCTGGAGATGTATCAGGTGTACCGGCAGACGCTGGGCAACAAGCCGCTGATCTTCGGCGGTGGTTCCGTCGACACCAGCGACTCCGAGAGCTTGGCCGGTGTGGAGTTTGTGAACGGAACACGGCCCGGCAATCAGGCGGTGGTGGACATCGCCAAAAGCCAGGTGGGCAATGTGGGCGGCCAGCCCTACTGGAGCTGGTACGGATTTACCTCCCGTGTGGAGTGGTGCGCCTGCTTCGTCTCCTGGTGTTACGGCCAGATGGGGTTATCCGAACCTCGCTTTGCCGCCTGTCAGTCCCAGGGCGTCCCCTGGTTCCAGTCGCACGGTCAGTGGGGTGCGCGGGGATATGAAAACATCGCTCCCGGCGACGCCATCTTCTTTGACTGGGATTTGGACGGGTCCGCCGACCATGTGGGCATCGTGGTGGGCACCGACGGCAGCCGCGTCTACACCGTGGAGGGCAACAGCGGCGACGCCTGCAAGATTAAAAGCTACTCGCTGACTTATGAGTGCATCAAGGGCTACGGCCTGATGAACTGGTGATTTTTTCGGAGGTATAAAACTGAATATTGTATCTTTTGGGGGCGGCACGAACAGTGCCGCCCTTTTGGTTGGGCTTCATCAGCATGAGATTCCCGTTGACCTCATCACCTTTGCGGACACCGGGGCGGAGCATCCACATACCTACCGCTTTCTGGAAATCATGAACCGGTGGCTGCAAGAACACAGGATGCCACACATTACGGTGGTGAAGAATGTAGACCGCAGTGGCAACCGGCTAACCCTGGAAACGGAGTGCCTGCGTTCGGGGACGCTGCCCTCCATCGCCTACGGCTTCAAGCGGTGCTCGCAGAAGCACAAAATCGGCCCGCAGGAAAAGTTCTGCAACCACCATCCGCAATGCCGCGCCGTGTGGCAGGCGGGCGAACGGGTCACGCGGTTCATTGGCTACGACGCCGGGGAGCAGAAACGGTACGAACATTCCAAAAAGTACAATGAAGCGGACAAAAAGTATAAGAACCGCTATCCGCTGATTGAGGACTGGCACTGGACGCGGGACGATTGTATCCGGGCAATCCAGGAGGCTGGTCTGCCTCTGCCCGGTAAATCGTCCTGCTTTTTCTGCCCCAGCATGAAGCGGGACGAAGTAGAAGCCCTGAAACGGCAACACCCCGACCTGTACCGTCGGGCGCTTGCCATTGAGGAAAACGCAATGCCCCATCTCAAGACCGTCAAGGGATTGGGGCGCAACTACGCTTGGAAAGAGCGATATGGAATGGAGTGATTGACTATGGCTAAGAACAAAATCGAGCGCATCGACCAGGAGATCGCCAAAACCCGCGAGAAAATCGCGGAGCAGCAGGAAAAGCTGAAGGCCCTGGAAGCGCAGAAAACTGAAGCGGAAAATCTGGAGATTGTCCAGATGGTGCGCGCCCTGCGCATGACCCCGGCCCAGTTGAACGCCCTGCTGGCTGGCGGAATGGTGCCCGGCCAGGAAGCGATTCCCGCCAATTCCGAACAGGAGGACATGACCCATGAAGAATAAGAAGATTTTCAGAACCCTTGCCGCCCTTTGCACCTCTCTGGTGCTGATGGGCGGCTTTTCTGTGACCGCCTTTGCCCAAGGCACGGACCCCGCGCCGACGGCCACACCGGAAGCTGATGCCACCAATGACAGCAATGTGGTGGTGGAGGAAACCGAGGACAGCCCGCCGCTGACCCCGGAGGGCAACGCCGCCCTGGTGGATGACTTTGGCGGCAACAAGCAGCTCATCACAGTCACCACCAAGGCGGGCAACTACTTCTACATCCTCATTGACCGTGCCAACGAGGACAAGGAGACCGCCGTCCACTTCTTAAACCAGGTGGATGAGGCCGATCTGGAGGCACTGATGGAGGACGGCCAGACCACAGAGGAAACCCCTGCCGTCTGCAACTGTACGGAGAAGTGTGCGGCGGGCGCAGTGAATACGGCTTGTCCGGTCTGCGCCGTGGATATGGCTGGATGCACGGGTCAGGAGCCGGAACCTACGCCCACCCCGGAGACGGAGGCTGAGCCGGAAACCGAACCGGCGGGGCTGAATCCGGCGTTTTTGCTGGTGGTGCTGGCCGCGCTGGGTGGCATCGGTGCGCTGGTCTACTTCAAATTCATCAAGCAGAAGCCCAAGACCAAGGGCAGCGATAACTTAGATGATTACGATTATGGCGCAGATGAAGAACTCCCGGAGGATGAGACCTGGGAGACCGAGCCGGAGGAAGCCGACGGGGGCGGCGATGAAGAAAGCGAGAACCCGGTCAAATGACCCGGTTCACCGACAGCCCCTTTGAACCCATGATGATGCGCAGGCCGGAGGGCGGGAAGGCAGTTTCCCGTCCTCCCTCTTTATCTCCCGGCCACCCCTGCTATGGCTGTGGAAACTACCGCCCCGGCCAGCCCTGCGTGGGATTCTGCCACAAGGAGCTGACCGCATGGCTGCGCGAAAGGAGGAGACAGAAATGAAATTGGTAATTGCCGAGAAACCTTCGGTTGCAAATTCGTTGGCCGCTGTACTGGGCGCTACCACCCGCAGGGACGGCTACCTGGAGGGCGGCGGCTGGCTGGTGAGCTGGTGCCTGGGGCATCTGGCCGGGCTGGCCGATGCCGCCACCTATAATCCTGACTACGCCAAGTGGCGCTATGATGACCTGCCGATTTTGCCGGAGACCTGGCGCTTCACCATCGCCAAGGACAAACGGGATCAGTTCGATGTGCTGCGTACCCTGCTGCGGCGGGAGGACGTGACCGAGGTAGTCAACGCCTGCGATGCCGGGCGCGAGGGTGAGTTGATTTTCCGCACCGTTTACTGTCTGGCGGGCTGCACCAAGCCCATGAAACGGTTGTGGATCAGCAGCATGGAGGATTCCGCCATCCGGGAGGGCTTTGCCAACCTGCGCCCCGGTGCGGACTATGACGGTCTGCATCAGGCAGCCCTCTGCCGGGCCAAGGCCGACTGGCTGGTGGGCATCAACGCCACCCGGCTGTTTTCGGTGCTGTACCACCGTACCCTCAACATTGGCCGCGTTATGTCCCCGACGCTGGCCCTCATTGTCCAGCGGGAGGCCGAGATCGACGCCTTCAAGCCGGTGCCGTTTTATACGGTGGTGCTGGAACTGCCCGGCTTTTCCGCTGCCAGCTCTCGGATGGACAATAAAGGCACTGCCGAGCAACTGCGGCAAGCCAGCGAGGGCGGCATGGCCACGGTCAAACAGGTGGAGCGCAAGGACAAAACCGAGAAGCCGCCCGCCCTCTACGACCTGACCACTCTCCAGCGGGATGCCAACCGCTTGCTGGGCTTCACGGCGCAGCAGACATTGGATTACCTGCAAAACCTCTATGAAAAGAAGCTCTGCACCTATCCCCGGACGGACAGCCGCTACCTGACTTCCGACATGGCCGAGGGCCTGCCGGTGCTGGTGAACCTGGTCGCCAACGCCATGCCGTTCCGCAAGGGCATCGCCATCTCCTGCGATGCGGCGGCGGTCATCAACGACAAGAAAGTGACCGACCACCATGCGGTGATCCCCACCCGCAACATCCGAGAGGCGGACCTGTCCGCCCTGCCGGTGGGCGAACGGGCGATTCTGGAGCTGGTGGCGCTGCGCCTGCTGTGCGCGGTGGCCCCGCCCCACACCTACGCCGAAACCGCTGTCACGGTAGAGTGCGCCGATACAGAGTTCACCGCCAAAGGCCGCACGGTGAAGCAACCTGGCTGGCGGGCGCTGGACGCCGCCTACCGCGCCAGCATGAAAAATGCGGAGCCGGACAACGACAACGAAAGCAAGGCGCTGCCAGAGCTGACCGAAGGTCAGAAGCTGCCGGTCGCCGGTGCCGCCGTCAAGGAGGGCAAAACCAGCCCGCCTAAACATTTTTCGGAAGATACGCTTCTTGCAGCGATGGAGACCGCCGGTGCCAAAGATATGCCGGAGGATGCCGAGCGCAAGGGGCTGGGCACCCCGGCCACCCGCGCCGGGATTTTGGAAAAGTTGGTCTCCACGGGCTTCCTGAAACGAAAAAAGAGCAAAAAAACCGTACAGCTTCTGCCATCCCATGACGCACTTTCCTTGATTACTGTCCTGCCGGAGCAGCTGCAATCCCCGCTGCTGACCGCCGAGTGGGAGTACCGGCTGGGCGAGATCGAGCGCGGCGAGCTGGCCCCGGAGGACTTCATGGACGGGATCTGCGCCATGCTGAAAGAACTGGTGGGAACCTATCAGGTCATCAAAGGTAGCGAGTACCTGTTCACCCCGCCCCGCGAGGTGGTGGGCAAATGCCCCCGCTGCGGCGGCGAGGTTGCAGAAATGCAAAAGGGCTTCTTCTGCCAAGACAAATCCTGCAAATTTGCAATCTGGAAAAACAGCAAGTGGTGGACCGCGAAGCGCAAACAGCCCACCAAGGCCATTGTGGCGGTGCTGCTCAAAGATGGCCGCGCCCGTGTGACCGGGTTGTACTCCGAAAAGAGCGGCAAAACCTACGACGCCACCGTGGTGCTGGAAGATACCGGCCAGTATGTCAATTTCAAGCTGGACTTTGACCGGCAGAAAGGCGGCGGCAAATGAAACTGAGTTTATATGAACAGGAAACCATTATCCTCTACAACCAGGCCGAGGCCACCGCCGAGGTCTACACCCATGACCCGAAGCTGTTGGAGAAGCTGCGGCGGCTGGCGGAGAAGTACCCGGACCAGATCGTAAAAAAAGACCGTCAGACCTTTACGGTGCCCAAACGCTGCGTGTCTGTCCGGGAACCGTACAGCGCCGAGCGCCGCAAGGCCGCCAGTGAACGAGCCAAGGCCGCCGGGTACAGGCCGCCCGTCCCTAAAGCGGGTGACAAGTGAGCATGGGCGAGAGTGTCTTTGAAGTCGTGAAACAGTCCGTCACCGTCCGGGAGGCGGCGGAAATGTACGGCATCGCGGTGGGGCGCGGCGGCATGGCCTGCTGTCCCTTCCACGATGACCGCCACCCCAGCATGAAG
The DNA here is from genome assembly GCF_002160015.1 of Anaerofilum sp. An201. Taxonomy (GTDB): domain Bacteria; phylum Bacillota; class Clostridia; order Oscillospirales; family Ruminococcaceae; genus Anaerofilum; species Anaerofilum faecale. Next base: position 124,586 of record NZ_NFJT01000004.1, on the reverse strand, counting down.
CTGAACGAGGACTACTTTTACTGTTTTGGTTGCGGGGCAACTGGCGACGTGATCGACTTCACCGCCCGGCTCTATGACCTGTCCCCCAAGGAGGCCGCCGAAAAGCTGGCCCTGGATTTTGGCCTGGCCTATGACAGTCAGGCCCCTCCCCGGAGGCGTTACGTCCGGCAGAAAACCGAGGCGCAGAAATTAAAGGAAAAACGGGAACATGGGTGGCGTGTTCTGGCGGACTACTACCACTTGCTCCGAAAATGGGAAACCGATTATTCCCCCAAAACGCCGGACGAGAACCCGCATCCCCGTTTTATGGAGGCTATTCAAAAGAAAGATTACATGGGCTATCTGCTGGATACGTTTCTCGACAGCAGCACCGAGGCACAGGACCAATGGATTGCAGAACACACTGCTGAAATCTCGGCCATAGAAGGGAGAGTGAAAATCATGGCTGACAAACCCACCAACCGGGAGCGGTTGCAGGAAATCACGGCGGGCATTGAACAGGGCATCAAGGAGCTGTTCGAGAGCGACAAATACCGCCGTTACCTGTCCGTGATGTCCCGCTTCCACCGCTACTCCGTCAACAACACCATGCTCATCTATATGCAGCGCCCGGACGCTACGCTGGTGGCCGGTTACAACAAGTGGAAAAATCAGTTTTCCCGCCATGTGAAGCGGGGTGAACACGGCATTACCATCATTGCCCCGACACCATATAAGAAGAAAATCGAGGAGCAGAAGCTGGACCCGGACACCAAAGCCCCTATGCTGGATAAGGATGGCAAGGTCATCATGGAGGAAAAGGAGATCGAGATCCCACTGTTCCGCCCGGTGAAGGTGTTTGACGTCAGCCAGACGGACGGAAAGCCCCTGCCGGAGTTGGCCTCCAGCCTGTCCGGCAACGTCCAGAACTATGAGGTATTTATGGAGGCTCTGCGCCGGTCCGCCCCGGTCCCCATCGAGTTTGAGCCGATGGATGCAAACATGGACGGCTATTTTTCCTCCGATCAGCAGCGGATCGCCATTCGGGAAGGCATGAGCGAGGTGCAGACCGTTTCCGCTGCCGTGCATGAGACCGCCCACAGCAAGCTACACGACCCGAAGCGGACGAAACCCGAACCCACCTGGAAGGTGGTCATGGTCAGCGACGGCGGGACCAAGCGGGACTTTTCCCAGGGCTTTGCAACCGAAGCAGAGGCGGAACAGTTCGCTGCCGGTGCAGACTGGCGCTTTGTGGACGAGAATCAGTTCGAGTGGCGTCTGGAGGTGGAGGAAGATCACGTTGCCGAGGTTCAGGCAGCGAAGGATCGGCATACGGAGGAAGTCCAGGCGGAGAGCATCTCCTATGCGGTTTGCCAGTATTACGGTATCCAGACTGCCGACAACAGCTTCGGCTATATCGCCAGTTGGAGCCAGGGCAAGGAACTGAAGGAGCTGCGGGCCAGTCTGGAGGTTATCAATAAGACCGCCGGTGAGCTGATTTCCGATATTGACCGGCACTACAAGGAAATTTGTAAGGAGCGCGGCATTGACCTGACCGCCCAGCCGGAACAGGCGGTGCCCCGGCAGGAGGCCGCGCCGGAACTGGCTCCGGAGGTCGCTGTTCAGCAGCCCACAGAGGAAACGCCTAATACACCTGCCCCCAGCGCCGAAGCCCAGGAGGCCCTGTTGCTGGTTGATGATGCCACCTATCTTCATGTTCAGCCCTGTGACACCGGCTGGGACTACACGCTCTACGACGCCGCCACCATGAAGCAGTTGGACGGCGGCCAGCTGGATGCGCCGGAGCTGCCGCTGTCCACCGCTGCGCTGAAAATCTGTGAGATGCACGGCATGGGCGGCCAGTCCATTCGGTATGCGCCGCTGTCCATGATTGAGACCTTGCAGGAGGCGGCCCAGGCAGCTGTGCCGGAAGTCACCCAGCTGCCGGATGCCCCGGAGCAGACACTGGACGAATACCCTATGCCGGACCCGACGTTGACCCAGGACGATCTGGAAAAGTGCGGCTATCTGGACAGCGACCTTCTGCCCCTTTCCAAAGAGCGGGCCTACGAGCTGATGGCGCAGGACCTAACCGTTTACATGGTCCAGCAGGGCGAAAACCCCGCGATGGCCTTTGATACCGCCGACCTGGACGCCCACGATGGCATTTTTGCCGTCACCCGTGAGGAATGGGAGGATAGTCCCTCCTTTGATGCTCAGGTCATGGACCGCATGGACCACCAGCAGGAACGGGAGCAGGCGTTTCTCAACCACAAGGGCGATTGCTATGCCATCTATCAGGTGAAGCACACCGATGAGCTGAGGGACATCCGCTATGAAGGGCTGGAATGGGTCAAGTCCATCGGGCGGACTGTGCAGCGCGATAACTACGATCTGGTCTATACTGCGCCGCTCACACCCGGCGACCTGAAAGGCAGCGTGCTGGATAATCTCGAATACCGCTTCAACAACGAACACCCTGCCGACTACCGCCACCCGTCTATGAGCGTCAGCGACATCGTTGCCATCAAGCAGGACGGCAAGGTATCCTGTCATTACTGCGACAGTTTTGGCTTTCAGCAAATCCCCGGCTTCCTGCCGGACAATCCGCTGAAAAGTGCGGAGATGACGGTTGAGGACGACTACGGCATGATCGACGGCGTTATCAACAATGGCCCCAAGGAGCCGACGGTGGCTCAGCTGGAACAGCAGGCCCGCAGCGGTCAGCCCATCTCTCTCATGGATTTGGCGGCCGCCGCCCACCGGGAAGATCGGGACAAGAAGAAGTCCGTCATGGACCAGCTGAAAAGCCAGCCTAAATCCGAACATAAAAAGACAGCGCCCAAAAAGAGCGCGGAAAGGGAGATCTGATATGAACGCTATGACCTTTGAAGAAACCAACCTGCTGTGCATCTACAACCCCGGCAGTCGCCTGGGAGCCATCGAGGCGCTGTCCGAGATGCGTGGCCATTTGGAGCCGGACGAGACCGAACTGCTGGCCCTGACCAACAGCACCCTCGCCAAGCTCCGAGTTATGACTGATACCGAGTTTGACGAGCTGGAACTGTACCCTGATTTTGACGAGTAACACCCTGTTTTGACCAGCCGGGGCGGCCACCGTGCCGCCCCTTTTCGATTCCTGAATGGAAGGGAGGACAGATAACCATGCCAACCAAAGCAGAAATGTACGCGCAGATGGCGGAGAAGGTCGCGGTCCAGCTCACCGGCAGTTGGCAGGAGTGGGCGGGCTTTCTCACTACCGCCGCCCGGCTTTACAAGTACCCCTATCACGAGCAGCTGATGATCTACGCTCAGCGCCCGGACGCTACCGCCTGCGCCGAGTACGACCTGTGGAATGACCGCATGGGCCGGTATGTGCGGCGCGGTTCCAAGGGCATCGCCCTGGTGGACGATTCCGGGGGCCGGCCCCGCCTGCGCTATGTGTTCGATATTTCCGACACCGGCACCCGTGAACATTCCCGCACCCCCTGGCTGTGGCAGCTGGAGGAACGGCACATTGGGCCTGTGTCGGCCATGCTGGAACGCAACTACGATGTGAGCAGCAACGACCTGGCCCAGCAACTGGCTGATGTGGCCGCCAAGCTGGCGGAGGAATACTGGGACGAACACAGGCAGGACATTCTCTATATCGTTGACGGTTCCTTTTTGGAGGAGTACGATGAGTACAACATCGAGGTGCAATTCAAGTCTGCCGCCACCGTCAGCATCGCCTACGCCCTGATGTCCCGATGTGGGCTGGATACGGAGCAATATTTCCAGCATGAGGACTTCATGCCGATTTTCGATTTTAATACCCCGGCCACGGTTGGGGCATTGGGAGCGGCGGTCAGTCAGATGAACCAGCAGGTGCTGCGGCAGATCGGCGTCACCATCCAGAATTATGAGCGCGAACAACTCGCGGAAAGGAGCAACCACCATGAAGAACAACCTGACTTACACGCAGAACGGGGATTACCTGATTCCCGACCTGAGCCTGAGCGAACAGCCGGAGAAGCCCCTGGGCAAGTACGGGCGGCTGCGGAAAGCGTATCTGAAGGAACACCGGCCCCTGATTTACAACCAGCTGCTGCTGACCGAGAAGCTGTACCCGCACCTCATCGAGATCGACGAGACGGCGAACAGCCGTCTGGAGCAGATGATGCCCCAGCTGGCGGAGTCGGCGGGCGCGACGGAGGAGCTGAAAGCCCGCGACCCGATGCAGTGGGTGGGCCTGATGAACACCTGCAAGGCCCAGGCCGAGGAGATCCTGCTGGCGGAGCTTATCAACAGCTGACCTTAAACCTGTTCCTCTCCGAAGCGGAACAAATCCAGATAATTGACGAAGCAGAGAGTGTGAAAACGCCCTCTGCTTCTTCTTTTGCCCAGGAGCAGCCGCAGCCAGAAGCTGGCGACTATGAGGCGGAGTCGGTAAAGCCTACCCTCCGAGAGCTGCATGAGAAATATAAGCCTATTGTACTGGAGGCTGTTACCGAGGATACCCGATACCGCAACGCCTGTGGTCACAGCGATTATGAAAGTGCCGTGATTGAAGGCAGATCGGCCATCCGCCGCGCTGTTTTGTCGTCCGGCAACAGGGAGCTGCTCCAGCTCTATTCCTATACGCCGGAGTTCCGCCAACGCTTGCACAGAGAAATCATTGACGAGACCTATCCGCGTCTCCACGAGCTGCTGCGCCCGCTTTCGCAGGATGACATCGACGATGCCATCCGCGTTTGGAATGGGGACGCTGCCAGCAAACGTGCGGTGGTCCACTATATGGCAGACCATGCACGAGAGAAAGATACCGCTGCCTGGCTGGCCCGCGAATATAGCGGCGGAGACAGCACAAAGCTGTTGCTCGCCCGTGCCGGAAGCTCCGTAGAAATGGAATTGCCGTGGCCCAAAGTGCAGCGCCGGATTGCCCAGCTCATTGCGGATGGCACTTTCCTGACAGAACAGGAGCGCCAGCCGGAAAGGCAAGAGCAGGATGTCCGCCGGTATCAGGTGGTGGTCTATCACCATTCTGAGAACGGCTTTGATGAGCGTATGGAATATCCCAAACGGGAAGAAGCCGAAAAGGCCGCCCAGGGGTATGTGGACGGCACGATGGAGCCGGACGGCTTTGCCTACGACGGCGCGGCAATCTACGATTTGCAGCAGCGGACCTACCTGCGTATTTTTGGCAACTACCCGGATGAGGCCGCGCAGGCACAGGTCGCACCACCCGACCTGTCCGGCCAGCCCGTCACCCGCGAGGGAGACACCATCACCATCGGGAACGGGGAGCCGGCTCATGAGATTGACATTACCGTTTCCGATGAAGAATACGAGGCCATCCAGCAGGCCATCCCGGAGGAAAAGGTCTATGACCCTGCCGCGCCGGTCTACCATGAGGGCGACACGGTCTATCTGGACAATCAGGAATACCAGATCACAGAACTGCGGGCGGATACCGTACAGCTTCTTCCTTCCGGCATGACTTACCCAATCTTCCGGGCCGAAAGCCGGGAACGGTTCGAGCAGCTTCTGAAAAACGACCTGCGAAACGGCTCCATTACCGAGTTCCTTTTTGCCAACCCGGAGAAAGCGGACCAGGACCTGCGGGAAGTGCTGACTTCCGGCCTGCTTGCCTGGCAGGATAAGGAGTACATTTCCCGCTGGCTACGGGATGGCGAGGGCAACACCAAAATCGCCAAACGCCTTTCCGAGCTGTATTCCGGGCGCGTGGAGACGATGGACCTTGTGACCGGGGATATAGCGGACTACCGCACCTTCACCACCAGCGTTGAGGTGGAGATCCTGGACCATGAGGAACGAAAACTTGCGACCCTGGCATACCGCTGGGATGAACTTGTGCCGCTTCTGCGGGGATTGTATGTGCATGAGCAGGACGGATTCTTCCAGGACCCAGACGGCTTTAAGCGGTATGCGGTAGAGGAAACATCGGATGCGTTTGAAGAACCCTTCATTGTCCGCGACCAGCAGACGGGGCGCTATTATGATCTGGATGATATATACCAGACCTTTGAAACAAGGGAAGAAGCCGAAGCCTTTGCGGACCGGTTGAACACGCCCTTCCTGGAAGGCACCCCTTCTTACCAGGTGGGCGACCATGTGACGCTCCCTGCGCCCGATCATCCCATCACCGGCACGATTGATGCCATTGAAGATACAACGGTCCGCATTTACACCGGGCCTTATGCCTGGAGTTATGATGTCATCAGCCGGGAACAGTTTGAAACCTGGCTGCGCCAGGATGAGCGCAACGCCGGACTGTTTACGCCGGGGGAAAAAGAAACCCCTGCGCCGGAAATCACAGCCGAGCCAGTTAAGGTCTACCCCGGCGACAAGAATAACCTGCCCTATGACGTGGTGGTGGAACGGCTGCACATCGACCAGCCGGAACCCACGCCGCAGGAACCCGTGCCCGCCCCGGAAGTGGAGGCAGATGCAGAACCGGGGCCGCAGGTCGCCATCCCGGTAAACGGTGAGTGGCAGACCTTCCCCGACCAGAGGGCAGCTGAGCAGGCGGCCTACCAAGAGTACAAAGACAACCTGCGCCGCAACGCGCAGAATTTTCACATCACCGACGACCATCTGGGTGAGGGCGGCCCCAAGGCCAAGTACCAGGCCAATGTGGCAGCGATTAAGCTGCTGAAGCATCTGGAGGAGACCACCGGGCAGTCCACGCCGGAGCAGCAGGCGGTATTGTCCCGCTATGTTGGCTGGGGTGGCCTGGCAGATGCCTTTGACCCGGACAAATCTGCGTGGGCTGCCGAGTTTTCGGAACTGAAAGAACTGCTGACCCCGGAGGAATACGCTGCGGCCAGAGCCTCCACCTTGAATGCCCACTACACCAGCCCTACCGTCATCCGTGCCATCTATGAGGCCGTGGAGAAGATGGGCTTCCGTACCGGCAACATTTTGGAGCCGTCTATGGGCGTGGGCAATTTCTTCGGAATGCTGCCGGAGAGTATGGCGGACAGCCGCCTGTACGGCGTGGAGCTGGATTCCATCAGCGGCCGGATCGCAAAGCAGCTTTACCCCAAGGCTGACATCACCGTGGCGGGCTTCGAGACCACCGACCGGCGGGACTTTTACGACCTTGCCATCGGCAACGTGCCTTTCGGCCAGTACCAAGTCAACGACAGAGCCTACAATAAGCTGGGCTTCAACATCCATAACTACTTTTTTGCAAAATCTTTAGACCAAGTGCGGCCCGGCGGCATGGTGGCTTTCGTCACCAGCCGCTATACGATGGACGCCAAGGATTCCACCGTGCGCCGGTATCTGGCCCAGCGGGCCGAACTGCTGGGAGCCATTCGTCTGCCCAATGACGCTTTCAAAAAGAATGCCGGAACGGAGGTTGTTTCGGACATTCTCTTTCTGCAAAAGCGGGACCGCCCGCTGGATATTGCGCCGGACTGGACCCAGGTGGGCCGGACCGAGGACGGCTTCACGGTCAACCAATATTTTCTGGACCACCCAGAGATGGTGTTAGGGCGGCCTACCGCTGAAAGCACCCAATATGGCAAGCAGGACTACACCGTGGCCCCCATCGAAGGGTTGGAGCTGGCCGACCAGCTGCACGATGCCGTGAAGTACATCCAGGGAACCTATCAGGAGGCCGCGCTGCCGGAGCTGGGCGAGGGCGAGGACATCGACGAATCCCTCCCAGCTGACCCCAACGTGAAGAACTATTCCTACACGGTGGTGGACGGTGCGGTGTACTTCCGGGAAAACAGCCGCATGGTGCGCCCTGACCTGAACGCCACCGCCGAGGCCCGTGTCAAGGGGCTGGTGGGGCTGCGGGACTGTGTGCAGCGGCTCATCGACCTGGAAATGGACGCCGCCGCGCCGGAGGCCGCCATCCAGGGACAGATGGCCGAGCTGAACCGGCTCTATGACGATTTTTCCGCCAAGTATGGCCTTATCAACGACCGGGCCAATCGGCTGGCCTTTGCCGATGACAGCAGCTACTATCTGCTCTGCGCCCTGGAGGTGCTGGACGAGGACGGCAAACTGGAGCGCAAGGCGGATATGTTTTCAAAGCGGACCATCAAACCCCATGAAGCCGTCACCACGGTGGACACGGCCAGCGAAGCACTTGCGGTATCCATTTCGGAGAAAGCCTGTGTGGATATGGCTTACATGGAGCAGCTGACCGGCAAAACCAGTGAGGAATTGGCCGCTGAACTGCAAGGCGTCATTTTCCGTGTGCCCGGCCAGAGTGAGCCGGATGGGACACCCCTCTATGTCGCGGCGGATGAGTACCTGTCCGGCAACGTGCGCCGGAAGCTGCGTCAGGCTCAGCGGGCGGCGGAGCAGGACCCGGCCTTCGCGGTCAACGTGGAAGCCCTGACTGCCGCCCAGCCCAAGGACCTGGACGCTTCCGAGATCGAAGTGCGGCTGGGGGCAACATGGATCGACAAAGAGTACATCCAGCAATTCATGTACGAGACCTTTGACACACCCTTTTACCTTCAGCGCAGCATTGAGGTCCACTATACCCCCTTTACGGCGGAATGGCAGATCTCCGGTAAAAATGCCGTTGGGCAGAACAATGTGGCTGCTTACTCGACGTATGGAACTGAGCGGGCCAACGCCTATAAAATCCTGGAGGACAGCCTGAACCTGCGGGATGTCCGCATCTACGACACCGTGGAGGACGCAGACGGCAAGGAGCGCCGGGTGCTGAACGCCAAAGAAACTACTCTGGCGGCCCAGAAGCAGCAGGCCATCCGTGAGGCGTTCAAGGATTGGATTTGGCGCGACCCGGAGCGGCGGCAGGCATTGGTGCGCCAGTACAATGAAGAAATGAACAGTACCAGGCCCCGCGAGTATGACGGCAGCCATATCGTCTTTGGCGGCATGAACCCGTCCATCACCCTGCGGGAACACCAGAAAAACGCCATCGCCCATGTGCTGTACGGCGGCAACACGCTGCTGGCCCATGAGGTGGGTGCGGGCAAAACTTTTGAAATGGTTGGGGCCGCGATGGAGGCCAAACGATTGGGCCTTTGCCAGAAATCTCTCTTTGTGGTGCCGAACCACTTGACCGAGCAGTGGGCGTCGGAGTTCCTGCGGCTCTACCCATCCGCTAACATCCTGGTGACAACGCGAAAAGATTTTGAGAAGCACAATCGCAAAAAATTTTGTGCCAGAGTCGCCACTGGCGACTACGATGCCATCATCATGGGTCACAGCCAGTTTGAGAAAATCCCCATCAGCAAGGAACGCCAGGAGCGGCTTTTGCAGGAACAGATCTGGGAGATCACCGAGGGTATCTCTGAGGTAGAGGCCAGCGGTGGGGAGCGTTTTACGGTCAAGCAACTGGAACGCACCCGAAAGTCCCTGGAAGCCAGGCTGGAAAAGCTGCAAGCCGAGGACCGAAAAGATGACGTGGTGACGTTTGAGCAGTTGGGCGTTGACCGGCTGTTCGTGGATGAGGCCCACAACTATAAAAATCTGTTTCTTTACACCAAAATGCGCAATGTGGCGGGCCTCTCCACTACGGACGCGCAGAAATCCAGCGATATGTTCGCCAAGTGCCGCTATATGGATGAGCTGACGGGTGGCCGGGGCGTTGTCTTTGCGACCGGCACACCTGTGTCGAACAGTATGACCGAACTTTATACCATGCAGCGGTATCTCCAATATGACCGCCTGCAAGAGCTGGGCATGACCCACTTTGACTGCTGGGCCAGCCGCTTCGGGGAGACCTGCACCTCGCTGGAGCTTGCCCCGGAGGGAACCGGCTACCGGGCCAGGACCCGTTTCTCCAAGTTCTTCAACCTGCCGGAGCTGATGAACCTGTTCAAAGAGGTCGCGGACATCAAGACCGCCGACCAGCTGCATCTGTCCACGCCGCAGGTGGAGTACCACAACGTCGTGGCCCAGCCCACCGAAATCCAGAAAGAGATGGTACAGGCACTCTCCGAGCGGGCGTCTCAGGTACACAGCGGTACGGTGGACCCGTCCCAGGACAATATGCTCAAGATCACCAGCGACGGACGCAAGCTGGGCCTGGACCAGAGGATCATCAACCAGCTGCTCCCAGACGAACCCGGCACCAAAGTCAACCAGTGTGTGGACAATATCATGCAAATCTGGCGGGACGGCGAGGCCGACAAGCTGACACAGCTGGTCTTTTGCGACATCTCTACGCCCCAGGCCCGGCCTGCCAAAAAGGCAGCGAAGGCGCTGGACAACCCAACGCTGCACGCATTGGAGGACGCGGTGCCGCTGCCAGAGCCGGAACCGGCCTTTACGGTGTATGAGGACATTCAACAAAAGCTCATTGCCAAGGGAGTGCCTGCCGAACAGATCGCCTTTATCCATGAGGCCAACACCGAGGTTCGAAAAAAAGAGTTGTTCTCCAAGGTGCGCACCGGCCAGGTGCGGGTGCTGCTGGGCAGTACACAGACAATGGGCGCGGGTACCAACGTCCAGGATCGCCTGGTGGCACTGCATGACCTGGACTGCCCGTGGCGGCCTGGCGATCTGGCCCAGAGAAAGGGCCGCATTGAGCGTCAGGGCAACCAGAACGAGACTGTCCATGTGTTCCGTTACGTCACCGAGGGGACGTTTGACGCTTACCTCTGGCAGACCGTTGAGAATAAACAACGGTTTATCAGCCAAATTATGACCTCCAAATCTCCGGTGCGGAGCTGCGACGATGTGGACGAAACGGCGTTGTCATTTGCCGAGATCAAGGCTTTGTGTGCAGGAGACCCGCGCATCAAGGAACGCATGGACCTGGATGTGGACGTGGCGCGGTTGAAATTGATGAAGGCCGACCACCAAAGCAGGCAATACCACTTGGAGGACCAGCTGCTCAAAACCTTCCCGGAGGAAATCGAGAAAAACAAAGGTTTTATCACCGGGCTGGAAGCGGATATGAAAACGCTGGCGGAACACCCGCACCCGGAGGACGGCTTTGCGGGCATGGAAGTCCGGGGCGACACCCTGACCGACAAGGAGAACGCCGGTGCGGCGCTTTTGGATGCCTGCAAGGAGGTCAAAGGCTCTGATCCGGTATCGGTGGGCAGCTACCGGGGCTTTGCTATGTCGGTGTCGTTTGACGCTTTCCGGCAGGAATATATGCTCCTGCTGAAAGGCGAGATGACCCACCGGACGGCCTTGGGCACCGACCCGCGCGGCAACCTCACCCGTATTGACAACGCCCTTGCCCAGATGCCCCAGCGGCTGGAGGCGGTGAAAAATCAGCTGGATAACCTCTATCAGCAGCAGGCCGCCGCCAAGGCCGAGGTGGGGAAGCCCTTTCCCCAGGAGCAGGAGCTGCGGGATAAATCCGCCCGGCTGGCAGAGCTGGATGTGCTGCTGAATATTGACGGCCATAAGCACCCCGCACCGGAGGCGGTGGTGGCTAAGAGCAGCCGTCCCTCGGTGCTGGAAGGGCTGAAACGCCCGGTGCCGCTGCGCAGCCCCGAAAAGAAACCCAAACACCATGAACAGGAGGTGCGATAACATGAACGCAGACAAAAATACGGCCCTCTATGAAAAGATGGCCGCCGAGCAGGACAAGTTCCGGGACTGGCTGAAAAGCCAGCCGCCGGAAGAAATTCTGAACCATGCCTATGAGTACGCTGTCCGGGAGGACATTTTGATGGCAATGGAGGAACTGGATCTACCCCAAAGCCGGGCTGCCGCGCTGTTGGCGTCGCCGTCCCCGCTGGCCGATGTGTACAAGGAGTTTGCCGACCGGGAGACTTCCTACATGGATGTGGTGCGGGACAGTATCGAGCAGCGGGCTGAGGCAGCACTGGACACCCAGCGGGAACTGCCGCTCAACCGGCATGACGCCGCCTATGCCCGCGAACAGGGCGAACTGGACCTCTATCGTTCGTCCCGCCGCGCCAACATCGCTTGCAAGGAGGCCATCGAGGCATCCATTTCGGAACATTATCGGGACAATCGGCTGGGCAAAGACGCGGTGCCCCAGGTGATCGAGCAGTTCGGCTACACCCGCACCCTCTATGTATTAGCAAACACTGTGCAGCAGAAGGACTGGGATGGGCGGTTCAGCCCGGCCAACAAGACGTGGGCCAAGACTGTGGACATCCCGCCCAACCCGGACGGCTTCGGCGGCGAACGCAACCTGGACTTTGTGGTGGACAGCCACCCCGGCCTGGTCGATCTGTTTCTGAGCCAGGCGCGGCAGGACTATCTGCGGCTTCAGCCGCTGACGCCGGAGGAAATCCAGGCCGAGGCCGCCCGGCTGTTGCAGGAGCTGCGCGCCCCGGATACCCCAAACAGCCCCCACGGCACCCATTACATGGCCCGCGTGTCGCCGGACTTTCTGGCCCGTGCAGGCACCCAGGCCCATGACCAGCTGATGGCACTGCTGCCGTTCCGCAGCCTGACGATCACCGGGTTGGTGGACCGTCCCGGCACCTATGTCACCATCCTTGCCAGCGAGGACCGCAGTAAGGAGTTGCGCCAGCGCCGCCCCTCGGTCCGCCGCCAGCTGAAGCAGGAACCGCACCCCGCTGAAAAACCTGAGAAGAAAGCACCGGCCCGCAAAAAGCAGGAGCCGGAGCGATGACCGCCCCCAAGCGCAAGCGGGAGGTGCAGCTGAACTTCCGGGTCTCGCCGGAGGAACTGGCGATGATCGAGCAAAAGATGGCCCAGCTGTGCACCTCCAACCGGGAAGCATATCTGCGAAAAATGGCTTTGGACGGTTATGTGGTGCGCCTGGAACTGCCGGAGCTGAAGGAGCTGGTCTCCCTGATGCGCCGGAGCAGCAACAACCTCAACCAGCTGACCCGCCGCGTGCATGAGACCGGGCGCATTTATGACGCCGACCTGGAAGATATATCCCAGCGGCAGGAGGCTTTGTGGGATGGGGTGCATAAGATATTGACCCAGCTGGCAAAGCTGTCGTGACAGGGGCATACGCCCTGGCTGCGGAGGGAGGTCTGGCGTATGCGGGCTGCTGCGCCGGGCCTCCCTCCTTTTTCTTTGCCCGTATCGTTGCGTTTTGGCGGGGTGTGATTGATAATGGAGTCAGAAACGAGGTGATGGCTGATGTTGACGTTTGAAAATGTCTTGACTGTGTTCCATGATTATCTGGGGCAAGACTCGGAGGAAGAAGTCCTTCCATGCAGGCGCGGTTACGTTCGGATAAGCTGGAACAGCGATTCACGATACTGCGTGGATGGCGTTCTTTGCCGGACTCCAGAGGAACTTTTTGATCTGCTGCTACAAGATTACTGGGATTTCGAGCTGATCCGCCGGACGCAAGGCCGCAGAGAGGCCACCGAAATGGATGAGAAAGCCGTAGACGAACTGTGCCAGCCATACCTGGACTGGCGAAAGGAGGCGCTGAAATGAGAGTGATATTGTTTATTTTGAAACTGGGGCTGAAAATCCTCGCCGCGCCGGTGGTGCTGGCGCTGATGCTGTTCACCTGGGTATGCTTCGGGCTGCTGTATGTGTCCAGCTTTATCTTTGGCCTGGCCTCCACCCTGGTGGCGCTACTGGGGATCGCAGTGCTTGTGACCTACTCACCGCAAAACGGCATCATCCTGCTGGTGATCGCCTTCCTGGTCAGCCCGGTGGGCCTGCCAATGGCCGCTGCCTGGCTGGTGGGCAAGGTGCAGGACCTGCGGTATGTGATCCAGGACGCGGTGTATGGCTGAATCGAAAATGCAGAATTGCCGGGAGATACATCCCGGCAATTTTTTTGACTTTACTTTCGTGCTAATTTCAGTGATGAGATTAGCATGAAAGTAAAGTCCACGCACATCAAAGGCATATAAAAAATCAGGGTGTCGGAGCATACAACTTCCTCCGACACCCTGATTTGGTTCAATTTTCTGGTGCAGGCTTTTGCACCGTTACATATTTTTGATGTTGGCTTCTGGGCTTATCTGGGATGGTCATTTGCAGCTGTCCATTGTCCAGCAGTGGACGCAAGTACCTCTTTGTAAATCCCTTTGTGTTTTTATACCCACAATGTTCCGCAATTTCAGCTTTCGAGCGCGGTTCTGCACAAAAGGCTAAAATCTGGTCTGTAAGTGTCACTTGGGTTCCCACTTGGGTTCCCACTTGGGTCCTCACTTGGGTCCTCACTTGGGTCTCGTCCTGCGGCCCAACCTTTTCCACCGCAATCGGGGCCAGCGGAACCACGGTGCGGAACACATCGCCCTCGATAAATTCCGGGGTTCCACCGGAATAGAGCTTCGTGTATTTGTAAGTATTCCGCATCCCGGACCCCAGCTCGTCCGCCAGTCCAATCTCACGGAACACTTTGGAAATGGGCGGGTTCTTGGCATACGGCTCAAAGGAGGAAAGGTGCAGAGCGCCGTGCCCGTGGGAACGGTTGGCATTTTCGGTGTAGAGCCGGTTACGCTCAATTACGAATTTTGCCACATAGCCGCTGGAGTAATCCCGGTGCGCCAGGCTGTTGGAGAAAATTTCGCGCAGGATGCGGTCTCTGGCGCTGACGCTCTGGAGGCCCTCCTGCACAAAGGGGTCACTGAGGTGCTTTTGACCGAAAGCGATCAGCCGGTCATAGGTTTCCAGCAGATTCGTGATGATGACATCCCGGTCGTCATAGCGATCCAGATTTTCCACCCGGAAAATGGCGTCCGTTTTGTGCTGCGGCAATACAGCCAGGATCGTGCTGTCCTTCCCGAACAGAAGAATCGCCGCCAGGGTAATGCCTTCGAGCTGCCTTTCGGGGTCTTTTAAGATCAGACCGGCGCTGCGCAGCAGTTCTTCGTCTGACATGGACTTCCACGGATGGTTGGCCGTGCGGCTGGTGGTCATGGCTCTGGCGCGCTCCATCAGGTCAGGGCGCAAGTCGTCCATCTGGAAGCGGGTCACTTTATTTACAAAATAACTGCCGCTTTTCCGGGCGTACAGCTGGTACACCATGTCGGAGTTGTCGGTTATATCAATATCTGCTTCGTGGCTGCGGTCAAAAATGCGCCCGTGATGGCGGCAGACCTGGCTGCCGGACGGCACCTGAATGACCAGCAGCGTGCGGCCGTCTACGGTGCAGGCTTCCGGCTGCAAGTACAGAGGCGGATTGATTTTCTGCCCGTTGTTGATGGAAGTCACGAAGTCTTTTTTCATACGGTCAACCGCATCCGGGGCAACACCCAAAATCTCCCCGTTGTCTTTGACGCCCAGGAGAATGATTCCACCGTCTCGGTTGGAAAAAGAACAGACGGTATCGTAAACATCCTTTGTAATCTCAGTGGTGGATTTCTTAAACTCCACCCGGATGTTCTCGCCGTCCTCGATCAGCTTCAGAAGTTCGGCTTCTGTCATAGGAGCAACAGCCCCCTTTCGAGTTGGTTTTATACTTTTTTATTATTATACGAGATTTTGCACGCAATATCAAACGCATTTCCGATGGAAGGAGGAAAAGTCATGGCCACCACCCGCATCATGCCGCTGCACGCAGGAAAGGGCCGCACGGTCGGCAAGGCCATCAGCGACATCATCGACTATGTAAAAAATCCAGACAAGACCGACCACGGCAGGCTCATCACCAGCTACCAGTGTGACAGCCGCGTGGCGGACGCGCAGTTCCTGCTGGACAAGCAGACCTACGCTGCCCGCACCGGCCGGGTGCGCGGCAAGGATGATGTGATTGCCTACCACCTGCGGCAGTCCTTTGTGCCGGGCGAGATTACGCCGGAGGAAGCAAATCGGCTGGGCGTGGAGCTGGCCCGGCGCTTTACCAAAGGCAAGCACGCTTTCATCGTCTGCACCCACATCGACAAGTCTCACGTCCACAACCATATTATATGGAACTCCACCACGCTGGAGTGTGACCGCAAGTTCCGCAATTTCTGGGGAAGCACCCGTGCCGTCCGCCGTCTGAACGATACCATCTGCATTGAGAACGGCTATTCCATCGTGGAGACCCCTAAGCGGCGCGGCCAGAGCTACAACAAGTGGCTGGGCGACGCGGCGAAGCCCTCCCACAAGGAGCAACTGCGCCAGGCCATTGACAGGGCACTGGTACAGAAACCGGGCACCTTGGAGGAGCTTCTTCGTCTGCTGGAACAGGACGGCTTCACCGTCCACCGGCGCGGCAAAACCATTTCCATCAGCGCGGAGGGCTGGGGCAACAATATCCGCTTTGACCGACTGGGGGACGGCTACACGCTGGACGATCTGCTTGCCGTCCTCTCCGGGCAAAAGGAGCATACACCCCGAAAGGAAACTGCTGTGCAGGCTGCTCCGCCCAAGGTCAATCTGCTGGTAGACATCCAGGCAAAACTCCAGGCCGGGAAAGGCGCCGGGTATACACGCTGGGCCAAGGTGTTCAACCTCAAGCAGATGGCTCAAACCCTCAACTATCTGTCCGAACACGGCCTACTGGACTATGCCGACCTGGAAACAAAAACGGCAGAGGCAACAGCCCGATACAATGCGCTATCTGCACAGATTAAGGCGGCCGAAAAGCGCATGGCTGAGATCGCCGTGCTGCGCACGCACATCGTCAACTATGCTAAGACCCGCGAGACCTATGTGGCCTACCGAAGGGCCGGATATTCTCGGAAATTTTACGCGGAGCATGAGGATGAGATCCGGCTGCACCAAGCGGCCAAGGAGGCCTTTAATGAGCTGAACGTGAAAAAGCTGCCCACCATCAAGGAGCTTCAGTCCGAGTATGCCCAGCTGCTGGCGGATAAGAAAAAGGCTTACGGAGAGTACCGGCAGGCCCGCGCCGCCATGCGGGAACTGCTGACCGTCAAGAACAACGTGGATCGGGTCCTGGCGATAGAGCCGACCGAGCCGCAACAGAAAGAAAAAGACCACGGCCAGCGGTGAGCTGGTCGCGGTCAAAAGCGTTCGCCAGAACGCGCAGCCACAGATTGAAAATCTGTGTTCAAAGGGGGCTTGGGGGACTTCCCTCAACAAGCGCGTGGGGCTATCTGGATAGCCACAGGCATCGCTTGCCACTTTTGTTCGCAAACAATATCCGTATCCTTTACACGATGATTTACTTTTATTATCATAGTCGTAATAAGTATATAAACTACTTACATATAAGCACCTAAAATATGAAAGGGCTGATAAAATGATGACCTTTGAAAAGGTTTTAGAAGTATTCAACGATTACCTAAATAAAGATAGTGTTTTGGAGGTGGTGAACACTAAGCGAGGATACACCGTTATGATTTGGGATGAAAAAGATGAGCAATGGTTTGGTGTGGAACATTGCAAAGCCCCCGAGCTTTTACGGGATGCCTTACTTGATGGCTATCGTGATTTTTTAGAGCAACAACTTACTCATAACCGCAGGAGTTTAACCGAAACAGAAATCTTAGATATTCAAAACCGATGTGAACAGCTTTATGATTTGTGTGGAGAATAAAAAAATAACCTAAAAAGTGCGATAGCCTGTGTAGGTGTCGCACTTTTTTCAGTTGGCTTGGCTTACGAAAACAGCGTTAATTATTCCGCAGTTTCTCTTGCCTTTTTCAAGCCTTGAGCCGTAGCTTCCATCACGATAAGCTCCTTTTCTTCCATATCATTCAACAGTACATCAACTTGTTTGCGGCGATTGTTGTCGCCATCTTCATTGCATGGAAAAAAGAACTGGTCTACAGAGATGTCAAGCAAGGTAGTAATGAGATAAAATTTGTTAAGCCTTGGGTGCTGCCCCCTGTTCTCTATATACATAATAGAGCGTGGCGTAAGGTCTACCAGTTGGGCAAGATATTCCTGTGTCCACCCTTTTGCTTCCCGAGCTTTTTTTATCGCTATACCTAACGGCTTAAAATCAAGTTTTCTTTCATCTTGGTACATTTTAATATCATCCTATATCATTGTACATTTCGGGTGATGATATTTGAACGAAGTATGATTTTATGTTTAGTAGTGTATAATTTCGTATTAGTGGAGAGAAACTTGCTATTATTCGTCATTCCGTATATAATAATTATATACTCTTTGCGAAAGGAAGTTGATATTATGAATTACATTTCTGTGAAAGCCGCTTCTGAAAAATGGGGCATATCGGAAAGACGGATACAAAAATTATGTGAGGAAAATCGCATTGACGGAACTGAAAAATTTGGTCGTGCATGGATGATACCAAAAGATGCAGAAAAACCCGTTGATGGACGTATGAAAACAAGGAACAAACAGGAGGAGAATCATGGAATTTAATGAAAAGCTACAACAGCTTAGGACTGGAAAGAACTTAACGCAGGAACAACTTGCGGAGCAATTATATGTATCAAGAACAGCCATTTCAAAATGGGAAAGCGGCAAGGGTTACCCTAACATTGAGTCGCTCAAGTGTATTTCTAAATTCTTTTCTGTGACCATAGATGAACTGCTATCGGGCGAAGAACTGATTACACTTGCCGAAACTGAAAATCGTTCCAACTTGAAAAAAATTT
Organism: Anaerofilum sp. An201; assembly: GCF_002160015.1. GTDB lineage: Bacteria > Bacillota > Clostridia > Oscillospirales > Ruminococcaceae > Anaerofilum > Anaerofilum faecale. The sequence continues at coordinate 106,209 of NZ_NFJT01000004.1, read as the reverse complement.
ACAGTTTCATTTATGGAATATTAGATATGATGGCGGTTACTTTTATACTTTTGCCGTTGTATGGTAACCTTGTTGACGGATATATTTATTCTGTCAATCTACTTTCATTTACAGACACTACCCCAATATATCTTGCAATCTATTGGATTGTTTTTATTGTTTTGATTGCACTTGGGATAGCGAAACTGATGTGTGTTTGTTTTGAAAAGGAATCATGGAGCAACATAATCACAAAATGCTCTCTCGTGCTGAGTACGCTTTTTATCTGCTTCTTCGCTGCGGCAAGACAACCCTATGTAACCGCCCTTATGTTTCTGCTATTTGTTGCTAAAATATTTGTCTGGATAAAGCAAACCCAAACAAAGTAAAATGCCATAAACCCTTTAAAATAGGCTCTGACACGATAAGTGTCGGAGCTTTTTTCGTGCTGACATCTATTGTGTCGGCATTGTGACGGTAGATTTCTTGGCTTCTATGCAATACTCGTGGATAATAAGATTGTGGTCAGCGAAAACAAGAACAGCAACCCACGGAAAGGAGAATCAAATATGGATTATATCATTGAAACAGAAAATCTTACGAAGCGATACGGAACAGCCACCGTTGTCGATAAGGTAAATCTTCATGTGCCAAAGGGCAAAATTTATGGTTTGCTCGGCAGAAACGGAGCAGGCAAAACCACAGCAATGAAAATGATGTTGCAGCTTGCTTTCCCAACGGAGGGAACGGTACGCTTGTTTGGCACAAACTATAAGGAAAATATCCATACCCTTTATAGCAAAGTAGGCTCTATTATCGAAACACCGGGATTTTACAGTAATTTAACAGGGTATGAGAATTTGCAAATTCTCGCTAAACTGCGAGGGGGAGTATCTAAAAGTGGAGTAGAAAAAGCTCTTGAAGTTGTGGGGCTGCATAAGGAGAAAAGAAAAGTCTTTTCCGATTATTCCCTCGGAATGAAGCAACGGCTTGGTATTGCCGCCGCCATTATGCACGAGCCGGAGCTTTTAATACTTGACGAACCGATTAACGGACTTGACCCCATTGGAATAGTTGAAATACGCTCATTTTTATCTGAACTTAGTCACAATCATGGCATTACCATTTTTATCTCAAGCCATGTTTTAAGCGAGATTGAACAGATAGCAGATATTATCGGCGTTATGCACGAGGGGCATTTAGTAGAGGAAGTGAATATATCCGAGCTTCACAAAAGGAATCGAAAATACATTCAATTTGATTTATCTGACAGTGAGATAGCCGGAAAGATTTTAGAAAACCACTACCACATGACGGATTTTACAGTGCAGGACGGTACGGTGAGAATTTATGACTTTAGCCAAAGTGTTGGAGAAATCAATCGAGAATTTGCACGAAATGGACTGCTCGTGACAAGGATAAATGATAGTGAGGAAAACTTAGAGGACTACTTTTCTAAACTGATTGGAGGTGGCGGTATTGCTTAATCTTATTTCTTGTGAATTATTAAAACTAAAGCGTTCAAAAATGGTGCTAATTAGTGTGGCAGGGGTATTATCTACCCCACTTTTGATGTTAATAGAAGCCTTGCAAACACATTTTGATAAGCCGGAGATTATCTTTACCTTGTCTGACATATACAGCGACAGTGTACTGTATATCATGCTGCTGGTAAACATTATGATATATGTGGCAATTGCAGCTTACTTGTTTAGCAGAGAGTACACAGAAAGCACCCTCAAAACCATATTGCCCATACCCATTTCAAGGACAAAACTATTAATTGGAAAATTTTGCACCCTGCTTCTTTGGATTGTTATGCTAACCCTTGTAACATGGGCAGGTATATTTATCGTTTGTGGGCTATATGACGCTGTCTTTACATTGGAGGGATATAGCTTACTAGTGGCAATAGTATGGCTCCCCAAGTTTTTGTTTGGCAGTATCCTGATGTTTTTAACAGTTTCTCCTTTTGTGTTTGTTGCTATGAAAACAAAAGGATTTGTCGCCCCGATGATTGGCTCTGCCGTGATTGTCATGGGAAGTGCCGCACTTTCAAATCAAGAATGGGGAGCGTTGTATCCGTGGACAGCCACCTATTTCTTGGTGCAGGGTAAACTTCAGAGTACCGGCTATCCTACACTGCTGTCTGTATCTATTATTATTCTTGTATCAGCAGTTGGTTTTCTTATGACCTTTCATCATTTTAAAAAGGAGGATTTGAAATAATGGTACTTGATTTTATAGAAATTTTAAAAGTTATTTTTCTTGGAATTGTTGAGGGTATTACTGAGTGGCTACCTATCAGCAGCACAGGACATATGATTCTTGTGGACGAATTTATCACACTTAATATGAGCGAAGCATTTAAAGAAATGTTTTTTGTTGTTATTCAACTTGGAGCTATACTCGCAGTGGTTGTAATGTTTTGGAACAAGATGTTTCCCTTTCAATTTAAGAACAAAGCACAGTCAATTGTTAAAAAGGATACTTTCTCGTTGTGGTTCAAGGTTGCGGTAGCTTGTGTACCGTCAGCTATTATGGGGATTCTATTTGATGATTATTTGGATGCTTACCTCCAAACCCCCATTGTGATTTCAATCATGTTAATCTTTTATGGTTTGTTATTCATTCTCATAGAAAATTGGAATAAAAAGCGTACTCCTACTACTATGGCACTTTCTGACATCAGCTATAAAACAGCAATCTTGATAGGGGCATTTCAAGTGTTATCACTTATACCCGGCACATCACGGTCGGGAGCAACGATTATAGGTGCTTTACTCATAGGAGTTTCACGAGTGGCAGCAGCAGAGTTTACTTTTTTCCTCGCAGTACCTACTATGCTTGGAGCAAGTGCTTTTAAGCTGTTAAAATTCGGGTTTGAATTTACAAGTGCAGAACTGCTCGCTCTTGTTCTCGGTATGGCTGTGGCATTTGCGGTATCTGTCTTAGTAATTAAATTCCTAATGAACTTTATCAAAAAACATGATTTTAAGGTGTTTGGTTGGTATCGAATTGTGCTTGGTATACTTGTTGTACTTATAAAATCTTAATAATGCGTTTTCTTTGTGCGCGAATAAAAATGCCAGTTGGTCCTTAAGATCAGCTGGCATTTTTGTTTCTGGGGATGGAAAACAACCCAGAGATTCTCGTTGTCGATCTCCTCCTGATTTTAGTTTGCATGGTGAATTTTGCAAATTGAATCTACAGGAGGTTAATAATGGGATTTAATTATGGATATGAGAAAAAGAAGTTTGATAGTAGATGGAAGCGTTTAGAAGTTGAGTATTGTGATGCAGGGATGAGCGAAGAACAGATTGCTGCCATGAAAGAATATGACTGGGCATGGTTTTGCAGTCAAAGGGTTTTTCAAAACCATACGCAACCAATACCTTGTGAACAATATGATGAAGTATGTGGTCAATCACAGCTGTTCCGAAAGTTTGCATCGTTATCTTATCAATGGGATGTTGATAAGATTGATCAAACGCGATATGGATGGTTGGCTTCGGTGGAAAACGAACAACTACTGTTGAGATTGAAGAAGCTGTCGAAGAAAGATTTGGAGCTATTGACATTACTTTTTGTGGATGGTTATCGTCAAATTGATGTAGCACGTCTTTGGCATTGTTCCAGAAGTGCTGTTGCACAAAGATTTAAAAAAATAAAAAAATTTTTGAATAACACTTAACAAATGAAGCGTATCAGTGCCTACCCATTGAGGGAAGAACATTCTCCCAATGTGGAGCTTGACAATTTCATAGACGGCATTTCCGGTACATAACCTATGTACGAGCGAATCAGGCACGCCGCGAAGATGGACAGCCCCAGGAGGTGATGAATAGGACTGTTCCGAGCGATCCACGTCAGCCTGATACCCGAAAGTGGCATTTCAGGGCGCGATGACTGCATAGGGGTTAAAGATACTTCCTCACGGCCTCCTAAAGACTTGGGGGGAACTCTGCGGCGCACGAGTAAAACGACGCTGTGGAGTTATGACAGCCGCGCCAGCGGAGACCGGAATGTCCCCATCGCCAGGGGTGCGTGGCAAATGTGGCGAGTAAATTTTTCAAAGTCAGATACCATGCGCTGGCAGCTTCGGTTGCCAGCGCATTCATGTGATTTTGAAAGCAACAACCACATCTTTGACAGAAAGGGGGACCACCTATGGAAAAATTGATTTCGCGGAAAGAGGCTGCCAAATTACTGGGGATTAGCATTGCCACTTTGGATGCAGCTCGAAACAGTGGGCTAATTTCCTATGTTCAGTATGTGCAAAATGGTTGCGTGTACTTTACAGATGCTGGCCTTCAGGAGTATATCGCAAAATGCACCCATCGTGCAAAGCCAGTGGAAAAAAGCGCTACATACCGCAAGCTGCGAAGTGTCCGAGCTTGAGCTGTTCCGTATCCTTGCTGGAACCTAATATGTCTGATAAAACAAAGGTACAGCGCTGGACATTATTCTTAGGAGGTGACGGAATTGGCAAAAAGAAAAAGGGCAATTCCTCAATATGGTACGGTCGTGCTTAACGGCATTGAATATTATAGAACCAGAGTCGAAGATTCGGATGGAAACAGAGTGGCGCTTTATGCAAAGACGCCCGAAAAGCTTTATGACAAGGAACTGGAGGCGTTAGAGCAGATTGACAGTACTACGTTTCGTCGAAGATCGCCTACGGTTGCTGAGTACTGTGAGAAGTGGCTGCTGATGCAGTCCGTCCATGTTCGGGCCACCACCTTGACAGATTATACCTCTAAGGTGCGGCGGCACATTATTGGAGGGCTGGGAGACAAGAGAATGGCTGATGTATCCCTGGATGACATCCAACTTGCCCTCGTACCTGTTTCCAAGAAGTCGGCTTCGGTTTATAAGTCTGTGGTGATTCTCTGCAAGTCCATTTTCCGGGCGGCCAAGGAGAGCCATGTGATTGACGAGGACCCGACCATATACCTGGATGCAAAGGGAGGAGTTCCCCAGGAAGAAAGACAGGCATTGACGGATGAACAGGTTGAGCGGCTTTTGGACACGATCCGGGATTTGCCGCCCTATGTATTTGTGATGATCGGTTTATATGCCGGTCTGCGCCGGGAAGAAATCCTGGCGCTGCAATGGGATTCTGTGTATCTGGATGCAGAGGCTCCGTACTTAACGGTACGGCGGGCATGGCACACAGAACATAACAGGCCGGTCATTCTTACCGAGCTAAAGACCAAAGCGGCACAAAGAAACATTCCTCTCCCGGTCTGTCTGGTTGAATGTCTGAAAGATGCAAAGAAAAAATCCACTTCGGATTATGTGATTGCCAATCGGGACGGTGATCCGCTATCCTATACACAGTTTAAGCGGCTGTGGCAGTATATTGTGACGCGGACTGCAAAGCCGAGAATGGCCAGAAAACTTGTGGACGGAAAGTATGTAAAATATATGCTTTACCCGAAACTTGGAGAAAAAGCCAGGAATAACGGCCATGTGGTATATAGCCTGGATTTTGAAGTGACACCGCATCAGCTGCGGCACACCTACATCACCAATCTGATTCATTCTTCGGTGGACCCCAAAACGGTACAATATTTGGCGGGCCATGAAAGCAGCAAAATCACGATGGACATTTACGCAAAGGTCAAATACAACAGGCCGGATGATCTTGTCAAAGCAATGGGCTGTGCCTTTGACTTATGGGACGCTGTGTAAGTTCCGAACAATTCAGAAAATGAAGTAAGAGCGAGACAAGGATGTCTCGCTCTTAGTTTTTCCTTGGCCGTATCTTTGATTCAATTTGAAATCTCTGATAAAAAGGAGGTGTAGATACATCACCACGCGAGAAAGGAAATTAATTATGGCAAAGAAGAAAAAAAACATACCTCAATATGGAACCGTCACACGAAAGGGTGTCCTGTATTACAGAACCCGGATTCTGGACGCAGACGGCAAGCAGGTGAGCTTGTATGGGACTACCTGCGAGGAACTGTACGATAAAGAGCAGGAGGCGAGACGCCAGGTAGCGGAGATCATCTTCCACCGGGAGCATCCTACTGTGGCCGAGTATTGTGAGAAGTGGCTGTTGATGCAATCCGCAAAAGTGTCGCCGGCTACACTGAAGGGCTACGCCTCCAATATGAAGAACTACATTATCAAGCCTTTGGGAGATATGTATATGGAGGAAGTAACAGCGGATGATATTCGTCTGGCGCTGATCCCATTGTCCAATAAGTCCGAGAGCCTGCACAATACGGTGAATATGCTCCTCAAGTGCATTTTTTACTCGGCAGAGCGGAGCCAGTTGCTGGAATACAATCCGTGTGAGGGGATTTCGGCAAAAGGAGGGAAACCGACCCAAAAGAAAGATTCGCTGACAGACCAGCAGGTGGAAGTGCTGCTGGAAACCGTCAAAGGACTTCCGCCGTATCTGTTTACCATGATCGGCTTATATGCCGGTCTGCGCCGAGAAGAAGCTCTCGCCTTGCAATGGGATTGTGTGTTCCTCGATGCACCCACTCCATATATCTCTGTGCGGCGCGCATGGCGATCAGAGCATAACAGACCGGTTATCTCTACAACGCTTAAGACGAAAGCAGCAAGAAGGGATATTCCCATTCCCAAATGCCTTGTGAATTGTCTGCGGGAAGCCAAGGCTGCCTCCAAATCGGAATATGTGATTGCCGATAGTGAGGGACAGCCCTTGTCATATTCGCAGTTCAAACGTGTCTGGCAGTACATCGTTGTTCGGTCTACCAAGGAGCGTACCTATTATAAGTATGTGAACGGACAGAGCATCAAGTACACTGTTCAGCCGAGTCTGGGAGGACATCAGAAAAACAATCCCAACATTGTGTATAGCCTGGACTTCGATGTGACACCGCACCTGCTGCGGCATACCTACATCACCAATCTTCTGTATGCAGGTGTTGACCCCAAGACGGTCCAGTACCTTGCCGGACATGAGAACAGCAAGACAACTATGGACATCTATGCAAGAGTAAAGTATAATAAACCAGAACAGCTATTCGATGTAGTAAATTCTGCATTTCATCAAGCTGTCCCCTCGTAAAAGTGGCCTGTTTTTTGGTTAAGGAATAGGACAACCGAGGGGCCGAGGCTCAAAAAAGCCCGGAATATCAAGGAAAATCATCGCTCAGACGATTGAAGTACGGTCTCAAAGCCGCTCGTCGCGCTCCTCAGTTCTCCAAGAGATAACAGGCCCGACAAACCAATTCAAAAATGCTCAAAAAGCCCGGAACCATGCGGTTTTCCGGGCTTTTTCCTTTCCAAAAAGTCTGTTGTCCTTTGTCCGATTTTGGAAGGATTTGACCTCGCCTGACCCGGTTTTTCTTGATTAATAATGGGGCAACAGGCCCTTTTTGACCCCGTTATGATTAAAAAATGGGGCAACTGCGAGCCGAAATCGGGGTGTTTTAGAGGGCATTTTCCCCTTCATTTTTTCGATTCCATGACGGCCTTTGTGAACGGTTTTTCTTTTGAAGGGGATGTCCTGATTTGTCAGGATTTGACCAAACCGAGTCCAGTTTATCTTGTCCTTCTGAGTTGCCGCTGCTGTGTTTCAAGTGGATGAACTCTCGCACATTTGCGGCGTAGCGTTCTTTCCATATATAATGAAAGCGTAAAGGAGGAACGCCCTATGAAAAAACGGAAATTCAAGATATACCTCACCCCCGCCGAGAACAGTATTGTGATTCAGAGCCTTAACCACCTGCGCAATACTATGCTTCGTGAAAACCGGGACATCGGCTGCCTGGATGAACTTCTGCTCAAAGCCATGTGCGCCCCGGTGAAGAAGATGTAAATTACATATCGCTGCTTGATGAGCCGCTTATTCTTTTCAGCAAGAGTAAGCGGCTTTTTTCATGCCCATCTTTCAGAGTTCCCGCATACATAGCCGTCCGTCTTGCCAACGGGCGGCTAAATCTATGAAGAAGGAGGACATGAAAATGCCGGAACAAAGAAGCTGCCCCAGGGATGGCCGCGTGATCGCGCTGGCCAACCAGAAAGGCGGCACAGGCAAAACCACCACGACGGTGAATCTGGGCATTGGTTTAGCCCGTCTGGGGAAAAAGGTGCTGCTCATTGACGCAGACCCCCAGGGCGACCTCACCACCTGCCTGGGCTGGCAAGACCAAGACAGCCTGCCCACCACCCTGGCCACGGTCATGGAAAAAGTGATCCGGGATGAGCCATTCACCACAGATGAGGGCATAATGCACCACATCGAGGGTGTAGACCTTATGCCCGCCAACATTGAGCTGTCCGCGTTGGAAATGAGCCTGGTCACCGCCATGAGCCGGGAGTTTACGCTGAGAACCTATGTCAATGAGGTCAAGAAGCACTATGATGTGGTTCTCATTGATTGTATGCCGTCCCTGGGCATGATTACGATAAACGCCCTGGCTGCGGCGGACAGCGTGATTATCCCGGTGCAGGCCCATTATCTTCCCGCCAAGGGCATGACCCAGCTTATGAAAACCATCAATAAAGTGAAGCGGCAGATCAACCCGGCTCTGAAAGTGGACGGGGTGCTGCTCACTCTGGTGGATGGGCGCACAAACCTTGCCAGACAGACAGCGGATACACTGCGGCAGAGTTACGGGAGCGTGTTGAAAATTTATCGTTCCGAGATTCCCATAGTCATCAAAGCCGCAGAGATCAGCGCCGCAGGCAAGAGTATTTACGCCTACGACAAGAGGAGCAAGGTGGCCCAGGCTTACGCAGATTTTTCAAAGGAGGTGCTGGCGGATGGCGAAAAGCAGCGGGCTATCGTAACAAGTCGTTCTTTAATTTTTCCGGCTTTGAAGAGCGCAAAAGTCGTGATACTCATCCAAACCCGTTTATTCGCCTTTTGAAAAATATCGGGCGGAACTTCAAAGCCACGGGGCCGTGGTTTTTACTGGGGATGCTCTTATCAGCTTTGTTTCAGCGGTATGTACCCGCCCAGGATTTTGCTCACCTGTTTGGCGATAACGAAGGCTTTGGTATTTTGATGGCGGCCACCATCGGTGTACCTTTGTATGCCTGCGGTGACGACACCATTCCTCTTTTACAGCAATGGCTTTGGAATGGGATGAGCATGGGCAGCGCAGCGGCGTTCATGATTACGGGCCCATCAACGAAAATCACAAATCTTGGAGCATTAAAAATTGTTCTGGGAATAAAGCGTTTTTTACTATATTTAGGATTCGTCATGGCTTTTTCACTCGTAACTGGTTTGATAGTAAACCTGTTTTTGTAGAAAGGTGGAAGCTATAGATGAAATACTCATTCAAGTGGAGGAAATCTTGATAATAGCAAAGATTTGGGTGTATTGCCCAATCTGTAAAAATAAAACCCGGATACAAATCCGGGGAGATACAGAATTAAGGAATTTTCCTCTTTTTTGCCCAAAGTGCAAACGGGAAACTTTGATTAACCTAAAGGACATGAAAATATCTATTATAGATGAGCCAGACGCTTTAGACGCAGAGCCGATGAAACCGTGAGAAACCTCATGGTCATCGGCTCTATTTTATTCTTTAGGCTGGCTATCTAATGCAGCCTTAATTGTTACCTTGATGATCTGCATAGAACGCTCATCGCAGTTATACAGCATGCGAACAAGGGTTTCCATTTCGGAATCCTCAATCTGCTTTTCTGGGAAGAAAATCTGATCGGGTAAAATGGACAGCTCCCGAATCAGCTTGTAGAGGATATCATAACTGGGCTTTTTGCCTTCGTTCTCGATACGATATATAAATCTCTCGCCTACCTTCAGGAATAAGCCCTCCGCATTTTTAGCACAAAAATCCCAGACAGCGTCTGTCCGATTGTCCCCGGCTCCATGCAGTAAACTTTTGAAAACGGGCAATTTGCGGTATACTATAATGAATACAGGAATGTGGCTGTATTCGCTTTCAACTCAACAGAAAATGCCCTCTGTGTTGTTCCGCCGCCTCCCTGGTTCTGGTAAAATAAAACTATCAAATCAAGGAGGTACAAACCATGAACACTGATAAGATTTACGCCGAACATCTCGCAAACGAATATGCGCCGAAGGACGATTCCAAGGTCATCGCACTGCGGAAGCTGGACGCCAAAGCCAAACTGCCGGCAACGGTATTCACCTACTCCGCCGGCATTCTCAGCGCCCTGATCGCCGGTGTTGGCATGTGTTTGTCCATGAACGTGATCGGAAGCGGCAGCCCGGTTTCCTTCGTGCTGGGCGTCATCATCGGGCTCATCGGCCTGGTGGGCATGGGCGTCAACTATCCCGTCTACAAGAAAATCCTGGCGAAGGGAAAGCAGAAGTACGCTTTTGAGATCATGGAACTGGCCAAAGAGATCAGCGGAGAATAACAGGATGAAACGAGCAAAGATGATTCTGGACAGATTTTTCCATCCGCCTGCGTGGATTTTATACACTGTCCCGCCGGCTTCTTTTGCCGCACTCATTTTCGTCTTTGCTTCCAACCGGGAAGAAAGTGCTGTGGCGTATCCCGTTTTCCTGCTGTCGGCATACTCCCTCGCGGTCCTGCTTGCCGCCTTGCCTGCATGGGCAAGGCGGCTCTCTCAGTGGAAGGCCCGTTTATACGAGCGCAGCAGACTGATCCGGAAGGTATCGTCCACGGCGTTCGGCAGGCGGTATCTGAACGACCGGCTGTTCAGAAGCAGCGTTGGCATCTACCAGGGCATGGCGGTCAATTTCCTGTACATGCTTTTCCGCCTTGTGGCCGCTGTTCAGTATGCCTCTGTCTGGTTCTTTTCCATGTCGGTCTACTACATGGTGCTGTTTACGATGAGAGCCTATCTGGCATTCGGGTACCGCCGCAGAGAAAAAAACGGGGCAGCGTATGAGCTCCGGTGCTATCGCCGGACAGCAGGCCTGCTTTTTTTGCTGAATATCCCCATGGGCGGGATGATCGTCCTCATGGTGCAGACGAATTCCGGGTTCAGCTATCCGGGGTATTTGATTTATCTCTCCGCATTGTATACACTGTATATGATGACGCTGTCTGTAATCAATCTTGTGAAGTTCCGGAAAGCGGGCAGCCCCATTCTGTCCGCTGCCAAAGTTCTGAATTTCGTCTCCGCCATGATGTCCGTTCTCGGGTTGCAGACGGCGATGATCGCACGCTTCTCTTCGGACGGGGAGGGCTTCCGAAAAATGATGAACGCCATCACCGGCGGCGGTGTGTTCTTTCTCGTTATGGTGACGATCGCCGTGATGATGGTGCAGTCGTCAAAACTCAAACAGGAGGTGGAGATCCATGAAGAGGTCCGAAAGCAAATACTTTAACACTGCGCTCCGAATGGATCGGGCTTTTCTGGCGCTGCTGGAAAAGAAGGATATGGAGTATATCACGGTCAAGGAGATCTGCGAAACAGCGGGCGTCAACCGCTCCACCTTCTATCTGCACTATGAGACGATCGGAGACCTGCTTGCAGAGAGCGTGCAGCAGATGAACGAGCAATTCCTGGAACACATGCAGCTGCGGGCGGAGGTCTTTGTCTCCAGGATCCGGGAATGCCCTCTGGATGAATTGTATCTGGTCACGCCCGCATACCTGACACCCTATCTGGAATATATCGCACAGAACAAGCGCCTGTTGCGAACGGCATTGAAGAACTCCGCTTCACTGGGCCTGGACAAAGTATATGGCCGGATGGTGGAGCATGTTTTTGTCCCGGTTCTGGAGCGGTTCCAGATCGCAGAGCCGGATCGGAACTATATCCTGGCGTTTTATATCCACGGCCTGGTGGCCATCATCTCGGAATGGCTGAAAAACGACTGCAAAGATCCCGTCAGCCATGTGAGCGCCATCATGGAGCAATGCGTGATGCGCGGGCGCGGAAAACAGGGGGAGAAGAAATGAAAGCTGGAATTTACCTGGGAAAAGAAGCGGTGGAGGTCCGGGAACTGGACCTGCCCGAAGTGGGAGAGAACGATGTTCTGGTGCAGAACCTCTACTCCAGTATCTGCGGAACGGATGTGGCCGTATTCACCCACGGCCCCAACACCGGCCACAAGGTGGATGTGGGCGGAGAATTTGGACACGAAACGGTCTCCCGCGTTGTGAAGGTGGGAAAGAATGTCACCGAATTCGTGCCGGGAGAGCGCGTCTATCCCTATCCCCGCTATGCGAAAAACGACACCCGGCGGGCAGGAACGATCGGCGGCTTTTCGGAATATATCCTGATCCCGCAGGCCAAACGGAATCACTCCCTGTACGCGGTGGACGACGCGATTCCCAACCGGCTCGCCAGCCTGATCGAGCCTTTCACGGTCGGCTGCCGGGCAGCCAGGCGCGGAATGGTCCCGGCGGGAGAGCACCGCTATGTTTCCGGCCAGAACGCGGTGGTCTTTGGATGCGGAACCATCGGGATCGCTGCCGCGGTTGCTTTCAAGCATTTCGGGATGGACAACGTGATGGTGTGCGACCATTCGGACTTCCGCCTGAAGCTGGCGGCCGGGCTGGGCTTTGAGACCTGCAACACCGCCCGTGAACAGTTTGAAGCCCATGCGCGGTCCTATTTCGGAACGGCCCCCTCGCTGGGCGGGGACGCTCCCGCCATCGACTGCTGGCTGGATGCCGCCGGCGCTGAAGCCATCCTCGCGGACTTCCTGCGCCTTGGCAAGATCGAGAGCCGGTTCGTTTCCGTCGCCGTCAACAACGCTCCCCGCACCATCAACCTGCTGCAGATGACCTATGCCCAGCAGAGCATCATCGGTTCCGGCGGCTATATGCCGGAGGATGTGCGGGATGTGCAGGAAATCATGCGCTGCGGGAGATGGGATCTGGAGTCCATCATCACCCACGAGTTTTCGCTGTGCGAGCTGGAAAAAGCGATCCGCACGGCCGCCGATGTGGACCACGCGGGGAATGTGGTGATCAAAATGGCCGACCAATGATCTGCATCGCGTCTGTGGGGACGGGCCGGTTTCTGCGCCGCCCTGAAAAGATTTACAAAAAAACCGATTGAAAGGTTTCGCTCATCCGAATATAATAAGAACTGTAGGGACCCCGCGGCGGGAACACTGGATCTGTAGGTTCGGAACGGAAGGAGCGACGCCTCCCATGTATAACCCTCAACTGGAAACCTTCCTGTGTGTGGCAGAATGCGGCAGCTTCAACAAGGCTGCGGAGAAGCTGTATATTTCTCCCCCGGCAGTCATCAAGCAGATCAATCTGCTGGAGGCAAATTTGGAGCTGCAGCTTTTTGTGCGCACCCATCGGGGCCTTCGGCTGACGGAGGCCGGCAAATCCCTGGCACAGGATGCGAAATACATCATCCAATACTGCAAGGATTCGGTGACGCGGGCAAAAAACGCCATGCAAAAAAGCGAGGAGGTCATCCGGATCGGCACCTCCTCCATGACGCCGGCCCAGGTGCTGGTGGATCTGTGGCCAAAGCTGCAGGAGGAATGCCCCAGAGTGAAATTCCAGCTGGTCCCCTTCGACAACACGCCCGAGAACGCCCGGGAAATCCTGGCCAACCTGGGGCAGAACATCGACGTGGTGGCGGGTATCTTTGATGAGACGATGCTGAACCTGCGCCGCTGTGCCGGGCTGGAGATCTCCAGGGAGCCGATCTGCGCGGCGGTGTCCGTCCACCACCGGCTGGCGGCCAAAGACAGGCTGACCGTGCAGGATCTGTACGGCGAAAAGTTCATGCTGATGCGCCGGGAATGGAGCCACTATGTGGACCTGCTGCGCGACGACCTGTGGAAAAACCATCCGAAGATCCCGATCGTGGACTTTGAATTTTACGATGTGAACGCCTTCAACCAGTGCGAAAACAACAACTGCGTGCTGATGGCGGTGCCCAAGTGGCAGTATGTCCACCCGCTTTTGAAGATCCTGCCGGTGGACTGGAACTACACGATTCCCTATGGCCTGCTCCATTCGCCGTCCCCTTCCCCTGTGGTCAAGCAGTTCCTGCGGGCGGTGCAAAAAACGACCGGGCAAGCCAAGTGATAACCAAAAGGTAAATAATACATAACGAAACGAGACTTCTGTGAAAGTCTCGTTTTTTTATAATGAAATCAGAAAAAGAAGAGAGGAAGGTGACACAATGAAGGTGCAAGGAATCCTGGCCGCTGCAGTTTGCCTGCTGTGCCTGGCGGGATGTGCGGGCCGTGGGCAGGCGGCGGCAAGTTCTTCCGGCGAATCTCCTGCCGCAGAGAGCACCGCCCCTTCGGACGGCGCCGATTCGCAGCAGGCATCCTCCGGCTTTGCGCCTGCGGAGCCAATGGCAGAGCCATTCACTGTATCCACCCCCATTCAGGATGTGATCGACGACCCCGTTTTTGCAGGATACGGACGCCTGCTCTTCCCCGTGAACGAGGGGTATATGCGCGGCGACACATTGGGCGAACTGCAGCTCACCTGGTACAACAACATCGACCCGAACGAGACCGTGGAGATCGTCAATATCGACCTATATTTCCAGCATCGCATCGACCCCCATGTGGAGCCGGAGACGGTGGCGGAGGTCATGGCCGATCTGATCCGGGAGGGGAAAATCACCCACTGGGGCATCTCGGAGGCAAACGAGGACTATCTGCGCCGCGCCCACGCCGTGTGCCCGGTGACGGCGGTGCAGAACCGCTATTCCATGATGGCCCGGCAGTATGAGCCGCTTTTCCCGGTTCTGGAGGAGCTGGGCGTGGGGCTGGTGGCCTTCTCTCCCATGGCCAACGGTTTCCTCACCGGGCGGTATGGCAAGGGCCAGCGCTTTGACGCCGCCACCGACTACCGCGCCTCCATGCCCCAGTTCACCGACGAAGCCGTGGACCAGAACGCCGCGCTTTTGCAGCTGCTTCTGGAGATGGCCGCAGAGAAAAACGCAACGCCGGCGCAGATCTCCATGGCCTGGATGCTGTGCAAGCGCCCGTGGATCGTGCCCATCCCCGGCACCCGCAAGGAAGAGCGCATGAAGGAAAACGCCGGGGCCGCCGCGGTCTCTCTGACGCCCCGCGAGGTGCGCGCGCTGGACGATGCGCTGGAGCAGATGGAACTGTCCGCCGTGTTCGGCGGGGCGCCTGTGAAGGAGACGAAGTCCGCCCGCCCCTGAACAAAATACCGCCTGCTCGGGAGGCGGCGGAACACACCGCCGAAGCACCGGCAAGCAAACATTTTTAAGGAGGAATTTGCAATGCGCAAGAATTTTGGAACGAAATCCTGGTTTTATACCCTGTCGGTCCCCACCATGCAGGTGATCTCCGGCGCTTTTGACACGCTGAGCCATGCGATGGAGACCTATTTCGGCCAGTCGGACGAGGACAATGTGTCCGACGATGCGGCGCTGGCCATCATGCGCAATACCGTGCGGAATATGCGCCGCCTGCTTGTTGACCCGAAGGATGTGCAGGCCCACGGGAATTTGATGTGGGACTCCGCGATGGCGGAAAACGGCATTTTGAAGGTGGGCCGCCTGACCGACTTCCAGACGCACCAGATCGAGCACCAGCTGGGGGCCTACACAGACTGCAATCACGGCCAGGGACTGGCGGTCATCCATCCGGCCTACTACCGACACATTGTGGGGGACGCAAAAGAAAAGTTCACCCGCTTTGCCCGCGAAGTGTTTGGCGCGGATACCGCCGAGGATGGCATTGAAGCGCTGGCCGCTCTGATCCGGGAGTGCGGCCTGCCCACAAAGATGGGCCAGCTGAGATCCAAGGTGGAGATCACACCGGAAGTGCTGCGAAAGGTGGCGGATACCTGCAACATCATTCGGTGCAATCCCCGTGAACTGAGCCGGGACGAAATCTACGACATTCTGCTCGAGTGCCTGTAATCACAGGGAAATCTGAAAAGAAAGCGGGGAAACAACGATGTTCAAAAAGATCAGCAGCCTTCTATTGGCCGGAGCCCTGCTGTTTTCTCTCGCCGGCTGCGGACAAACGCCGGCCGGAAACAGCGAATCGGCAGCTTCCCCGGCACCTGCCGCATCGTCCGGGAGCGAACCAACGGCTGCGCCGGAGAGCCAGACCGCGGAGTCCGGGGCAGAAAACATTCTGGTCGTGTATTTCTCCTGGTCAGGCAATACCGAAGAAATGGCCTCCTATATCGCAGAGCAGGTGGGCGGCGACCTCTATGAAATCGAGCCGGAGACGCCCTATCCCACAGATTACAACGAGTGCGGCGATGTTGCGCTGGCAGAGCGGGACGAAAACGCCCGCCCCGCCATTGCAAACCTCCCGGATTCCCTGGACCAATACGACACGATCCTGGTGGGATATCCCATCTGGTGGCACACTGCTCCCATGATCATCGGCACCTTCCTGGAGAATTACGACCTTGCCGGCAAGGATGTGTATCCGTTTACACAGTCGGCTTCCATGGACACCGAGCAGTTCGACAACTCTATGGATTTCGTCCGTGAAAGCGCGGCGGGCGCCATGGTTCACGAAGGACTGTTTGTGCGGCCTTCGGACCAGGCGGCCATCGACTCCTATCTCTCCAAAAACGAACTTGCACAGTGAAAAGGAGGAACATCTATGAAACGGCCTTATATTGTCTGCCATATTTTGAGCACGCTGGACGGCAAGATCGAGGGGGCTTCTTTCGGAACGCCCCAGGCGCGGGCGGCCAGCGGAGAATACGCCCGGATACGGGACGAGTACCATGCGGACGCATGGCTGTATGGGACCACCACGACCAAAGAGTTTACGGCATTCCGCAAGCCGATATTGCAGGAAAGCGGCGCTGTGATTCCACAGGGGGACTTTGTCGCGCAAAGCGACGCCGACCTCTACTATATTTCCATCGACACAGCGGGAGAAATCGGATGGGAATCCGGGCTGTTCCGAAAAGCCGGGCGGCCGGATGCCCATGTGATCGAGGTTTTGACGGAGAAAACGCCCGTTGCATACCGCCACTACCTGCGGCAAAAAGGGGTCTCCTATATCCTTGCGGGAAACGAGGCGCTGGACTGCCGGCTGGCTGCGCAGAAGCTGTATGACCTGTTTGGGATAGAGACCGTACTGCTCTGCGGCGGCGGGACTATAAACTGGACGTTCCTGCAGCAGGGGATGGTGGATGAGCTGAGCCTGCTGCTGGCTCCTGTCGCGGACGGCAGCCCGGATACCGTGCCGGTGTTTCTGCGGGCGGATTTCCTTCCGGAAAGCGATCCGGCGAGGTTCCATTTGAAGAAAGCAGAGCCGCTGAAAGAGAGCGTGGTCCGGCTGCTCTACACGGTGGACCGGCCGGAATAACACGTCGGCGCGGTGTGCCGCGAACTGGTTTTGCGAAAGGAAGATACAAATGAGCAAACGCGTATTGATCGTTTCATCCAGCCCCCGCAAGGGCGGCAATTCCGACACCCTGTGCGACCAGTTTCGGAAAGGTGCCGAGGAGGCAGGCAACCGGGTGGATACGGTGCGGCTTGCCGAATTGAAGATCGACTATTGTTCGGCCTGCTATGCCTGCAAGACGACCGGGCATTGCGTGAAGCGGGACGATATGGAGCGGCTGCTTGCCAAAATGCGCTCCGCCGATGTGATCGTGCTGGCAACTCCCGTGTATTTCTATACGATGTGCGCACAGCTGAAAACCATGATCGACCGCACATTGGGCGGGGCGCAGCAATCCGGGCTGGAAAACAAAGAATTTTATTTCATCGCCACCGCTGCGGACGGGAAAGCTGCCATGGAGCGGACGATCGACGGGCTGCGCGGCTACATAGAATGCCTGCCGGGTGCAGTGGAAAAGGGCGTGATCTATGGCGCCGGAGCGTGGCAGCTGGGAGACATTCAAGGGAATCCCGCCATGCAGGAGGCCTACCGGATGGGGAACGGCATCCGATAAGCCAAAAATTTGCAGCGATCTTTCCGCCGCACCGGCGGCGTTCTTCAAAGGCTTCCCCCTCGGGGGGAAGCTGTCACGCAAAGCGTGACTGATGAGGGGAAGGCTTCCGTTCCGCACAGACCTTTATAAAAGCGCTTTTCGAGAAACAGGCAGGCCTGTGTAATCGGTCGAATTCGACCTCATCCGCCGCCTGCGGCGGCACCTTCCCCAGCCAGAGGAAGGCTTTCGTTCCGCACAAACTATCTTCTTATTCCACAAACCGAAACACGCCCCGCAGCGCTTTGTTGCTGCGGGGCGTGTTGTTGTGCATAGGGTCAGGAAAGGCGGGTTTTGAAGTCCTCGTAGGAGAAGCGGCGCACCTCGGACAGATTGCCGTCTGCATCCCTCCAGACGATGGAAGGCAGCGGCATGCCGTTGAAGGTGTTGGTCTTTACCATCGTGTACAGCGCCATATCCTCGAACTCCAGCCGATCCCCTTCCCTGAGCGGCGCATCGAAGGAATAATCCCCGATCACGTCGCCCGCCAGACAGGTGGGGCCGCCCAGGCGGTAGGTATGGGGCTTTTCGCCCGGCTGGCCGCTGTGCTTGAGCGGCGGACGGTAGGGCATCTCCAGCACGTCCGGCATATGGCAGGCGGCGGAGGTGTCCAGAATGGCGATGTCCATCCCGTTGTGCATCGTCTCCAGCACGCTGGCAACCAGCCAGCCGGCGTTCAGCACCACCGCCTCCCCCGGCTCCAGATAGACCTGTACGTTGTAATCGTCCCGCAGAGCGCAGACGATGCGCTCCAGGCGAGGGATGTCGTAGTCGGCGCGGGTGATGTGGTGGCCGCCGCCCAGGTTGATCCACTTGAGACCGGCGCAGTATTTGCCGAACTTCTCCCGGAACGCCTGCACGGTGGTTTCGAGGTCGTCCGAGTTCTGCTCGCACAGGGTGTGGAAGTGCAGGCCGTCCAGCAGCGGCAGCAGGCTCTCGTCGAAGTTGGCCAGCGTGGTGCCCAGACGGGAACCGGGGGCGCAGGGGTCGTAGATGGCGTGGCCCTCCTGGGTGGAGCACTCGGGGTTCACCCGCAGCCCCACCTGCTTGCCGGCCGCTTTGGCCGCCGGACCGAACTTTCTCAGCTGTGCCGGGGAGTTGAAAACGATGTGGTCGGCATACCGCAGGATCTCCTCGAACTCGTCGGCGCGGTAGGCCGGGCAGAACACATGGGTCTCCCCGCCGAACTCCTCCTTGCCCAGCCGCGCCTCGTACAGGCCGCTGGCGGTGGAACCGGCCAGCGTCTGCGCGATCAGCGGATAGGCGTGGAACATCGAAAAGGCCTTCTGGGCCAGCAGGATGCGGCAGCCGGTGCGCTGCTGCACCCCGTCCAAAATGGCGAGGTTGCGGCGCAGCGCGGTTTCGTCCACCACAAAATAGGGGGTTCTCAGCTCCATATCAGTCCACCAGAACGGGGTTCTCGTTCACCTGCCAGGGCAGGCCCCACTTGTTCAGCGCGTCCATGTAGGGGTCCGGATCGAACTCCTCCACGGTGTAGACGCCCGGCTTGTTCCACCTGCCGGTGAGCAGCATCATGGCGCCGATCATCGCAGGCACGCCGGTGGTGTAGCTGATGGCCTGGGAACCGACCTCCTTGTAGCACTCCTGGTGGTCGCAGATGTTGTAGATATAGGCGGTCTTTTCCTTGCCGTCCTTCTTGCCGGTGAAGATGCAGCCGATGTTGGTCTTGCCCACGGTGCGGGGGCCCAGCGAGGCGGGGTCGGGCAGCAGCGCTTTCAGGAACTGGATGGGAACGATCTGGTGGCCTTCAAACTCGACCGGCTCGGTGGACAGCATGCCCACGTTCTCCAGACACTTCATGTGGGTGAGGTAGCTCTGGCCGAAGGTCATGAAGAAGCGGATGCGCTTGACGTTCGGGATGTTCTTGGCCAGCGACTCGATCTCCTCGTGGTGCAGCAGGTACATGTCCTTCTGGCCCACGCCGTCGAAGTTGTACTCGCGCTTGATCTCCATCGGCTCGGTCTCCACCCAGTGGCCGTTCTCCCAGTAGGAACCGGGGGCGGATACCTCGCGCAGGTTGATCTCGGGGTTGAAGTTGGTGGCGAAGGGATAGCCGTGGTCACCGCCGTTGCAGTCGAGGATGTCGATGGTGTCGATCTCGTCGAACAGGTGTTTCTGGGCATAGGCGCAGTAGGCCTGGGTGACGCCCGGGTCGAAACCGGTGCCCAGCAGGGCGGTCAGGCCGGCCTTCTCGAATTTCTCCTTATAGGCCCACTGGTAGCTGTAGTCGAAGTAGGCCGAGAAGCCCTCCTCCTTGCAGCGCTTTTCGTAGGCGGCTTTCCATTCGGGATCGTCCAGGTTCTCCGGCTCGTAGTTGGCGGTGTCCAGATAGTTCACGCCGCAGGCCAGGCAGGCGTCCATGATGACCAGATCCTGATAGGGCAGCGCGATGTTCATCACCAGATCGGGCTGGACCTTCCTGATCAGGTCGATCACCTGCTGCAGGTCGTCGGCGTCCACCTGCTCGGTGGTGATCTTGGTGGCGGTGGTGCCCTCCAGCTTGGCCTTCAGGGCGTCGCACTTGGACTTGGTGCGGCTGGCGATGCAGATCTCGCTGAATACCTCGCTGTTCTGGCAGCACTTGTGGATGGCGACGGAAGCGACGCCGCCGCAGCCGATGATGAGAACTTTGCTCATGTGTGTTTCCTCCTTTGGTGGGATGGTGATGCGCCCCTTGGGGGCAATGTTTTCGATTTACTTTTTGGCCCGCGGTCTGTTTTGCAGGCTCGGCCGCATCCGGCGCGTGGTCCTGGTGCCGGCTTTCTTCTGCCTTGCAGATTCGGCCTCATCCGGCGCGTGGTTCTGATTCCGGCCTTCTTCTGCCTTACAGATTCGACCTCATCCGGCGCTCCGCGCCACCTTCCCCCGCCAGGGGAAGGCTGCCGAACCAGATCGCTTTCTCTTTTACAAATTGTATTTTTCTCTCATTGTATACAACTTGTTGGTGTGCTTTTTATCGCTGCAGCGCCAAAAGCATCTCGCGCACGATTTTGCAGGCGGCCATCGCGGAGATGCCGCTGGGGTCGTAGGGAGGGCTCAGCTCGTTCACGTCGCAGCCCACGATGTTCATCGTTTTGCACACCAGGGTGGCCGCGCGGCGCAGCTGGTCGAAGGTGACGCCGCCCGCCTCGGGGGTGCCGGTGCCGGGGAATACCGACGGGTCCAGCACGTCCAGGTCCAGCGTGAAGTAGACCGGCTTGTCCCCGATCTCCTCCAGCACCTCCTCCAGGCCCACAAAGTCGAACTTGCGGGTGGTGACGTGCTTCTCGCCCCAGCGGAATTCCTCGCGGTCGCCCGAACGGATGCCGAACTGGAAGATGCGCCCGTCGCCCAGGATGTCCCAGCAGCGGTGCAGCACGCAGGCGTGGGACAGCTGCACGCCCAGATAGTCGTCCCGCAGGTCGGCGTGGGCGTCGAAGTGGATGATGTGCAGGTCGGGGTGTTTTTTCGCCACCGCGCGCACGGCGCCCAGCGTGACCAGATGCTCGCCGCCCAGCATGAAGGGCAGCTTGCCGTCGGCCAGGATGGTGGCGGTGCGGTCCTCGATGTCGGCCAGGGGCGCCTGCTGGGCGCCGAAGCTCAACTCGATGTCGCCGCTGTCGAAGATGGCGCAGTCGAGCAGGTCGGCGTCCTGATAGGGGCTGTAGCTCTCCACCCCGAAGGACTCCTGCCGGATGGCCCGGCTGCCGAAGCGGGTGCCGGGGCGGTAGGAGGTGGTGGAGTCGTAGGGCGCGCCGAACAGCACGATCCTGGCGTCGTCGTATTCGGCGTCGCAGCACAGAAAGGTTTCCACGTTTTTATTCAACATCTTCCAAAAGCTCCTCTACATAGGCGGGCAGGTAAAACGCGCCCTTGTGCAGGGTGGTGGTGTAGTAGCGGCATTTGAGCCCGCGCATGTTCCATTTGGTCTCGTTCAGGTCCTTGAGGGGATGGTACTTCTTGGACGCGAACCCGAACAGCCAATGCCCCGACGGATAGGTGGGAATGTGCGCCTGATAGACGCGGCTGATGGGGAACGACTCCACGATGCGCTTGTGCGCGCGCTGGCAGGCCACCGCGTCCTCGTCGTAGAAGGGGCTCTCGTGCTGGTTCACCATGATGCCGTCCTCTTTCAGCGCCTTGAAGCAGTTTCCGTAGAACTCGCGGGTGAACAGCCCCTCGCCGGGACCGAACGGGTCGGTGGAATCGACGATGATGA
This sequence comes from Anaerofilum sp. An201, assembly GCF_002160015.1. GTDB lineage: Bacteria > Bacillota > Clostridia > Oscillospirales > Ruminococcaceae > Anaerofilum > Anaerofilum faecale. Next base: position 84,171 of record NZ_NFJT01000004.1, on the reverse strand, counting down.
GGTCGTATTTGTCCTCGCAGGAACGGATGAATTTCAGGCCGTCCTCGTAGTAGACGTGCAGGCGGGGGTCGTCGAAGCGGCAGGCGGTCTGCGGGAGGTATTTTTTGCACACCTCCACCACCAGCGGGTCGATCTCCACCATGTCGATCTCCTCGATGTCGTCGTAGCGGGCCAGCTCGCGGATCACGCCGCCGTCGCCCGCGCCGATCACCAGCACCCGCTTCACCCGCGGATGCACCGCCATCGGCACATGCACGATCATCTCGTGGTAGATGAACTCGTCTTTTTCGGTGAGCATCATGTAGCCGTCCAGCGTGAGGAAACGGCCGAACTCCGGCGACTCGAACACGTCGATGCGCTGGAATTCGCTTTTGCCGCTGTACAGCTGGCGGTCTACCTTGATGGACAGCTTGACGTTGGGGGTCTGCTGCTCAGAAAACCAGAAGTCCATATTACACCCCTTTCAATACGTTCAGATACTCGATCTCGGGATTTTCCGGGCCGGTCATCGAGCAGCCCTTCTCCTTGGCATACTGGATATAATCGAGGATCGGTTTGGTGATCTTCTCGCCGGGCGCCAGGATGGGGATGCCCGGCGGATAGCACATCACGAACTCGCTGCAGATGCGGCCCTCCGTCTCCCGGATGGGCAGCGATTCCTTGGCGGCGTAGAAGGCGTCCTGCGGGGACACCGCCACATGCGGCTCGATGTACTCCTGCTTCATCAGGCCGGCGCGCCCCTTGCCGAACCGGCGCCGCACTTCGGCCATCGCGCTGACCAGGCGCTCCACTTCGCGCTGGCGGTCGCCGATCGACAGGTAGGCCAGGATGTTGCCCAAGTCGCCGAACTCGATCTGGATGTCGTACTCGTCGCGCAGCAGGTCGTAGACCTCGATGCCCGCCAGGCCGATGTCCAGCGTGTTCACAGAGAGCTTTGTCACGTCGAAGTCGAAGATGCTGTCGCCGTTGATCAGCTCGCGGGAATAGGCGTAGTAGCCGCCGATGGCGTTGATCTCGCTGCGGGCATACTCAGCCAGCTCCATCACGCGGGCAAAGGATTCCCGCCCCCGCAGCGCCAGGTTGCGGCGGGAGATGTCCAGGCTGGACAGGAGCAGATAGGAGCCGCTGGTGGTCTGGGTGAGGTTGATGATCTGGCGCACATGGCCCTCCTGCATGGCCGGGCCGGCCAGCAGCAGCGAGCTCTGGGTGAGGCTGCCGCCCGATTTGTGCATCGACACGGCGGCCATATCAGCGCCCGCTTCCATCGCGGACACCGGCAGGTTTTCGTTGAAATAGAAGTGGGTGCCGTGGGCCTCGTCGGCCAGGCAGAGCATCCCGTGGCTGTGGGCCAGTTTGACGATGCTGCGCAGATCCGAGCAGATGCCGTAGTAGGTGGGGTTGTTCACCAGAATGGCCTTGGCGTCCGGGTTGCGGCGGATAGCGTCCTCCACGTCCTGCACCCGCATCCCCAGCGGGATGCCCAGGCGGTCGTCGCAGGCGGGGTTCACATACACCGGCACCGCGCCGCACAGCACCATGGCTCCCATCACGCTGCGGTGGACGTTGCGCGGCAGGATGATCTTATCGCCCCGCTTTGCCACCGACAGGATCATGCTCTGCACGGCGCTGGTGGTGCCGCCCACCATCAGGAAGGCGTGGGCGGCGCCGAAGGCATCGGCGGCCAGCTCCTCGGCCTCGCGGATGACCGAGATGGGATGGCACAGGTTATCCAGCGGCTTCATGGAGTTCACGTCCATCTGCACGCAGGTCTCGCCCAGCAGGGCGGCCAGCTCCGGGTTGCCGCGGCCGCGCTTGTGGCCGGGCACGTCGAACGGGACCACCCGCATTTTTCGGAAGTGTTCCAGCGCCTCGTAGATGGGAGCGCGCTGCTGTGAAAGCTTGGTCAATGGGCTTCTCCCCCTGTTTAATAGATGTTGCTGCCGCTGAAGATCTCGATCATCTCGCGGCGCAGGCTGTCCATGATGTCCAGCCGCGTTTTGGGCGGCAGCTCATAGACATCGGTGTTGAACAGATAGTTTTGCAGGTCCACATCCTTGAGCATCATGCGGGTGTGGAACAGGTTGGCCTGGTAGACATTGATGTCCACCGCATCGTACCGCTTGAGGGTGGCGGGGTCGATATAGTCCTGGATGGAGGTGACGTCGTGGTCCATGAACAGCTTGCGGCCGTTCACGTCGCGGGTGAAGCCGCGCACCCGGTAGTCCATCGTGATGATGTCGGAATCGAACGACCCGATCAGGTAGTCCAGCGTGGACAGCGGGGTGATCTCGCCGCAGGTGGCCACGTCGATGTCCACCCGGAAGGTGGCCAGGCAGGTCTCGGGATGGTATTCGGGGTAGGTGTGCACCGTGACATGGCTTTTGTCCAGATGCGCCACCTGCGTCTCGCCCCGCGGCAGCGTGACCGGGCCTTCGGCGATCAGCAGCGTGACCGACGCGCCCTGCGGCTCGTAGTCCTGGCTGGAGATGTTCAGCACGGTGGCGCCGATCATATCGGTGAGGGTGGTGAGGATCTTGGTCAGGCGCTGGGAATTGTACTGCTCGTCGATGTAGGCGATATAGTCTCTCTGCTCCCGGGGGGTCTTGGCGTAGCAGACGTCGTAAATGTTAAAGCTGAGCGCCTTTGTTAAGTTGTTGAAGCCGTACAGTTTCAGCTTTTGTTCCATAGCGGAACCCTCCTTGACCGTTTTTATGGCATGAAAAAAACGCACAGGCGATGCAACCGATGCATCACTTGCGCGTTTGGTCGTTTTTCCGCGATGAACGCGGCGGTACAAAGCCGCCTTCTGCCCGCCGGGACCGCAACTCCAGAGTGTGTACAGCAAATATCTCTACTACTCTTATTGACCGTTTCACAAGTTGATGTGCATCATGCACCGGTTATAAAGTAACCAACTTATAAAATTTGAGCTTTGAACTCAATCAATAATGGCAACCTGCGTTGCCGCTCGGCAGTTGACCCGGCTGTCCGTATGGCCTTGACCCATGAGGATGGGTGGTCGAAGAATATTTGCATGGAAATCTCTCGGGGTACTCAAGGTCCCATGTCTTAATTATGATAGCTTTTTTTGACGCGAAAGTCAATACAGTTTTCGCAGATACCTTCCCTTATTCGACGTTTTTCTCCCGCGCGATCCCCCAGCCGGCCCCGATCTGCCCGCCGGACAATACATATGCCTTCACGGCGCGGCGCAGGCGGGTGTCCTCCGGCCACTGCTGCGGCGCGAGGGAGGGGTCGCAGAAGATCCACTGGACGAAATCGTCGTTGTCCGGATCGGCCGGGCCGGGCGTGAAAATGCGGCGCAGCGAACGGATGCCGCCCTCCGGCAGCAGGTCCTCCAGCGCCGGCGCCAGCAGCCAGCTGAAGCAGACGACCGGGCGCCCCGGCCACAGCGCACGCGCGCGGGAAAGGCTGGCCGCGATGCTCTCGTCCGACAGCTTTGCCCCGCCGGGGATGTGCAGCCCGATGACCGGCTGGTCCTTGTGCAGGCCGGCGAACTCCGGGCCGTCATAGCGGTCGATGCGCTCGAATTCCAGCGCGCCCAGCCGCACCACCAGCCCCGATGTCTGCCGCCAGGTCCACCAGCTGCGGTCGAACCCATACCGCCCGAAGGAGGCCATGTGCTCGTCCACGAACCGGGTAAAGACCCGCGCGGTGGCGAGAAAAACGTCCATGCCCAGCCCCATCTTCTCCAGCCGGGCGGGCAGCAGCGACAGCGTCGCCAGCTGCACCGTCAGGATCTTGTAGCCGTCCGGGTCGGGGCAGAGCTTTTCACCCAGCGCTTTGCAGGCGGCTTCGGCGGTGTTCGGCTCGGTGAGGCCGCCGGCCAGCGCAATGATGTCGGGGCGGTCCAGCCGCGGCAGCAGGCCCAGCACCGCCTCGGTGACAGGCTCCGGCAGCTCGATGGCGGTGCAGATCCAGCTGATCCAATGGGGGGTAAACCCCTGTGTCAGGTGCAATTCGGCTCGCCTCCCTCTCAGCGCTCACACAGCCAGAAGGCCGCGCTGTACGGCGCAAGCGTGCTGCCGCCGCCGAAGTCGTGCGGCCGGCCGGTGATGAGGTCGGTGGCCATGCCGCAGCCGGCGTCGAAGTGGGCGGTGTAGGGCGCTTCGTCCGCATTGATCGCCACCAGGACGCGCTGCCCGCCTCCCTGCCGCTGGAAGATGAACTGCTTATTGGTCAGCAGCACCGTCTTGTAGTCGCCCTCGCACAGCGCCGGACTCTGGGCGCGTGCAGCGGCCAGTGCGGCCATCCAGTCGGTCAGCTCGTTCCACACCGGCGTTTCCACCGCGGGGCGCAGCGCGTCGTCGCCGTCCTGCTTGCGGCCCTCCATCCCCCATTCGCTGCCGTAGTACAGGCACGGGGTGCCGGGCATGCCGAACAGCACGCCGTACAGCGGGCGGATGGGCTCTTTGTTCGCAAGGATGCTGGCCAGGCGGGTGACGTCGTGGTTATCCGCGAAGGAGAGCAGCTGTTTGCCGCGGTAGAGCGTCCAGTTTTCCGGTCCGAACTGGCGGCCCAGACTGTGGCCGATCTCGAACAGGTTCATGCTGTTGAAGGCGGAATACAGGCCCTTGTAGCACTCGTAGTTGGTGCAGCTGTGCAGCATCTGGTCGTTCACCCAGCGGTTGTAGTCGCCGTGCAGCAGCTCGCCGACCAGCACGAAATCGGGCTTGAGACCGTCGCAGAAGCTGCGCAGGCGGCGCAGAAAATCGAAATCCAGACAGTAGGCCACGTCGAGGCGCAGGCCGTCGATGCCGAACTGGGACACCCAGCCGTGCACGCATTGCAGCAGGTAGTCCACCACGGCGGGATTGTGCAGGTTCAGCTTGACCAGCTCGAAGTGGCCCTCCCAGCCCTCGTACCACAGGCCGTCGTTGTAGTTTGAGTTGCCGCCGAAGTTGATGTGGAACCAGTCTTTATAGGGGCTGTTCTCGCGGTTCCGCAGCACGTCCTGGAAGGCCCAGAAGCCCCGGCCCACGTGGTTGAACACGCCGTCCAGAATGATGCGGATGCCCGCCGCATGCAGCGCGGTGCAGAGCGATGCGAAGTCGGCATTGGTGCCCAGGCGGCAGTCCAGCTTTGTATAATCACGGGTGTCGTAGCCGTGGCGGTCGCTCTCGAAGAGGGGGTTGAACAGCACCGCCGTCACGCCCAGCTTCTGCAGGTGAGGCACCCAGCTTTCCAGCTGCGAGATGCGGGAAACGGTGATGCCGTCGTTCTCGCGCGGAGCCCCACAGGCACCCAGGGGATAGATCTGATAGACAACTGCGTTTTGATACCACATAAAAAACACGTCTCCTCTTGCACCGCTTTTTGTGTATTATGCACGATGCATTAACAGTATATCACATTTTTTCAGACAATGCCACCAGTTTTTTGTCTGCGGGGTGTAAAGGAGAGGAAAAGCAAGGCCGCTCCCGGGGTGGGAGCGGCCTTGCGGCGGGGATGGTTTTTGTGTTTTTTGCGGGAACGTGTCCGGCGGGCGGGATGGCTTCGACCTCATCCGCCGCCTTCTGGCGGCACCTTCCCCTGCCAGGGGAAGGCTTTTTACTCGCTCTTGGACATGCCCGCTTCGGCCACCTGGATCATGATGGCGCACTCGATGCGCTTGCGGAACAGCTGGCAGCCGTAGTCGTAGACGCCGCGGATGCTGCCGGTGGCGTGGTAGGCGTTGGCCGCACAGCCGCCCGAACAGTACAGGCGCGCCCAGCAGTCCTTGCAGTCGGGGCGGGCGTAGGCGTTGCACATCTTGAACTCGTCGCGCAGGGCGGTGTTGGTCACGCCGCGCCACACGTCGCCCATGCTGTACTTCTCGTCGCCCACGAACTGGTGGCAGGGATACAGCTCGCCCCACGGGGTGACGGCGAGATACTCGGTGCCGCTGCCGCAGCCCGAAATGCGCTTGTAGATGCAGGGGCCGCTCTTGAGGTCCAGCATGTAGTGGTAGAAGGTGAAGCCGTGGCCCGCTTTCTTGCGGCGGATCATCTCGGTGGCCAGGATCTCGTACTGCTCGAACAGCTTGGGCAGGTCCTCCTCGGTGAGGGCATACGGCTCGTCGGGCGAACAGACCACCGGCTCCATCGACAGCTCGGTGAAGCCCAGGTCGGCCATGTGGAAGATGTCGTTGGTGAAATCGACGTTGGCGTGGGTGAAGGTGCCGCGCACATAGTAGCCCTGGCCGCCCCGGCTCTCCACCAGCTTCTGGAACTTGGGCACGATGATGTCGTAGCTGCCCTTGTCGTTCACGGTGCGGCGCAGGCGGTCGTGGATCTCCTTGCGGCCGTCCAGGCTCAGCACCACGTTGTGCATCTCCCGGTTGGCGAACTCGATCACCTCGTCGTCCAGCAGCACGCCGTTGGTGGTGAGGGTGAAGCGGAATTTCTTGTTGTGGATCTTCTCCTGCTCGCGGCCGTAGGCCACCAGCCGCTTCACCACGTCCCAGTTCATCAGCGGCTCGCCGCCGAAGAAGTCCACCTCCAGGTTGCGCCGGCTGCCGGAATGGGCGATGAGGAAGTCCAGCGCCTGCTTGCCCACCTCGAAGCTCATCAGCGCGCGCTCGCCCTGGTATTTGCCCTGGCTGGCGAAGCAGTAGCTGCAGGTGAGGTTGCAGGTGTGCGCCACATGCAGGCACAGCGCCTTGATGACGGTGCTGCGGTTTTTGAAGTCGAACGCCATGTTCTCGTACTGGTCGGGCGCGAACAGCTTGCCGGCAGCCTTCAGCTGCTCCACGCTGTCCAGCACCTCGCGCACCTCGGCCTCGTTCACGTCCGGCTGGCCGGCGTATTTTTCCAGCATCTGCCGCACGATCTCGTCGGCGGGGGTGGTCTCATACAGGGCGATCACGTCGTAGGCCAGCGGGTCCACCACATGGACCGAGCCGCTGTATACGTCCAGCACGATGTTGTAGCCGTTGAGTTTGTATTGATGGATCATAGATTTCCTCTTTCTGGTGATGAGAATGTTGAAAAAAGCGGCCGATACACAAGAAAAATCGCCGCCAGGCCGTGCGCGCAGGCACACGGCGGGGCAGCGACCCTTCCGATCAAATCAAATTACTTGCTCTCGCTGCACTTCTCGCACTGCTGGTTGGCAACACCGCAGGAAGTTTTGCAGGCAGACTGGCAGGAAGTCTGGCACTCGCCGCAGCCGCCGTTCTGGGCGCTCTGGGCCAGGTCACGGGTATCCAGGGTCTGAATCCGATTCATGGTATAGGCCTCCTTTACAAAATGCATACGCGGCCCCAAACGGCCGCCGGCGACAATGCTGCGCCGCAATGGCACAGCTGTCTTTTATATATTCAACCACAAGTTGCGCGTTCTGTCAATTCCTGCGGCGGCCTTTTGTGAAATTTTCCGTCGGTCACCGCACGCGCACGGCATCCGGCAGCGACCCGCTGTCGCTGTACACCCGCACGCCCGCCTGTTCCAGCGCGCGCACCGCCTGCACCAGCGCCGCGGTGCACACCTCGCCCGGCACCGCCAGCGGCACCCCCGGCGGATAGGCCCACAGGCTTTCGGCCATCACGCGGCCGGACGCCTCGGCCAGCGACAGCGTCCGCCAGCCAACACTGCGCGCCTGGGCCGCCGGCATCACCTGCGGCGGCAGCTCCGGCAATGCGGGGAAGGCGGCGGGCGGGGCGGCGGTGCACTCCGCGTCGATGGCGAGCAGGGCGCCGCACAGACGGAGGATGGCTTCCTCCGAGTCTGCCGGGCTGGTCATCGCCAGCACATACTCCCCCATCGCCATCTCGCACTCGATGCCGTACCGGGTGCGCAGCATCTCCATCAGCTGCGGCCCGCGCAGACCGGCCGTCCGCCCGCTGACCACCACCTTGCCGGGGTCAAAGCCCCAGAAGCCGCGGTGGCTGCGCAGGCTGTCCGCCCCGTGGCAGAGCACCCGCAGATGCCGCAGCCCCTGCAGGCGCTCGTCCAGCAGCTGCAAACGGGCGGCCCAGGCGGAGAACAGCTCCTCTCCCCTCTCCTGCAGCAGGCACAGGCAGCGGTGGATGGAGCCCATCAGCAGATAGGACGGGCTGCTGGTTTCAAACATCGCCAGGCGCCTCGCCATCTCGTCCGGGTCCACCAGATCGCCCGACAGATGCGCCAGCGCGGTCTGTGTGAGACTGGGCAGCGTCTTGTGCAGGCTCTGGATGACGATGTCCGCCCCCGCTTTCACCGCGCCGCCGTAAAAGGCGGGCGAAAAGCCCAGGTGCGCGCCGTGCGCTTCGTCCACCAGCAGCGGCACCCCGTAGGTGTGGCAGACCCGCGCGATGGAGGCGATGTCGCTGACGATCCCCTCGTAGGTGGGGCTGGTGAGGATCACCAGCCGGGCATCCCAGTGGACCTCCAGCGCCTGCTCCACCATCTGCGGCGTGACCGAACCGGCCACCCCGAACACCTCGTCGGCGGGGGGCAGCAGATAGGCGGCGCGGAGGCCCAGCAGTTCCACCGCGTTGTAGACCGACTTGTGGCACCCGCGCGCCATCAGCACCCGGCTGCCCGGCGGGGCCGCCGCCGCGATGCCCGCGAGGATGCCGCCGGTGGAGCCGTTGATGAGATAGAAGGCGCGTTCGGAGCCATAGAGTTCCGCCGCCAGCTGCATGCCGTCGGCCAGGATGCCCTCGGGGGCGTGGAGGTTGTCGAAGCCGTCGATCTCGGTGATGTCCAGCTGCCAGGGCAGCTCGCTGCCGCCCAGGGCGGTGCGCTTATGGCCCGGCATATGCATCGGGCAGACGTCCTTTTCTGCGTATTCTTTCAGCCGGCACAGCAGGTCCGGCGCTCTGTTATCGTTCATCAAACATCCCGTCCGATCTTGGATTGTGGATATACACGCTCAGCACAAGGCCGACGCACAGATACATCATCAGCGCCGACGAACCGCCCGACGAGAAGAAGGGCAGCGTCACGCCGATCACCGGCAGCAGGCGCAGGTTCATGCCCAGATTCACGATGATCTGGAAGATCATGCTGCCGAACACGCCCGCGCAGATATACGAGCCCAGCGGGTCCTTGCTGCGCATGGCGGTGCCCAGCGTTTTGAAGGCCACGCCGAACAGAATGCTCAGCATGATGACGCAGCCCACAAACCCGATACACTCCGCCATATAGCTGAAGATGAAGTCGTTGCGCGCCTCGGGCACATAGTTGTGGTCGGGCTGGAACAGCCCCCGGCCGAAGATCTGCCCCGAACCGATGCTCACGCGGCCGGCGTCCTGCTGGTACATGATCTCGTTGTAGAGGGCGGGGTCGCGCTCGGGCATGGTGGGGTCGAACAGCGCCAGCACGCGCTGGATCTGGTAGCCGCTGAGGCCCTTGCCGCTCACCAGCATCGCCGCCACGCCGCAGGCCGCCGCCGTCAGCGCCCCGAACACATATTTGAGGCTCAGGCCCGCCGAGAACAGCATGGTGGCGCCGATGGCCAGAAAGATCAGCACGGTGCCGTCGTCGCCCTGGATGTGGATGATGACCGCCGGGACCAGCAGATGCAGCAGCAGCTTGCACAGCTCGAGGGGGTGGTTGATCCTCTCGCGCACATTGTCGAGGTGCATCGCGAAGGTGAGGATAAAGCTCAGCTTGGCCAGCTCGGTGGGCTGGATGCTGAGGCCGCCCAGACGGATCCAGGAATAGTTTTCGGTGCCGTTGGGCGCCCAGCCGAAGGTGATGGGACCAATGGTCTTGTTTTTCAGCAGAGTGGACAGCACCAGGCCCCAGGTGAATATCACATGCAGCGGCCACACATTGGCCAGCATCCGGTAGTCCACGCGGGACAGGAGCAGCGCGCACACAAGGCCCAGCAGACTGGCTCCCCCCTGCACGTAGACGTCGCGCAGGTTGCCGCCGCGCTCGTAGATGCTGTAGGACAGGAGCACCGTCACCGACATCGCCGAGCAGGCTATGCACATGAACAGATAGATCCAGTCGGTTTGTTTCAGATAGCGCTGTAAGGGTTTGAGCATGGATTGCCTCCTATCGTTGTCCGCCCGCGCGCAGCCTGCCTTTCCCCGCAGCGGCGCATCGGGCCTGTTTGTATATTATACCGCACCCGCTTTTCCATTACAAGGCGGCGCGTGCGGCGGGGGGATTGCGTTTTTGTGAAAATTGTATTATAATGCCAATATCTGCAATTCTTTCGCCCCTTTTCACAGGGGCTTATTCTGTGTACGCAGCGGCGGGCCTTTTTCTTTCAAAAAGGGCCGCATTTTTTCCGAACGGAGGAAAGCACGATGGCCTGTTACACCACCCACAGCCGCGCCGAAACGGTGGAGCTGGGCAGCCGCCTGGCCGAAACGCTGGCGCCGGGCAGCCTTGTGCTGTTCACCGGCGGGCTGGGCGCCGGCAAGACCGCTTTCTGCGAGGGGATCGCAAAGGGCCTGGGCTGCACCGACCCCGCCAGCAGCCCCACCTTCTCGATCGTCAACTACTACCGCGGTCCGCGCCCCTTTGCCCACTTCGACCTCTACCGGCTGCAAAACGCCGAGGACCTGGAGGTGGCCGGATTCTACGACTATCTGGACGAGGGCGCTGTGGTGGCCGCAGAGTGGAGCGAGAATTTTGCCGGCCTGCTGGCCGGTGAGCCCGCCGTGCGGGTGGACATCCGGACCGTGGACGAAAACACCCGCACCATCACCATCGAAGGAGGAGCGCTGTGATCTGCATCGGCATCGAGGCCGCCGGCAAAACTGCCGGTGTGGCCATTTTCCGGGACGACACCCTGCTGTATGAATCCACCCTCAACGCCGGGCTGACCCACAGCGAGAGCCTTCTGCCGCTGCTGGACGCCGCCTGCAAGGCCGCCGGTGTGGCGGTGGGCGACGCCGAGCTGCTGGCAGTCTGCGCCGGGCCGGGCAGCTTCACCGGTCTGCGCATCGGCATGGCGCTGGTGAAGGGGCTGGCGATGGCCACCGGGGCGCAGTGCGCGCCGGTGAGCACACTGGAGGCGCTTGCCTGCATCGCGCCGGGAGCCGCCACCGTGGTCACCGCGCTGGACGCACGGCGCGGGCAGGTGTATGCCGCCGCCTTCGAGAACACGCCAAACGGCCCGGTGCGGCTGCTGCCGGACGACGCCTGCTCCCCCGCCGCGCTGGCCGATTTTGTGGCCGGGTGCAAAAAGCCGCTGGTTTTTGTTGGTGACGGCGCGGAAATATGCTATAATATCTTTGAAAATGTGGACGGGGTGCAGCGCTGGCCCGGCTTTTTGTCGGCCAGCCGCGCAGCGGGCGTGTGCCGGGCCGGGCTGCGGATGTACCGCGAGGGCCGGTGCGTGCCGGCCGAGCAGATGCGCCCCGACTATCACCGGCTGAGCCAGGCCGAGCGCGAGCGCGCCGCCCGTCTGGCCGCACAATGACTCTATACTTTGCAAAGGAGCCTATACATGATCCATCTGGAAAAACCCCTGGCCCTGGCCGCCGACCACGGCGGCTTTGAACTGAAAGAAGCCGTGAAAGCCCATCTGGACGAGCTGGGCCTGGCCTACCAGGATTTCGGCACGCTGGACGGCGCGTCCTGCGATTACCCCGACATGGCGCTGCCCGCCTGCAACGCGGTGGTGAACGGGCAGTGTCAGCTGGCGCTGCTGTTCTGCGGCACCGGCGTGGGCATCTCGATGGCGGCCAACAAGGTGCGCGGCATCCGCGCCTGCTGCTGTTCCGACGTGTTCAGCGCCGAATACACCCGCCGCCACAACGACGCCAACGCCCTGTGCATGGGCGGCCGCGTGGTGGGCGCCGGGCTGGCCTGCAGCCTGGTGGACGCCTTCCTGAACGCCGAGTTTGAGGGCGACCGCCACATCCGCCGTGTGGCCAAGCTGAAGGCCATCGAGGACGAGCAGGCCGCTCTGTGACATCATAAAATCAGGCGGACTGCACCGCCCAAGATACAAAGGAGTTTTTGTTATGAGCAAACAACCGATGATCCTGGATCACCCGCTGGTACAGCACAAGATCAGCCTGCTGCGCAGCAAGCGCACCGGCACCAAGGAGTTCCGCGATCTGGTGGGCGAGATCGCCACTCTGATGTGCTATGAGGCCACCCGCGACCTGCCCACCGAGGAAGTGGAGATCGAGACCCCCATCGCCATCGCCCGCACCCGTATGCTGAGCGGCCGCAAGCTGGCCTTTGTGCCCATCCTGCGCGCGGGTCTCGGCATGGTGGACGGCATGCTCACCCTGGTTCCCGCTGCGAAGGTGGGCCACATCGGCCTGTACCGCAACGAGAAGACCCTGGAGCCTGTGGAGTATTACTGCAAGCTGCCCGAGGACATCGGCGAGCGCGACGTGATCGTGCTGGACCCGATGCTGGCCACCGGCGGCTCCGCCTGCGACGCCATCACCCTGATCAAAAAGCGCGGCGCCCGCAGCATCAAGTTCCTGTGCCTGATCGCCGCTCCCGAGGGCGTGGCGCGCCTGCAGGAGACCCATCCCGACGTGGAGATCTACATCGCCGCGATGGATGAGAAGCTGAACGAGAACGGCTACATCGTGCCCGGTCTGGGCGATGCCGGCGACCGCATCTTCGGCACCAAATAATTTTTTCTTTTGCTTCCGGCGGGCTTCATCCCCGTGGATGAGGCCCGCTTTTTTGCGCGCTTTTTTGCGCGTTTTTTGTCGTTTTGCGCCGGCAGAACACTGCCGCATCAGAGAAAAGTGAGGGAGAAACAGTTCATGCAGACAATTCGCGAAGTGTATTCCAGCAAGGTGTATGAGAATTTTGTTGCGTGGTGCAGTGCCAAGGGCCTGCGCACGATGGCCGATCTTTCCACGGTGGATCTTTCCATCCCGGCGGCGCGCGGCGAGCTGCCCCCCGCCCTGCTGTCCCGCATCAAGATGATGTACACCGCCTATCGCCGCCAGCATCCCGAGGACTTTCTGTCCCGTCCGGCGCCCCGCCGCCAGCAGCGCACCGTGACCGCCGGCGCCCCCGAGGCCATCCAGGAATACTTCGTGAACCACGCCGACCAGCTGATCCGCCTGACCGATATGGTGAAGGCGCTGGGCATCAAGCGCAGCGAGATCCAGCGCGTGCTGGCCGACGCCCCCTGGGCACGCATGGTGGACACCACCACCTATTTCTTTGTGCCGCAGGCATGAACCGCTCATAAACCATCCGACGTTTCTGTTTTGCAAGAGCAGGAACGCCGGATGGTTTGTTTTTTGTGTAATCTCTCGCTTCGGCCTCATCCGCCCCTTCGGGGCGCCTTCCCCTGCCAGGGGAAAGCTTTTGCGGGGACAGCACCGGCGGTTTCCGCCAAAGGCTTCCCCCCTTGCGGAAAAGCTGTGCCCAAGAAAAAAGCAGCCCCGACCTGTGCCGGACAGCACAGATCGAGGCTGCTTTTGATTTTGGATGGGACGGCTTGCGAACTCACACGCCGAACAGCTGCCGCCAGTACAGCGCGGCACAGACAGCGATCACCGCCACGATGCCCGCCCAAAGCAGCAGGTACCGCAGGTTCAGGTTCTCGCGCACGATGCGGCGGAGGGGGTGCGGGCGCTTCATCTCACAGCAGCGCCTGCACGGCGTCGGCGGCTTTGTCCAGATACTCGCCCTCGAACAGCTCGATCACGCCCTGGTCGGCGTTTTTGGCCAGCTGCGGGTCGATGGGCATCTTGGCCAGCACCGAAAGGCCGAACTTGGCGGCGATCTCGTCCACATGGCTCTCGCCGAACACGCTGATCTTCCGGCCGCAGTCGGGGCAGGTGATGTAGCTCATGTTCTCCACCACGCCCAGCACCGGGATGTTCATCATCTCGGCCATCTTCACGGCCTTGGCAACGATCATGCTCACCAGCTCCTGCGGGCTGGCCACCACCACGATGCCGTCCACCGGCAGCGACTGGAACACGGTCAGCGGCACGTCGCCGGTGCCCGGAGGCATATCGACGAACATGAAGTCCACGTCCTTCCAGATGACCTCCTGCCAGAACTGCTTCACGGCGCCGGCAATCACCGGACCGCGCCAGACAACGGGGTCTTCCTCGTTCTCCAGCAGCAGGTTCACGCTCATGATGTCGATGCCGGTCTTGGTGCGCACCGGCAGAATGCCGTTCTCGTCCCCGTAGGCGCGCTGGTGGATGCCGAACAGCTTGGGGATGGACGGGCCGGTCACGTCGGCGTCCAGCACGGCGGCATGGTAGCCGCGGCGGGCCATCAGCACCGCCAGCATGGCGCTGGTCATGCTCTTGCCGACGCCGCCCTTGCCGCTGACCACGCCGATCACCTTCTTGATGCTGCTCTGGGCGTGGGGTGCTTCGCGGAAATCGGCGGGAGACTTGCGCTCGGAGCAATTCTGCCCGCAGGTTTCGCAGTTATGCGTACATTCGCTCATGGATCCTGATTCTCCTTTAAGTGTCTGTGTATGGCCGCGCACAAAGCGGCGCTGTGCCCATTATACGCCTTTTCCGGCCGGGGTGCAAGGGGCGGTCAGGTGCTGTACAGCCACAGGGACACAAAGGGCGGGATCGCCAGCAGGAGAACGATCACCACGCCGATCACCCGCTGTTTGACAGACAGCTTTTTACATCGAAAGAAAAAATCATGAACAGGATCATCAGCACCGGGAGGATGCCCAGCCAGCCTTTGCCGCCCAGCGGTGTGTTCAGCAGATAGCGGCCCGGGAAAAAGACGGTGTTCAGATAGATCACAGCGATATAGATCCAGCCGGCTGTCCGCAGTGCGCGGATCAGTTTTGCTTTTCGGGAGTTTGCCTTTTCCACAGAGACATTCCCCTTTCCATGCCAGAATCAGAGCGGCACGGTTCTCTTATCAGATACGGGCCAGGATGCCCTCCACCAGCCCCTGCAGCACCTCGGCGCGGGCGGCGGCGGTGTCAATCACTTCCTGCTCGCTGAGTTTCACCTTCTGGATGCCGGCCGCCATGTTGGTGATCAGGCTGATGGCCAGCACATCCAGCCCGCAGTGGCTGGCCGCGATCACCTCGGGCACCGTGCTCATGCCCACCGTGTCGGCCCCCAGCGTGCGGAAGGCGCGGATCTCGGCCGGGGTTTCGTAGCTGGGACCCATATAGCCCAGGTACACGCCGCGGCGCAGCTGCACCCCCTGCTTTTCTGCCTCGTCCAGCGCCAGCTCGCGCAGGGCGGGCGTGTAGGCGAAGGTCATGTCGCAGAAGCGCGGGCCGAATTCGTCCAGGTTCGGGCCGGTGAGCGGATTTGCGCCCATCATGTTGATGTGATCCTCGATCAGCATCAGGTCGCCGATGGAGAAATCGGTGTTCACCGCGCCGCAGGCGTTGGTCACCACCAGTGTCTTTGCGCCCAGATATTTCATCAGGCGCACCGGGAATACGATGTCGGCCATGGCGTGGCCCTCATAGAAGTGCAGGCGGCCCTGCATGCAGATCACCGGCTTGCCGGCCAGCATGCCCACCACAAAGCGGCCCGCATGGCCCGGGGCGGTGGAGCATTTCATGCCCGGCACCTCGGCATAGGGGATGTACACCGGGTCCTGGATGCGGCCGGCCAGACCGCCCAGGCCGCTGCCCAGAATGATGCCCACTTCGGGCACGAGCGTGGTTTTTTCTCGGATGGCCGCCGCGGCGGCGCTGAATGTCTGGTTCATAGAACAACCGTCCTTTGCAAAAGAGTTGGCCGGATGCGGCCCTGTATGGATATTGTACCATACATCCCCCCGGCGCGTCTATTCCCGTCTGCTGCCGCATAGGCTGGACAGGAGGGAAAGGGGCGAGGGCATGAAGAAAAATGGGTATCTGTTCAATGCGGTCCTGCTGACGGCCACCAGCCTGATTCTGCGCGCGGCCGGGATGGTGTTCCGGGTGGTGGTGGCCGGACAGGTGGGCGCCGAAGGGATGGGCCTGCACCAGCTGATCTTCACCGTCTACCAGCTGTTTGTCACGCTGGCCACCGCCGGCGTGCCCATCGCGGCCACCCGTCTGGTGACCGAGGAGCTGGCGGCAAACCGTCCCGGCGCGGCGGCGGGCGCACTGCGCCGCACCGTGCTGCTGGGGCTGTGCCTGGGACTGGCGGGCGCTCTGGTGCAGGCGGGATTCGCCGGTGTCATGAGCCGCTGGTGGCTGGGAGATCTGCGCGCCGCTCCCTCGCTGCGGATCCTGGCGCCCAGCCTGCCCTTTATGGCCATGGCGGCGGCACTGCGCGGCTATTTCCTTGCCCGGCGGCGCGCCGCGCCCAATGCGGTGAGCCAGCTGTTTGAGCAGGCGCTGCGCATCTGGGTGGTGCTGGAGCTGCTGAAGTACGCGCTGCCCCACGGCATCGGCTGGGCCTGTGCGGCGATGTGCGTGGGGAACACCGTCAGCGAAGCGGCCAGCTGTCTGCTGATGGCGCTGTGCACGGCCCGTGATCTGCGCCGCATGCGCGGAGGAGCCCCCACCGCCCGGCCGGATAACATCTCCCACCGGCTGTATGAGATCGTGTGGCCCATTTCGGCGGGGCGGCTGCTGTCCAGCGCCCTGCGCACCGCCGAAAACGTGATGGTGCCCGCCTGCCTGACCATTGCCTGCGCCAGCCGCGCCGTGGCCCTGGAGCAGTATGGCGCGCTGAAGGGGATGGCGATGCCGGTGGTGTTTTTCCCCTTTTCCCTGCTGGGGACGCTGGCCACCCTGCTGACCCCCGAAATCACCGAGGCGCATCTCAAAGGACACGAGCGCACCCTGCGGCGGCTGGTGGGACGGGTGATCGTTATCACCAACCTCATCAGCATCCTGCTGGGCGGACTGTTCACCCTGCTGGCGCATCCGCTGGGGATAGCGCTGTACCAGAGCGAAGAGATCGGGCTGTATCTGGCGGTGCTGGGCCCGCTGATGCCGCTGATGTATCTGGAGAGCATGGTGGACGGCATCCTCAAGGGGCTGAACGAGCAGATGGCCTCCTTTAAATACAGCGTGTGGGATTCGGCGCTGCGCATCGGCCTGATCGCATTCCTGGTGCCGCAGACCGGCATGTGGGGATTCCTGGGCGTGATGGTGTTCTCCAACCTGCTCACCAGCCTGCTGAATTTCCGCCGGCTGCTGGTGGTCACCGAAATGAAGCTGCAGCTGTGGCGGTGGTTTACGGGACCGGCACTGTGCGCGGCGGCGTGCTGCGCAGCGGCCCGGAAATGGGTGTGGCCGCTGGCCGAGCAGCAGCCAGCCTGGGTCCTGATCGGCGTGGTGGCCGCGGCGGTGACTGCGGGATACCTGCTGCTTGTCCTCGTGTGCGGCATCCTGCGCCCCGACGACCTTCGCAAGGTCAAAAACAGCGCAGGATCGAAATAAATCAAAAAACAAAAAAGATTGAAAAAAGTTGTTGACAAATGCGTCTGCCGATGCTATAATATAAAACGTTCCGCGGAGTACGCGGGGCGCACAAAGCAAATGTCTGTATTCGCAGGTCTCCTGCGTTTACATATATGCGGATGTGGCGGAATTGGCAGACGCGCTAGATTCAGGTTCTAGTGGTAGCAATACCGTGGGGGTTCAAGTCCCTTCATCCGCACCAGAGCGAGTGTTCTTACAGCATTTGAAAAACTGTAAGAACACTCGTTTTTTGTTTATTTTATTTTTCCGGCAAGCACCCGCACCACCGGAAAAAAGGACAAAACAACGCATCCCGCCAAACAAACGAACCGACGGATCTCTGCGGATCTGTCGGCTCGTTTTGATTGCCGCGGGGAAAATCGCGCTTTGAACACACCGGGAAACTGATTTGTCACATTCGCAACCGTACTGTCGCCGGCCAAACGGACTTCCTCGGGAACACCTTCAGCCGTAATTTTCAGATTGTTCACGGTTTGCTCCGGCGGATTTGTTCCAACTTCATTCCCGTTGTACTTCCAAAATATCCGGTACATCTTGTGCAATCACATCAATAATGTGATTCTGGGTGTATATTCCATAATGAACCCACTTCCCAGGATAATAGGAACCGTCGTCAAACATCTGGGCATCTGTCGCAACCTGTAAGTACGATAGAAACTGTGACTTTTCAAACGTAATTAGATAGCGCCCCTGTCCAACTTCTTTTGGATCGTATGAACTAAAAGATTCATTTCTTATCTGATACATGATGTAATCGTGAAAAAGTATCTCATAGAATTGGTGTTCATTCACTTCTATGGGGCGCGTTTTTGCCAATATTTCACGGAGCACCTGTTTCGTCGTCTTATCAGTTTCTTCAAAATTCGAAAGATTGCCACCCATGTTTCCAACTTTGGCTCCAGCGATGGTAATACGGAGTTCCTCTTGCAATCCATCCGACAATGATATTAGGAAAGGCGCATGGTCGCCAAGCCTGGAATCCAACATTTTGAATGTCAAAGTTTCATCCATACTTTTAACCTCTCAAATCCTTAAACGATACATGCAATATAACATCGCAATGCGAATACACTCGTGAGGAAAGAAAACCCGCAGAACCCCGATTTGCGGGACCCTGCGGGCTTTTAATTTCCAGTTATTCCCATTCGATGGTCCCGGAGGGCTTCGGCGTGATGTCGTAGCACACGCGGTTCACACCCGGCACCTCGGTGATGATGCGGCGGGTGACCGTGTGCAGCACCTCGTAGGGGATCTCCTCGATGGTGGCGGTCATGGCGTCCACCGTGTTCACCGCGCGCAGGATCACCGGCCACTCCACACAGCGGGCGTTGTCCTTCACGCCCACGCTCTTCATGTCGGGCACGATGGTGAAATACTGCCACACCTTCTTGTCCAGACCGGCCTTGTGGAACTCCTCGCGCAGGATGGCGTCGCTCTCGCGCACGGCCTCCAGACGGTCGCGGGTGATGGCGCCCAGGCAGCGCACGCCCAGACCCGGGCCGGGGAACGGCTGGCGGTAGACCATATCGTCCGGCAGGCCCAGCTCCACACCACAGGCGCGCACCTCGTCCTTGAACAGCTGGCGCAGCGGCTCCACCAGCTCGAACTGCAGATCCTCCGGCAGGCCGCCCACATTGTGGTGGCTCTTGACCACCTTGTTGGTCTTGGTGCCGCTCTCCACGATGTCGGGGTAGATGGTGCCCTGTGCCAGGAAGTCGATGCCTTCCAGCTTGCGGGCCTCTTCCTCGAACACGCGGATGAATTCGGCGCCGATGATCTTGCGCTTCTGCTCGGGATCGGCCACGTTTTCCAGCTTGGACAGGAACCGGTCGGAAGCGTCCACATAGATCAGGTTCGCGCCCAGATTGTGGCGGAACACCTGCACCACCTGCTCCGGCTCGCCCTTGCGCAGCAGGCCGTGGTTGACGTGGACGCACACCAGCTGGTCGCCGATGGCTTTCAGCAGCAGCGCCGCCACCACCGAGCTGTCCACGCCGCCCGACAGGGCCAGCAGCACCTTTTTGTCGCCCACCTGACGACGCACCAGCTCGATCTGGTCGGCGATGAAGTTGGGCATATTCCAGTTGGCTTCGGCCTTGCACTCGTCGAACACAAAGCCGCGCAGCACCTCGCGCAGCATCTCCTCGCTGGCCGGCCATTTGTTCAGGTGGCGGGCGCCGGGCGCGCCGTCGAAGTCCACAGCCAGCACCGGGAACCCGCTCTGCAGCACCTCGTCCGACGGAGCGATCGCCTCGCCGTCCACGATGTTGTTGGGGCCGCCGTTGAGGATCACGCCCTTGACGCCGGGCAGCTCCTTCAGCTGCTGGGCGGAGATGTCGTGGGGGTAGATCTCGCTGTATACTCCCAGCGCGCGGATCTCGCGGGCAATGAGGGTGCTCTCCTCGCTGCCCAGATCCAGAATTACGATCATGTCCTGTTTCATACACTTCTCCTTTGTTCTGTATTGCTGCGGTACGGCCGCTTTTTCTGCTTTTATTATATAACGTCCGGGTGCCGCTTTGCAATCGCCGCGCGCGGTTTTCTGCTATTGCAGCCCCCGCGCCGCCGGCTTAACGGCATCCAGCGCGCGCGGATGCAGGCGGCGCAGCCAACGGCTGTCGATGTGCATCCGCTCCGACACCTCCTCCCAGCGCAGCCCCAGCACATACCGCAGTTCCAGCAGCGTGCGCAGCTTTGCGTCCTCCACCGTGTCCAGCGCCTTCTGGATCTCCACACGCCGCCGCACGCTCTCCTCTGCCCGCTGCTGCAGCCGGTCTGCCAGCCACCACAGCTGCTCGGCTCCCCGCTGCACCGCATCCGGGCCGCCGCTGCCCCCCTGCACCACTGCCAGGCGCAGCGCCTTTGTCACGCGCTCTGCGCGGCTGCGCACCATCTGCATTTCCTCCAGCAATCGCTTTTCGTCGGCCAGGCTCTGCTGGTACCGTTCCAGCCAGGCCGCTGTCTGCATCTGTTGTTCGGTCATCTTGCACGCCCTCCTTTTCTGCGCACCGGCGGCAGCGGCAGCGCGCCGTCCGCGGTCCCGTAGCAGCGGGGCAGGCAGCAGGCCTCCCCTTCCCGTTTCCATCGGCATCGGCGGCAGGCCTGCGCCCGCCACTGCCTTCCCTGCTGCACGGCCTCCACCGCCTGCGGGACGGTCAGCTCCAGATGCTGCGCGATGCGTGGACACTCCATCCGCAGATCCCACAGCACCAGGGCGTCCCGGCGCCTGTCGCCGGTGAGGATCACCCGGATCACCGGCCGTTTGTTTTGCTCGTTCTGCATGACTCCTCTCCTCCCGTTTCCCCTTGCAATTTTACTTATGAAGTAAATTGCAGGAAAATTTTACCTATTACGTAAATACAAAATACCACACCTTTCGTACAATGTAAATACCCGGCGCGAAATTTTTTCTTTTTTGTTGCATACTATGTAAAACTGTGTTATACTGAACCCAAAGAAACGAGAAGGAGGGGCAGATATGGCGATCCTGAACACGCGCATCCGCGAGATGCGCCAGCAGCGCCGGATGACACTGGCACAGGTGGCACAGCAGCTGGGGGTGCGGGAAGCGACCGTACAGCGGTATGAGAGCGGCGGTATCAAGAACATCAAGGACAGCACGGTGGAGGCGCTGGCCGCCCTGTTTGGCTGCACGCCGGAATATCTGTACGGGCGGGAGAGCGCTCTGCCCGACGTGCCGGGGGTGCTCCCGCTGCCTGCCTGCCGCACGGTGCCGCTGCTGGGCAGCATCGCCTGCGGCAAGCCGCTGCTGGCGGTGGAGAATCTGGAGGGCGAGGTGGAGATGCCGGAAAACATCCACGCCGACTTCGCCCTGCGCTGCCGCGGCGACAGCATGATCGGCGCGCGCATCATGGACGGCGACATCGTATACATCCGCAGCCAGCCCGACGTGGACGACGGCGACATCGCGGCGGTGCTGATCGAGGACGAAGCCACCCTGAAACGGGTGTACAAAATTCCCGGCCGGGTGCAGCTGCGCCCGGAAAACCCTGCCTACCCCGTGATGGAATACCAGGGCCAGCAGCTGGAGAGCATCCGCATTCTGGGCAAGGCGGTGGGATTCCTCAGCCGGGTGGTATAAGCGAAAGGAGCGGGAAACATGGACGAACAGGCGGTGTATTACGGCAGCTTGTGGGGGAGCGGCAAAGACAGACAGCCGGGCAGACCGCTGAACGTGCAGCGGCGGTTCATATGGGCCGGGCAGCCGCTGTATGTTCCGGCGGTATATCTGTGCGCCGAGGGGATCGTGATCGACCTGTGCCGCCGGGTGGACCCGGAGGCGATCCGCCGCTTTGCGGACAAATGGAACCTGTCGCCCGAAAACGACGACATTGATCTCTTTTCCCCCGCACAGCAGCTGCAGATAGAGGCGGAAAATCCGCTCACGCTGGACCTGAACGCCGCACTCCTGGTGGATGGGCGGGAGTATCCCATGAAGGAGAGCAGCAGCGCGGTGTGGAATTCCTGCTTTGAGCCGGATGCAGACGACGACACCGCCGCCCGGCTGGTGCGGCAGTACGGGCTGGACCCGGCTTTTTCGTGGAACCTCTGCCGCATGTGCTTTCCATACACGGCGGGGCAGGAGCTGCGCTCGCTGTCGCTGACCCTGCGGGAAGAGCCGCGCCCGCTGCCCGGCCCCTGCTTTTCCACCGACGGGACGCAGACCGACTTTGTTTTCACCTTTCCTCCCGACGGGACGCAGCACACGCTGCACATCGAGGAGTACCGCCGGGAAACGCTGGACGACACGTTTACGGACGAAAACTGGGAATATCCGCGGCAGTTCACCGAGATGATCTACACCCTCACGCCCGACCTGGACAGCAGCCGCTTCCAGCTGCGCGACTGCGCAAACGGCGACCCGGCACGCCGCCGCTTGCAGCCGCCTCCCTCTCCCCTTGCGGAAAAATACGGGCTGCTTCCGACAGCTTCCCATGCCGCGTTTGTCGGGGTGATCGGCGCGGGTGTGAGCGCGGTGTGTACGGGAGAGTCCGCTCCGCTTCACAGCGCCTGTTCTGCGGTGCACTTCACGCCGCCGGAACGGGTGGACTGGATGCTGGTGTACTATCAAAAGGGCGCCGACGATCTGACCGTGGATCTGTGGAACTGATTCCATTGAAAGGAAGGGATGAAGCATGAAACCTCTGCGCAAAGCGCTGCCGATTGTGCTGATGGTATGGCCATATCTGCTGATCGGCATGCTGTATCTGTTCTCGCTGCTGGGCAGTGACGCCGCCTATCTTGTTCTTCGCATCTACTGCGTGCTCACCGTGGCGGTCTACGCGCTGAACATCTGGAACGCCTGCACCCTGCGGAGCGAAACACAGCTGGCGCGCTGGTCGATGGCGGTCAAGCTGGTACATATCCCGTTCTATCTGCTGGTGTTCTGCGTGGGCGTTATCTTTGTCGGCGCGATGGTGGTGCCGGCGCTGCTGTTTCTCTCTCCCTTTCTCCTCCTGCTGCTGGCGGCGGGAGACTGGCTGCTGCTGCTGACCAGCTCGGCATACGGCATCAGCGCCGCGGTACAGGCCGCTGTCCGCGGGAGGATTCCCAAATCCGACGCCGTCCTGTGCGGTGTGCTGCACTGCTTTTTCGTGCTGGATGTGGTGGGGGCTGTGCTCCTTTTCTGCAAGCTGCGGAAAACGCCCTCTTCCCTTCCCCGCTGACCCACAAACCTTCAAGCGCCGCGCGCTCTGCCCCTCCTGCGGGCGAAGCGCGCGGCGTTTCTTTTTTGTGAAAAGTCGGATATAAAATATTTTATGTAAATTATACTTGACTTTTTATCTTTTATATCTTACTATATAGACAGGAAAAGGAGGTGGCTGCATGGCAAAGAACATCGCCATCAAGGTGGCGCGGGCGGAAAAAAGCCTGACCCAGAAGCAGCTGGCCGAGCTGGTGGGGGTGTCCCGCCAGACCATCAACGCCATCGAAAAGGGCGAGTACAACCCCACCATCCGGCTGTGCCGCAGCATCTGCCGGGCGCTGGGGAAAACACTGGACGAACTGTTTTGGGAGGATGAGGAAGATGAAGAAACCGAAGAATAATCTGGACGAGATGCAGGAGCAGAAACTGCTGCACATCGAGCAGCGCAGTTTCTGGCTGGCGTTCTGGATGCTGGTGGCCGCCACGCTGCTCCAGCTGCTGTTCTGCCGCGATTCCCAGGCGATTCTGGGCGAGTGCATCGTGCTGGCGGTTGTGGGGGTGTATCTGGTTGTGTCCTGCCTGAAAAACGGCCTGTGGGACCGGCAGCTGCGCCCCACCCCCAAAACAAACTTCCGCATCAGCCTGCTGACCGGCCTGGCGATGGGCGCGGTGTGGGGGATCGTTTCGTGGAACAACTACCACAAGCTGCTCGGCTCGGTGGCCACCGCCGTGTTCATGCTGGTGTTCGTGGGGCTGGCGTGCTTCGCGGCCCTGAACATCGCTTCGGATGTATACAAACGCAAAAAGAAGGAGCTGGACGGCAGCGACGACGAGGCCTGAGAGGTTGAAAACGTGCAGGCTGTGTCGGCGGCGATTGACAAAGAGCGGCCGGGCGGGGTACAATGGACAGTATGAAGAGCCTCCGCCTTTGCGGGGGCCACTCCCGCATCGAAAGGAGTTTTTAGACTATGATCCGTATCCTCACCGATTCCACCGCCGACTTCACACCCGAACAGGCCGCCGCGCTGGGGGTGGAGGTGGTTCCGCTGCGCTTGAACTTCGACGGCGAGAGCTACGACGACGGAGAGCTGCCGCCCGATGAATTCTACAGCCGCCTGGCCGCGTGCAGCCATCTGCCCACCACCAGCCAGCCCAGCCCCGACGCCTTCCTCACCCGCTTCGAGGCCGCCGAGGAAGCCGGCGACCAGATGGTGGCCATCCTGCTTTCTTCCCAGCTGAGCGGCACCTACCAGTCGGCCACCATCGCGGCCGAGGGCCTGGCCGGCATCGTCCTGGTGGACAGCGGCACCGCCACGCTGGGGCTGCAGCTGCTGGTGCGCTATGCCGCCAAGCTGCGCGACGAGGGGCTCACCGCCGGGGAGATCGCCTCCCGCATCGAAGCCGTGAAAGAGGACGTGCGCATCTTCGCCGTGATCGACGATCTGCAATACCTGCGCAAGGGCGGGCGCCTGAGCGGCGCCGGCGCCTTTGCCGGCGCTCTGCTGGGCATCAAGCCGCTGGTGCAGCTCCGGGACGGCAAGGTCACACTGGCGGGCAAGGCGCGCGGGATGGCGGGCGCCTATGTGGCCCTGTTCAAGATGCTGGACGGCGAAAACGCCATCGACACATCCCGCCCCTTCATGGCCGGCTACACCGGGCACCCCCACGCCGCCGATCCCATCCGCCGCTACCTCACCCACAACCTGGGGCTGCACGGCTTTGAGACCGGCCACATCGGGCCGATCGTGGGCACCCATGCCGGTCCCGGCGCGGCGGGCATCGCCTACTTTGCAAAGCCAGCCGGCACCGCCGAAGAAGCGGCCGAATAAACCTTCCGCACACAAAAACGCCCCACGCGGCTGTCCCTTTTTGGGGGATGCCGCGCGGGGCGTTCTTTTTATGTTCCTTGTTATTGCCGGGCGTTTTTGCGCTTTTCCTCGGCCTGCAGCAGGCGCTCCTGCACCATGTCCAGCTGTTCCTTCCTCTCGTACTGGTCCACCAGGTCGCTCTGCTCGAAGCCGGCGTACTTCTCCTCGCCCTTAAATGCCGCCTTCAGCAGCACCGGCGTCAGCACTGCACAGCACACCACCATGATGATGACCGGCCCGAACAGCAGCGGGCTCATCAGGCCCATCGCCATGCCCTTGTTGGCCACGATCAGCGCCACCTCACCGCGGCAGGCCATGCCGAAGCCCACCTGCACGCACTGGCGGGTGTGGAACCCGCACAGCTTCGCGCCCAGGCCGCAGCCCACCAGCTTGGCCAGGATGGCCACCACCGCCAGCAGCACCGCGAACAGGAGCACCATGCCGTCCATGCCGGGCAGCTCCACCTTGATGCCGATGCTGGCAAAGAAAACCGGCGTGAGCAGCAGGTAGGACAGCGGCGAGAATTTGCTCTCGATATAGCCGGCCTTGGGGGTGCTGGCCACGATCACGCCGGCGGCAAAGGCGCCGATGATGTCGGCCACGCCGAACAGCTCCTCGGCGGCAAAGGCCATCAGCAAGCACAGCACGAACGCCGCGATCGGGAACCGGCGCAGGTTGCGCTCCTGCACACGCTGCTCATACCAGCGCATCAGGTGGTTATACCCAAAGGCCACCACCGCCGCAAACACGAAGAATCCCACGATCTTCAGCAGAACGATCCAGATGTTCACATCCGCACCCGCCAGGCTGGTGACGATCGTGAGGCAGACAAGGCCCAGGATGTCGTCGATCAGGGCGGCGGCCAGGATGGTGTTGCCCACCTTCGTGGACAGCTTGCCGATCTCCTTCAGGGTCTCCACCGTGATGCTCACCGAGGTGGCCGTGAGGACCACGCCCACAAACACATTCTGCAGCAGCACGTTGCCGGGATGGGCAAATTCCCCCCGGTTGAAGAGCGCCATCAGCCCCGCACCGGCTACCAGCGGCACCAGCACGCCGCACACCGCCACCAGCATGCCGGACTTGCCGGTCTGCTTCAGCTCGGCCAGGTCGGTGCCGATGCCGGCGGTGAACATGATCACGATCACACCCAGCTCCGCGATCTGGGTGAGAAAATCGGTGGCCTGCAGCCAGCCGAGACACGCCGGCCCCAGCAGCAGGCCCGCCAGCAGCGCGCCCACCACCTGCGGCATCTGGAATCTGCGCGTGACCAGCCCGAACAGCTTGGTGCTGATGAGGATCAGCGCAATGTCCAACAGAAAATGATACGACATAGTTTTACCTCCCATGAAAGCACACCAAATTGGCACGTTTCGCCATCCCTCATTATACTGTGCCGCGGCTTTGGCCGCAAGGGGGAACGCGCGAATTTTGTTGACATTTGCGGGGTATAAGACTATAATATTTGCATCATAGTATCGTGTGACGGCGCCGTTTTTCACAGGCTTTCGCCGGCACGTTTTTCAGGGTGATGAGGGCGATTTTGTGTGCAGTCTTTCCGCGCGCAAGATCGTTCTTTTTGCATGGCCCTCCGGGCCCGCGTCTGCCCTGCACGGAAAGGAGCATTTTTATGCAAGCTGCATTCACGCCCGACCCCAGCCGCAACAATCCGGCCATGATGATGGATTTCTACGAGATGACGATGGCCAACGCCTATTTCCTGACCGGCCTGAAGGATACCCGCGTGGTGTATGATATGTTCTTCCGCCGGGTGCCGGACGGCGGCGGCTACGCCCTGGCCGTGGGGCAGGAGAGCCTCGTGCGCCATCTGCTGGACTTCCACTTCGCCCCCGAGGACATCGCCTATTTCGCCTCGAAGGGCATCTTCGACCCCAAATTCCTGGAATACCTGTCCCACTACCGGTTCGGCGGCAGCGTCTACTGCGTGCCGGAGGGCAGCGTGGTGTATCCCAACGAGACCCTGATCCGGGTGGAGGCCGACGCCATCGGCGCCACCCTCATCGAGACCCAGCTGCTCACCTTCATGAACCATCAGTCCCGCATCGCCACCAAGGCCAGCCGCATCTGCCGCGGCGGGCGGGTGGTGATGGAGTTCGGCAGCCGCCGCGCGCAGGGCAACGACGCCGCCAACCTGGGCGCCCGCGCCGCCTACATCGCGGGTGCGGCCGGCACCGCCAACTGCCTGGCCGACCAGAAATACGGCGTGCCTGCGCTGGGAACGATGGCCCACGCCTTTGTGGAGATGTTCCCCACCGAGTACGACGCCTTTGCCGCCTACGCGCGCATCTACCCCGACAGCTGCACCCTGCTGGTGGACACCTACGACGTGCTGCACAGCGGCATCCCCAACGCCATCCGCATCCAGAACGAGGTGCTGTCCCCGATGGGCAAGCGGATGAAGGGCGTGCGGCTGGACAGCGGCGACCTGGCCTATCTGTCCAAAAAGGTGCGCCGCATCCTGGACGCCGCCGGCATGGAGGACTGCAAGATCTGCGTGTCCAACGGGCTGGACGAGTTCACGATGGCCGACCTGGAGCGCCAGGGGGCTGTGATCGACAGCTACGGCATCGGCGAGCGCCTCATCACCGCGGCCTCCGACCCCGTGTTCGGCGGCGTGTACAAACTGTGCGCCGTGGAGGAGAACGGCCAGCTCTCCCCCCGCATCAAGGTGAGCGAGAACGAGGTGAAAACCACCAATCCCGGCAAAAAGATGGTGTGGCGCCTGTACAACAAGGACACCGGCTTTGCCATCTGCGACGTCATCACGCTGGACGACGAGGAGATCCCGGAGGATGTGCCGTACAGCTGTGTGGACCCCCGCAAGCCCTGGAAAAACATCGTGATCGAGGATTTCACCGCCGTACGCCTGCTGGTGCCGTATCTCGAGGACGGCAAGCTGGTGCGCGAGCTGCCCAGTCTGGACGAGATCCGGGCCTACTCCCTGTCGCAGCTGAAAAACGAGGTGTGGGAGGAAGAGCAGCGCCTGTACAACCCCCACATCCACTATGTGAACATGAGCCACGCGGCCTATGCGCTGAAGATCCGCATGTGCAACGAGCACCAGGCATAAAGGGAGGACGACCATGCAGTATATCAAGACAGCCGCCGCCACGCCGCGGGTATCCATCGGCGCGCCCGAAAAGAACGCCGCCGCCATTCTGGAGCTGGCGCTGGCGCACACCGACTGCGCCGTGATGGTGTTCCCCGAGCTGTGCATCACCGGCTACACCTGCGCCGACCTGTTCGCCCAGCGCTGGCTGCTGGACGCCGCCCTGCGCGAGACCATGAAACTGGCGCGCGCGCTGGAGACAGGTGGGTTTGCCGGCATGGCCGTGGTGGGCCTTCCGGTGCGCGCCGACCGCCAGCTGTTCAACTGCGCCGCCTTTTTGCAGGGCGGGAAGCTGGTGGCGCTGGTGCCCAAGCGGCATCTGCCCAACTACAATGAATTTTACGAAAAGCGGTGGTTTGCCCCCGCCGCCAACCGCAAGAGCAGCAGCCTGCTGCTGCCCGATGCGGACGGCGTGCCGGTGGAGGTGCCGTTCGGGGAGGACCTGCTGATCGCCTCGCCCGACGCTTCGCTGGTGCTGGCCGCCGACATCTGCGAGGATCTGTGGGCGCCCATGCCCCCCAGCAGCCTTGCCTGCACCGCCGGCGCCAACCTGATGGTGAACCTGTCGGCCAGCAACGAGACCATCGGCAAGGCCGACTACCGCCGCGACCTGGTGCGGGTGCAGTCGGGCCGCTGCCTGTGCGGCTACATCTACGCCAGCGCCGGGCAGGACGAGAGCACCACCGACGTGGTCTTTTCCGGCCACAACCTGATCTGCGAAAACGCCGCCGTGCTGGCCGAGAGCATCTTCCCCGAAGGCAACCAGGCGGTGGTGACCGCCGTGATCGATCTGCACGCGCTGGAGAGCGACCGTCTGCGCCAGAACTCCTTTATGAGCGAGGCGGCGGACGGCTGGCGCACCGTCACCGCCCCGGCGCTGGGACAGCCCGCGGCAGCTCCACGCGCCGCCGAGCCGTTCCCCTTTGTCCCGCCCGAAGGCCCGGTGCGCAGCGCGCGCTGTGCCGAGATCGCCCGCATCCAGGCCACCGGCCTGGCCCAGCGCATGCGCAAGACCGGCATGAAAAAGCTGGTGGTGGGCATGTCCGGCGGGCTGGACAGCACGCTGGCCTTCCTGGTGGCCATCGACGCGATGCGGCTGCAGAAGCTGCCGCTGGACGGCATTCTGGGCATCACGATGCCCTGTGTGGGCACCACCGGCCGCACCCGCAGCAACGCCGAAGCACTGGTCCGCGCCTGCGGCGCGAGCTTCCGCGAGATCGACATCAAGGCCGCCTGCACGCTGCACCTGTCCGACATCGGCCACGCGCCCGATGTATACGACGCCGCCTTCGAGAACACCCAGGCGCGCGAGCGCACCCAGATCCTGATGGACGTGGCCAACATGGAGGGCGCGCTGGTGGTTGGCACCGGCGATTTGTCCGAGCTGGCGCTGGGCTGGTGCACCTACAACGGCGACCACATGAGCATGTACGGCGTGAACGGCTCCATCCCGAAGACGCTGGTGAAGGCGATGACCGCCTGGCACGCGCAGGAGAAAGAGGCCGAGTTCCCCGGCGTGGCGGCGGTGCTGCACGACATCCTGGACACCCCCATCAGCCCCGAGCTGCTGCCCACCAGCGCCACCGGCGAGCTGCAGCAGAAAACCGAGGACACCATCGGCAAATACGATCTGCACGACTTCTTCCTGTACCAGATGGTGCGCCGCGGCGAGGAGCCCCGCGCCATTTTGCAGCTGGCCTGCGCGGCTTTCCCCGATGTGGACTCCGCTTATATCCGCGCCACGCTGCAAACCTTCTACCGCCGCTTCTTCAGCCAGCAGTTCAAGCGCAGCTGCCTGCCGGACGGCGTGAAGGTGGGTTCGGTGGCGCTGTCCCCCCGCGGCGACTGGCGCATGCCCAGCGACGCCGACGCCAGCGGTTTTCTGGCCGAGCTGGACGAGGAATAAACCGCATACGCAAAGCAAAGTGCCCGACCGGCTTTCCTGCCGGTCGGGCACTTCAGCTTGTTGAAAAAGGGATGGTTTGCGCCGCGCAAAAGCGTTCCCCCAGGGGGAAGCCAACGGTATGGGCAAGCCTTCCCCTGGCCAGGGGAAGGTGGCTGTGAAGCAGCCGGATGAGGTTGAAGCTGCCCTGCAAAATGCGCCTGCCTTCCCTGCCCTCCTGCTCTTTCAAAGCGCCGCCTGCTGCATGCAGCGCTCCACCCACTGCTGCACGGCCTGCCCCACCTGATCGGGCGTCAGGCCGTCCACCCGCAGGACATCCACATCCCCGCGCCCCAAAAACCACGCCCGCTTCAGCGGCAGAAGATGTTGAACATAGTGCTCAAAGAATCCTCGGGAACGCTCGGCGTCGCTCTCCTTGCGGCGGCGCAGTTCTTCTTCGCCCGCATCCAGGAATAGGATGCGCTGCGGCATGCATCGGCGCAGCTGCGCCAGTTCCGGCGCCAGGTCCTGTTCCACCGGCCAGCTTTGCCCGATGCTCTGCGGGTAGTGCAGGGTATAAAATTCGATCTCTTCGGCGCTGAAATCCATCACGCTGCAGCGGTGCTCCGCCGCACTGTGCCAGCGCCGGATCTCGTGCTGTATCCAAAGTCTTTGGATCTGGAGATACTCCGGATACCGCCGTTTGTCCAGCCCGAGGCGGGCGACGTCGGCGATCACGTCGGAATTGTTTTCAAAATACACCTGCACGCCGCTTGCATGCTGCTGCAAATATCGCGCTGCCGTTGTTTTTCCCACCGCCATACATCCCTGTAGCGAAAGTATCATCTCCGTCTCCCCCTGACAAGCCTTTATCCATTTGCTTTGCTGCGGTTTCGTTCCGGGCCCTGTGCCCCCATACTCAAAAGCGCCCCGCACGGATCCCTCCGCGCAGGGCGCTTTGCTGGTATCGGGGAATTACTCCACGATGCTGGTGCCGGTCATCTCGGCGGGCTGAGGCAGCTCCATCAGCTTCAGCATGGTGGGGGCAATGTCGGCCAGAACGCCGCCCTCGCGCAGCTTCACATCGCCGGC
Source organism: Anaerofilum sp. An201 (assembly GCF_002160015.1). Taxonomy (GTDB): domain Bacteria; phylum Bacillota; class Clostridia; order Oscillospirales; family Ruminococcaceae; genus Anaerofilum; species Anaerofilum faecale. The sequence goes on along the minus strand of NZ_NFJT01000004.1, from coordinate 53,227 downwards.
GCCGGCAACCAGGAAGGGCACCGGGTTGGTGGTGTGGGCGGTGAAGGGATGGTCGGGGTCCTCGTCGTACATCTTGTCGGCATTGCCGTGGTCGGCGGTCAGCAGCACCTTGCCGCCGGCAGCCAGCACCGCGTCGATCACCTTGCCGGCGCACTCGTCCACGGCCTCCACGGCCTTCACAGCGGCCTCGAACACACCGGTGTGGCCAACCATGTCGCAGTTGGCGAAGTTCAGGATGATGACGTCATACTTGCCGCTCTCGATGCGCTTGACGCACTCGTCGGCCACCAGATAGGCGCTCATCTCGGGCTGCAGGTCGTAGGTGGCCACCTTCGGGCTGTTGATCAGGGCACGGTCCTCACCCTCGAACGGAGCTTCCACACCGCCGTTGAAGAAGAAGGTCACATGGGCATACTTCTCGGTCTCGGCGATGCGCAGCTGGGTCTTGCCGCATTTGGCCAGGTACTCGCCCATCACGTTGGTCAGCACCTGGGGCTTGAAGGCCACGTCCACGTTGGGCATGGTGGCGTCGTACTGGGTGAAGCAGACATAGTGCACCGGGAAGCGGCCATTGCGGCGCTCGAAGCCGGTGAAGGCGTCGTCCACGAAGGTGCGGGTGATCTCACGGGCGCGGTCGGGACGGAAGTTGAAGAAGATCACGCTGTCGCCGGCGCCGATACGGCCGCCCTCACAGGTGACGGCGGGCACCACGAACTCATCGGTCACGCCTTCGGCGTAGCTGTTTGCCATCACTTCGGAGGGAGCACCGTGCACGCCCTCGCCGTAGACCATCGCGGCATAGGCCTTCTCCACGCGGTCCCAGCGGTTGTCGCGGTCCATCGCGTAGTAGCGGCCGGTGATGGTGGCGATCTTGCCCACGCCGATCTCGGCCATCTTCTCCTCCAGCTCGGCCACGAAACCCTTGCCGGAATCGGGCGGCACGTCGCGGCCGTCCATGATGGCATGCACATATACTTCGGTCAGGCCCAGACGCTTGGCCATCTCCAGCAGGCCGTACAGGTGGCCGTTGTGGCTGTGTACGCCGCCGTTGGACAGCAGGCCCATCAGATGCAGCGCCTTGCCGTTCTCCCTGGCGGAGGTCATGGCGGCTTTCAGCGCCTCGTTCTCGAAGAAATCACCGTCCTGGATGGACTTGGTGATGCGGGTGAGCTCCTGGTAGACGATGCGGCCGGCGCCGATGTTGGTGTGGCCCACCTCGCTGTTGCCCATCTGGCCGTCGGGCAGGCCCACGTCCATGCCGGACGCGCCGATGGTGGTGTAGGGATAGCTGGCGAACAGCTTGTCCAGGTTGGGGGTCTTGGCGGCCACGATGGCGTTGCCGTAGGTCTCGCCCGGCACCCAGCCGAAGCCGTCCAGGATGCAGAGCATCAGGGGAGTTTTTGCCATAGGTATTGTTCCTTTCCTTTTTTTGCGGAAAACCAATCTACAAACTGTATTTTCCGTGCAAACGATACAAGATGTTGACAGAAACCGCCCTGCCGCAGCGGCCGCATTCGCCGGGAACGGGCCGCCGGGGCAGGCGGAGAGCTGCAATTTACTTGCTGGCAGCCGCCACGATGGCACCGAAGTCGGGGGCTTTCAGGGAAGCGCCGCCGATCAGGCCGCCGTCCACATCCAGCTTGCCCAGCAGCTCGTCGGCGTTCTTGGCGTTCATGCTGCCGCCGTACTGCACGGTGGTGGCCTCGGCCACCACCTCGCCGTACAGCTCACCGATCACCTTGCGGATCGCGACGCACACTTCCTGCGCCTGGTCGGCGGTGGCGGTGCGGCCGGTGCCGATGGCCCAGACCGGCTCGTAGGCGATGATCACGCGGCTCATCTCCTCGGCGGTCACGCCCTGCAGGGCGATCTTGGTCTGCATGCGGACCAGCTCCTCGGTCACGCCCTGCTCACGCTGGGCCAGGCTCTCGCCCACGCATACGATCACCTTCAGGCCGGCTTCCAGCGCAGCCTTGGTGCGCTTGTTGACGGTCTCGTCGGTCTCGGCGAAGTACTGGCGGCGCTCGGAGTGGCCGGTGATGACATACTCAACGCCCAGATCCACCAGCATGTCGGCGCTGATCTCGCCGGTGAAAGCGCCGCTCTTCTCGAAGTGCACGTTCTCGGCGCCCACATGGATGTTGGTGCCCTTGGTCTTTTCCACGGCGGTCACCAGGCTGGTGAAGGGGGTGCAGATGACGACCTCACAGTCGGCACCCGCCACGGCGGGGATCAGCTCGTCGATCAGCTGCGCGGCCTCGGTGGCGGTTTTGTTCATTTTCCAGTTGCCGGCGATGATCGCCTTGCGGGCAGACTTTTTCATGATAGATGTACCTCTCTTATTTTATAGTTCTGAAAAGACCAGCGGCCCCGGTGAGAAGGCCGCTGGAAGGAAAAATCAGGAATTCTGGATGCAGGCGATACCGGGCAGCTCTTTGCCCTCCAGGTACTCCAGCGAGGCGCCGCCGCCGGTGGAGATGTGGGTCATCTTATCGGCAAAGCCCAGCTGCATCACGGCCGCAGCGGAGTCGCCGCCGCCGATCACGGTGGTGGCATCGGCCTCGGCCATCGCCTTGGCAACAGCCAGGGTGCCGGCGGCCAGCACGGGATTCTCGAACACGCCCATGGGTCCGTTCCACACAACGGTCTTGGCAGACTTCACGGCCTCGGCGAACAGCTCCTGGGTCTTGGGGCCGATGTCCAGGCCCATCTTGTCGGCGGGGATGGCGTTGGAGGGAACGTACTCCACGCTGATCTCGGCGTCGATGGGATCGGGGAAGGAAGCGGTGATGGCGGTGTCAACCGGCAGCAGCAGCTTCACGCCCTTCTCCTCGGCCTTCTTCAGCATTTCTTTGCAGTACTCCAGCTTCTCGTCGTCCACCAGGCTGGTGCCGACCTCGTTGCCCTGCGCCTTCAGGAAGGTGTAGGCCATGCCGCCGCCGATGATCAGAGTGTCCACCTTGTTCAGCAGGTTCTCGATCACGTTCAGCTTGTCGGCAACCTTGGCGCCGCCCAGGATGGCAACGAAGGGACGAACGGGATCGTTCACGGCGTTGCCCAGGTAGCGGATCTCCTTCTCCATCAGGTAGCCCACGGCGGTGTCCTTGATGTAGTCGGTCACGCCGGCGGTGGAGCAGTGTGCACGGTGCGCGCTGCCGAAGGCATCGTTCACATACACGTCGGCCAGGCTGGCCAGCTCCTCGCTGAAGGTGGCGATGTTCTTGGTCTCTTCCTTGCGAAAACGGGTGTTCTGCAGCAGCACCACGTCGCCGTCCTGCATGGCGGCAACAGCGGCCTTGGCGTTCTCGCCCACCACATTGTCGTCATCGGCAAACACGACGTTCTTGCCCAGCAGCTCGCTCAGGCGCACAGCAACGGGGGCCAGGCTGAACTTGGCCTCGGGGCCGTTCTTGGGCTTGCCCAGATGGCTGCACAGAATCACGCGGCCGCCGTTCTCGATCAGCTTCTTGATGGTGGGCAGCGCGGCAACGATACGGTTGTCGTTGGTGATCACGCCGTCTTTCATGGGAACGTTGAAGTCGCAGCGCACCAGTACGCGCTTGCCCTTTACTTCAATATCCTCAACAGTCTTTTTGCCCAAAGTGCTCATGGTTTTTTAACTCCCTTTCTGCAAGACGTTTTGAGAAAACTTGCTTGGCAGACGGGCTGTTTGCCCGCCAGATACCTCTATTATAATCAAAAATGGCGCTTCCTGCAAGTGGTGCAATGACATTTATTTAACAGCCGGACAAAAAGCCCTCCAAAGCGCCGGGCACCGTGCGGCGGGAAGGCTTTCCCAACACACAAAAGCGCCCGTTCCACGCGGGAACAGGCGCTTTGCAGCGGTGGGGATCAGGCCATTACCAGGGTGATGATGCGCAGAACGAACAGCGCAAACACGATCCACATCACGGGATGGATGTCGCGCACCTTGCCGCGCAGGATCTTCAGCAGCATCCAGGTGAGCACACCGAACATGATGCCGTTGGCGATGGAGTAGGTGAAGGGCATCATGATGATGGCCACAAAGGCGCCCAGCACGTCGGCGGTGTCGCCCTCGAACTTCACCTTCAGCACGCTGCTCATCATGAACAGGCCCACGATGATCAGAGCGGGCGCGGTGGCAAAGCTGGGGATGGCGCCGAATACGGGCCACAGGAACATGCTCAGCAGGAACAGCACGCCGGTGGTGGCGGCAGTCAGACCGGTGCGGCCGCCCTCGGCCACGCCGGCAGAGCTCTCCACATAGCTGGTGACGGTGGAGGTGCCCAGGCAGGCGCCGGCCACAGTGCCCAGAGCGTCGGCCATCAGGGCCTTGCCCACGCGGGGCAGCTTGCCGTCCTTGTCCAGCATGTTGCCCTTGGAGGCAACGCCGATCAGGGTGCCCACGGTGTCGAACAGGTCAACGAACAGGAAGGCGAACACGATCACCGCAAACTGGGTGAAGTGGCCGACCGCAAAGCTGAAATCGAACTTGAAGGCGGTGTCACCCAGAGCCGAGAAGCTGGGCAGGAAGTCGGCGATGCTGTCGGCAGCGGGCAGGACCGAGTAGACGCCGGCCTCGGGGTTCACCGCATACCAGCCGGTGAGCTGCGCGACGATGCCCAGGACCCAGGTGATCAGGATGCCCCACAGGATGGCGCCCTTCACATTCATATACAGCATCACGCCAATGATGATGACGCCGATCATGGCCAACGCCACAGGAGCAGAGCCCACGTCGCCCAGGGTGACCTTGGTGGAGGATTCCGCCACGGCGATGCCGGCGTTCTGCAGGCCGATGAAGGTGATGAACAGGCCGATACCGGTGGTGATGCCGTATTTCAGGTTCTCAGGGATGCAGTTCACGAGGGTCTCGCGGAACTTGAAGGCGGACAGGATGATGAAGATCACACCTTCCACCAGGATAGCGGTGAGGGCGATCTTCCAGGGGTCGGTCTCGGCGGCCAGCTCGCCCAGGCAGATGGTGTAGGCAAAGTAGGCGTTCAGGCCCATGCCGGAAGCCAGGCCGATGGGATAGTTGGCCAGGAAAGCCATGATGAAGGTAGCCACGGCAGCGGACAGCGCAGTGGCCATGAACACGCCCTGGCTGTTCATACCGGCAGCGCCCAGCATGCTGGGGTTGACGGCCAGGATGTAGGCCATGGCCAGGAAGGTGGTGATACCAGCCATGATCTCGGTTTTCACGGTGGTATTGTTCTCCTTCAAATGAAAGAGTTTTTCCATTTTGGTCGATTCCTCCTTGTACAGCTGTGTATATTTCAAGGGGCCGTCCGACCCCCTGCCGAAAAAAGAAAAAGCGCGCAGAGGCGCTCTATTATGGAAAAGCCGCATTTCCCACCTTTTTATTGTACCCTCTTGCTTCAACCGGAACAAGAAGGTACATCGACAAATTATCTGTGGTTTTTCCCTGTATAATTATTCAAAATTCATAATTTGTACATATTTGGAGGACAAACTCAGAGCACAGCAAACCGCCTGCGGACGGGAAGCCGGATCGGGCCGGCGGCGGGAGTGCGCAGCGCCGCCCCCGGGCAGACAAAAACGCCGCCCGCAGACATACGGGCGGCGTGCAGACCAGACTATTATTTTTCGGTGATGAGTTCCTTGATGGAGGCGACGGTGCCGGCCAGGTTCTGGATCTCGCTGGGGATGATGAGCTTGGTGGCTTTGCCGTCGGCAACCTTGGCCAGGGCTTCCAGGCTCTTCAGAGCCAGCACCTTGTCGTTGGGCGCGGCTTCGTTCAGCAGGCGGATGGAATCGGCCAGAGCCTTCTGCACTTCCATGATGGCCTGCGCTTCACCCTGGGCCTCACGGATGCGCTGCTCGCGCACAGCATCGGCGCGCAGGATGGCGCTCTCCTTTTCACCTTCGGCCACCAGAACAGCGCTGCGCTTCTCGCCTTCGGCGCGCAGGATCGCCTCGCGGCGCTGCCGTTCGGCCTTCATCTGCTTCTCCATCGCATCCTGGATCTCGGCCGGCGGGATGATGTTCTTCACTTCCACGCGGTTCACCTTGATGCCCCACTTATCGGTGGCTTCGTCCAGAATGGAGGTGATCTTGGTGTTGATGATGTCGCGGCTGGTGAGGGTGTGGTCCAGCTCCATCTCGCCGATGATGTTGCGCAGGGTGGTGGCGGTCAGATTCTCGATGGCGGACAGCGGACGCTCCACGCCGTAGGTGAACAGTTTGGGATCGGTGATCTGGAAAAAGACCACGGTGTCGATCTGCATGGTGACGTTATCGCGGGTGATCACAGGCTGGGGCTTGAAGTCGACGACCTGCTCTTTCAGGCTGACCTTTTTGGCCACGCGCTCCACAAAGGGAATCTTCCAGTGGACGCCTGCTTCCCAGGTGCAGTGGTAGATGCCCATGCGCTCCACGACATAGGCGGTTGCCTGGGGAACGATCTTGATGTTCGCGATCACAATCACGATCGCAAGAATCACGATGCCCAGCAGGATGTAAAGACCCATAAATGTACCTCCTCATACTTTGCTTTGGATTGAAATTGGGTGGATGTGCGGACAGACAGGAAGGCGGGTGCCTTCCGGGTCATACAGTTGCAGGGGCCGGCTCGGGCACCACTTCCAGCGTGGCGCTCTCCACAGCCGTGACCACACACCAGCTGCCTTCCGGGATGGTGGTGGCGGAACGGGCGGCCCAGTCCACGCCCTCCAGGCGTACACGGCCGGGGGCCTCGGGGGTGATGCGGCGGATCACGCGGGCGCGCTTGCCCACGTTCATATCGGCGTTGGTGGCCTGCCGCATGGGGGAAACATGCTTTTTCACCAGCGGGCGGGTGACCAGCAGCGCCACGATGGACACGGCGGCGAACACCGCCATCTGCAGCGGGACCGACGGCACCAGCAGCGATACCAGCAGCGCCACCAGTGCGCCGACCGCCAGCCAGATGCTGACCAGCGACACGGTGACCGCCTCCAGCACCAGAAAAGCGATTGTCAGGACCAGCCAGACGATGGTTGCAGTGGTTACAGTCATTTGAAACACCTCACTTGGATCGATTTGAATGGATTCAACAGCGGAAACGACGGCAGGGATCGCAAAGGCGCACAGGCCCAGGAAAAAGAATCCGCCGATAAACAGCACCAGCGCGCACCACATCATGTGCGACTGGCGGGCATACCGCCGCAGCTCGGCCGGCGACAGGGCTTCCAGCGCCTCGTCTGCGATCTGGCCCGGCGTGCCGAACCGCTCCACCACGTCGGCAAAGGAAGCGTCCGGACTGCCGGCCAGAAAATCCTCCACCGAAGTGCGCAGCGCCTGCACGGTGCGCCGTTTGACGCTTCCCGAGCACACCAGCCCGCGCTCCACTTCGGCGTAGTAATTCCGCAGGCTGTGTTCAAGTGAAGGCTGGCTCATCGCTCTCGACTCCTCCCGCGCTGCTGTTCAGCAGCATCATGATCCCCTCGTGGATCTGAAAATACTCCCGGCGGAGCTGGGCCAGATACTCCCGGCCGGCCGGCTCCAGATGATAATACACCCGCGTGCGGCGCTTGCCGACCAGCTCCTGCCGGTCTGTGACGCAGCCCTTTTCCACCAGACGATAGAGGATGGGATACAGCGAGCCTTCCTGCAGCGTGAACCGGTTGCCGGTTCGCTCGGCCAGCAGCTGCACCAGCTGATAGCCGTACATATCCTCCTCCTGCAAAAGAGTGAGCAGCAACAGTTCCACTGTGCCGCGCTTGAGATTGTCTGTTACTCTCACGGCCGCCGCCCTCCCTTCTGTGTATCTTCATATAACCACAAAACAGTGCCCACGTCAATACTTTGCCAACAAAAATATTTACCTTTGTATGGATACACAATTCCGCCTGGCCAGATTTGTCGATTTTTGCAGCTGTTTTTCGTCGGAACGTACAAAAACAGGCTGTTTCTTTTGTGAAGCCGAATCGGCGCTGCCATTGCGGCAGCAGATCTCCCGGCTGCGGGCGATGTGGATTGGAGGGCAAAAATCGCCATTCTGTATATTGTATGCGCTTTGATACTGGATGGATTCGGCGATGCTTGCACAAAAAAGAACCTTCCCGGCCGGGAAGGCTCCTGTTGCTGAAGCGGTGTTTTGATGGAGGTTTGTGCGGGACGGAAGACTCCCCCTCATCAGTCCCCTGCGGGGACAGCTTCCCCCCAGGGGGAAGCCTTCGGCGGAAACCGGCGGTGCTGTCCCTCATCGGAAGCCTTCCCCTGGCAGGGGAAGGTGCCGCCGGCAGGCGGCGGATGAGGTCGAAGCCTTCCCGCTATGCAGAGCAGAAGGATGGATCGGCAGTCTGAAACGGCTTTGGGGAAGGAATTGCGCTTACCGAGAGATTTCCCCTCATCAGTCCCCTGCGGGGACAGCTTCCCCCCAAGGGGGAAGCCTTTGGCGGAAACCGGCGGTGCTGTTCGCCGCACAGAGCCTTTCGGCAAACCCGCACGGCTTTGGGAAACCTTTTGCCGTTGTCCCCGCAAAAAACTCAGCGGTCGTTGGTGATGACCGAGAAGCCCATCGGGTTCACCTCGAACTCCCTGCCGTTCAGACGGCAGATGCGCGGCTGCGGGGCACGGTTGATGAAGATGTCGGCCACCTCTTTTTCGCCGATGCGGCGGTAGTGCAGGTAGTCGTCCTCCACCTCGGCCATCTCCAGCCGGCCGACGGCAAACGCATCGCTCTCGCGGCGCAGCTCGGCCAGCTGGCTGATCACGGGCTTGATGCGGTCCTCCTTCGACTCCCAGTTGAAATACCCGCGGTTGAAGGGGTCGCGATATCCCTGCATCGCGATCTCGTCGCCGTAGTAGACGCTGGGGATGCCGGGCAGCGTGAAAATCATCGCATAGGCCATGCGCAGCAGCACGATGCCGTACTCGTACTGCTCCGCCGACAGGGTGCGCTCGCTCTGCCAGAAGCGGTCATGCCCTTCGCTGCTCTCCCCCACCAGATAGGTGATGGCGCGCTCGGTGTCGTGGGTGGAGACGAAGTTCATCAGGGTGTGCAGCGCCGGGCCGGGATAGTTGTCGCAGACGGACAGGATCTGCTCGGCGGCCTGCCGGCCGCTCATCCCCTTCAGGAAGTTCAGCACGGCGTTTTTGAACGGATAGTTCATCACTGCGTCCAGGCCGTGGCCCAGCAGATAGGTGCGGCGGGTGCCGTAGCTCCACTTGTTGGTGGCGTCCTCCCACACCTCGCCCAATAGGTATTTGTCCGGGCCGTGCCGCTTCACCGCACGGCGGATCTCCTCGATGAAGTCGTCGGGCAGCTCGTCGGCCACGTCCAGCCGGAAGCCGGACGCCCCCAGGCGCAGCCAGTAGTCGATCACGCCGCCTTCGCCGCAGATGAAGCTGCGGTAGGACGGATCGCTCTCGTTCACCTCGGGCAGGGTGTCAAATCCCCACCAGCTGCGGTAGCCGCAGGCATAGTTGGGCGAAAAATCGTACCATCTGCGGTAGGGGCTGGAGGGGTCGTGGTAGGCGCCGCCTCCGCCGTAGCGGCCCTCGCGGTTGAAGTAGACACTGTCGGAACCGGTGTGGCTGAACACGCCGTCCAGAATGATGGCGATGCCCTGCTTTTTGGCCTCGGCGCACAGGTGAGCAAAGTCCTCGTTGGTACCCAGCAGCGGATCTACCTTGCGGTAGTCGGCGGTGTTGTAGCGATGGTTGGCGTGGGCCTCGAAGATGGGGTTGAAATAGATCATCGAGACGCCCAGTTCCTTCAGGTAGGGCAGCTTCTCCTCCACGCCCTTCAGGTCGCCCCCGAAATAGTCCATGTTCAGGTAGCCTTCCTTGCTCTCGTTGGGCCAGAAATACGGCTCATGGCTCTTGTTGGCGCGGTAGAGGCGGTCGGCAAAGGGCATGGGTTTGTTCTTCACGCCCTCGTAGAACCGGTCGGGGAAGATCTGGTACATGGTTCCGCCGGGCAGCTGGGCCGGCGTCTGGAAGTCCTCGTCGTATACCGTCAGCTGCCAGGAAGCGCCCTCCTCCCAGGCCGCGTATCCCTCCCCCAGCTCGCCGCGGAAGATCTTGGTGTAGTCCTTCCACAGGTCGAAATGGTAGAAATACAGGCCGGTGAAGGGCAGCTGCATCGCGATGCAGAAACGGTCGGCCCCGTTTTCGCAGCCGGCACGCTGCATCACATAATAGCTGGCCGGATGGCCGTCTCTCCACAGCACCAGCCGCGGCTGGCAAATGCCCATCTCGGCGGGGGCAAACAGCGTGATGGTGAACGCTTCATTCTGCCGCACCGCGCCGAAAGGGGCTTTACAGGCCGGGTGCAGGCTGTTGTAAAACCGGGGCTGTTGCATACGATCCTCTCCCAAGCGAAAATTTACACGGAAAAAAGCAGCAAAGGCGGGCGTTTGCCGGAAGTTGCCGGCAGACGCCCGCGCCCTGTGCTGTGCGGTTCTTACCTTTTGTTATCGAACGGGACGGGTGCCCCAGATGTCGCGGGCATAGTCCTGCACGGCGCGGTCGGCCGAGAAGATGCCGCTGTTGGCAATGTTCATCAGGCTCATGCGGTTCCAGGTGGCGCGGTCCTGATACAGAGCGCTGATCTTCTGCTGCGCCTCGCGGTAGGCGCGGAAATCGGCCATGACCATATACGGGTCGGCGCCGCGCAGATTGTTGACCACCTCGTGGAAGCTCTCGCCGCCGAAGCCCTTCTCCAGGAAAGACAGCACTTCCTGCGCCACATCGTCGGTGTTGATGAAGCCGGAGGGATGGTAGCCCAGATGCTTCAGACGGTCCACTTCCTCGGTGAGCATGCCGAAGATGACCTCGTTTTCCAGACCGGCGGCCTGGGCGATCTCGACGTTGGCGCCGTCCAGGGTGCCCAGGGTGATGGCGCCGTTCAGCATGAACTTCATGTTGCCGGTGCCGGAGGCCTCGGTGCCGGCCAGGCTGATCTGCTCGCTGACCTCGCTGGCGGGCATCAGGCGCTCGCTGGTGGTGACGCAGTAGTCCTCCAGATAGACGATGCGCAGCTTCTCCCGCACGGCCGGGTCGGCGTCGATCAGAGCGCCCAGCTTGCAGATCAGGCGGATCATCTGTTTGGCCATATAGTAGCCGGGAGCCGCTTTGGCGCCGAAGATATAGGTCTTGGGCACAAAGTCGGCATTGGGGTTGTTCTTCAGGTACAGGTACTGGGCCGCGATGTTCAGCGCGTTCAGATGCTGGCGCTTATACTCGTGCATGCGCTTGACCTGTACGTCGAAGATCGACGAAGGATCGATCACCTGGCCGGTGACCTTTTCCAGATGGGCGGCAAAGATCTCCTTGTTTTCCTGCTTGACCTTGTCCAGCGCGGCCAGCACGCTCTTGTCGTCGCGGTATTTCTCCAGCATCTTCAGGCGGGAGGCGTCCTTCTTGAAGCCGTCGCCGATGGTCTCGCTCAGCAGGCTCGTCAGGCCGGGGTTGGAGGCCAGCAGCCAGCGGCGGTAGGCGATGCCGTTGGTGACGTTGGTGAACTTCCTGGGGCTGTACAGGTAGTAGTCGTGGAAGACACTCTGCTTGATGATCTCGCTGTGCAGCTTGGACACACCGTTGATGGAGTGGCACACATAGCAGCAGATGTTCGCCATGCGCACCTGGCCGTCGCCCAGGATGGCCATATAGTTGATCTTGCCGGTGTCGCCGGGGAATTTCTTCTCGAAGTCCTCGCGGCAGCGGCGGTTCATCTCGCACACGATGGAGTAGATGCGGGGCAGGGTCTTGCGGAAGATCTCCTCGTTCCACTTCTCCAGCGCCTCGCTCATGACGGTGTGGTTGGTATAGGCGAAGGTGCGGCTGGTGATGTCGAAGGCCTTCTCCCAGCCGTAGCCGCACTCATCCAGCAGGATGCGCATCAGCTCGGGGATGGCCAGGGTGGGATGGGTGTCGTTGATGTGGATGGCCACCTTGTCGGGCAGGTTCTCCATGCTGCCGTACTGGGCCAGATGGTTGTGCACGATGTCGCCGATGGAGGCGGCGGACAGGAAATACTGCTGGCGCAGGCGCAGGATCTTGCCCTCGGTGTGGTTGTCGTTGGGATAGAGGATCTTGCTGATCAGCTCGGCCGAGGCGTTCTTGTGCATGGCGGAGCCGTATTCGCCGGCGTTGAAGGAATCCATATCAAAACCGGGGGCCTTGGCCTGCCACAGGCGCAGCTTGGACACGCCCTGGGAATCGTAGCCGGACACATACATGTCGCTGGGCACCGCGATGACGCTGTTGTAGCCGCGGTGGTCCACATAGTGGAAGCCGTGTTCCCAGCTCTCGTACACTTCGCCGTCGAACTTCACTTCCACGGCCTGGTCGGGATGGCTCTTCAGCCACACGCCGCCGCCGGGCAGCCAGTTGTCGGCCGCTTCCTGCTGCCAGCCGTCCACGATCTTCTGCTTGAAAATGCCGTACTCGTACAGGATGGAATAGCCGGTGGCCGGCAGCGCCTCGGTGGCCATGCCGTCCAGATAGCAGGCCGCCAGGCGGCCAAGGCCGCCGTTGCCCAGGCCGGCATCCGGCTCCTGGTCGTAGACGGTCTCCAGCTTCATGTCGTTATCGGCCAGCACCTGCTCGGCCACCTCGTTCAGGCCCAGGTTGAACAGGCTGGTCTTCAGGCTGCGGCCCATCAAAAATTCCATACACAGGTAGTAGACCTGCTTGGAATTGGAACCATAGGTGCGGCTGATGAATTTTTTGTGCTGTTCGCTCAGCATCTGGCGCACGATCAGGGCCAGCGCACGATATACCTGCGCCTCGGTCGCGCTGGAAAAGGAAACGCTGCAGTCTTTATACAGCGTATCCGCCAGCAGCTGGGCAAATTCCTTCTTGGTGTATTTCGCGTTCAAAAGCTCCACTCCCATTAATCAAGTATTCTTTTCCCCTTGCGACCGGACCATATTGCGGCAATCAGCGCCGAAGATATACCGGCACACAGTATTGATTATAATCGTTCGGATTTGCATTTTCAAGAAACCCGGTCACATTTATACGTTTTGCCCAGATTCTTGACGCACAAGCTCGAAAAAGCGGCCAAAATTCTCCTCATTTTCGTCGAGATTTACAGACGGGAAAATTTTTGCAAACCACTTTTTCTGCCGACGATTCTATACTATAATATAGTATGATACGTTTCTGCGTACCTAAACTTGAAAGAGAAATGGGGTTTTTCAAAATGCCTGCCAATAAAGTGAAGCTCGAGATCTGCGGCTCCGTATATGTTGTGTCCTCCACCGATACCGAAGATTATGTGCTGAACCTGGCCGAGCGGCTGGACCGCAATATGAACGAGGTGATGGCCAGCGCGCCCAGCGCCAGCGTGACCACCGCCGCCGTGCTGTGCGCGCTGGACTATCTGGACGAATGGCAGAAGGCGGTGCTGGTCTCGGACAACATGCGCGCCCAGATCAAGGACTGTCTGGAGGACGCCGCCAAATCCAAGCTGGCCGCCGAGGAAGCGCGCCGCGAGGTGGAGCGCCTGCGCCGTGAACTGGAGCAGCTGAAGGAAGGCAAGCAATGAGCGCGCCTTTCTGCGAAATCCTGGCGCCCGCCGGCAACGAGGAGATGCTGCGCGCGGCCGTATACAGCGGCGCCGACGCGGTGTATCTGGGCCTCACCTCCTTCAACGCCCGGCGCAGTGCCGGCAACTTCACGCCCGAAGCGCTGCGCAGCGCGGTGTCCTTCTGCCACGGACGCGGCGTGAAGGTATATGTGGTGCTGAACATCACCGTCTACGGAGCCGAACTGGCCGCCGTGCAGGACAGCATCGCGGCGGTGGCGGCGGCCGGCGCCGACGCGGTGATCGTGCAGGATCTGGCGGTGGCGGCGCTGGTGCGCCGGTGCGCGCCGGGGCTGCCGCTGCACGGCTCCACCCAGATGAGCGTCCACTCGCTGGAAGGCGCACGCCAGCTGGCCGACATGGGCTTTGCGCGGGTGATCCTGGCGCGGGAGCTGTCGCTGGAGGAGATCCGCGTCATCGCCGACGGCTGCGGCATCGAGGTGGAGTGCTTTGTGCACGGCGCGCTGTGCATGAGCATGAGCGGCCAGTGCATGATGAGCGCCTTTTTGGGCGGACGCAGCGGGAACCGCGGCAGCTGTGCCGGACCGTGCCGCCTGCCTTTTGCTGCCGACGGAAGCGGCGCGGCGCATCTTTCCCTGAAAGATATGTCGCTGGTGCGTCATATCCCCGCCATGCAGAAGGCGGGTGTGTGCAGCGCCAAGATCGAGGGACGCCTGCGCACCCCGGAATATGTGGCGGCGGCGGTGTCCGCCTGCCGCGCCGCCCGCGACGGGCAGGCATACGACGCCCAGCTGCTGCGGGATGTGTTTTCCCGCTCCGGCTTTACCGACGCCTATCTGACCGGCAAACGGGACGGCGCGATGTTCGGCGTGCGCACCGAGGCCGACACCGCCGCCGCCAGGGCCGCGCTGCCCCGTGCGCGCGAGCTGTTCCGGCGGGAATTTTCGCGCCTGCCGGTCGATCTCACCCTGACCGTCTCGGAGGACGGCGCCAAGCTGAAAGCCGAGAACGACGGCTTTGCCGCCGTTGTGTACCTGGAGGAAGCGCCGCAGCCCGCCCAGAAGGACCAGGCCGCCGCGGTGGAGCGCTGCCTGCGCAAGACCGGCGGCACCCCCTTCCTCGCGCGGGATGTGAAGCTGGACAGCGACGGCATGTGGTATCTGCCGGCCAGCGCGCTGAACGAGGCCCGCCGCGCCGCGCTGGAGCAGCTGCTGGAAAAGCGCAGCCGCATCGTCCCGCACGCCTTTGTGCCGGGGCTGCCCGCGCTGCCCTCCCGCACGCCCGGCGCGCGCAGACTGTGGGCGCGCTTTGCGAGCGTTTCCCAAATGCCGGAGGATCTTTCGGCGCTGGAGCGCGTGATCCTGCCCATCGGCGAGCTGGACGCCGTGCCCGAAGCCCTGCGCGGGCGCACCGTTCTGGAGCTGCCGCGCGCGATGTTCGGCGCGGTGGAGCAGCAGGTGCAGCGCCAGCTGGAGCGCGCCGCCGGGATGGGATTCGCCGGATTCGAGGCGAACAACCTGGCCCATCTGCGGATGGCAAAGGGCCTTTCGCTCTACGGCGGTCTGGGGCTGAACGTCACCAACCCCCTGTCCGGCGCCGAAGCGGTGCGGCTGGGCGTGCAGGGCGTGCTGGCTCTGCCCGAGCTGACCGCCGCCCAGGTGGGGGCGCTGGCCCGCTGTGTGCCCGCCGCCGCCATCGGCTACGGACATCTGCCGCTGATGCTCACCCGCGCCTGCCCGCTCCACAATGTGCGCACCTGCGCCGGATGCCCCCGCAAGGGCGAACTGACCGACCGCAAGGGACGCCGCTTTGCGGTGCGCTGCGGGCTGGGCGTGCGCACCATCTACAACCCGGTGCCGCTGTACATGGGGGACAAGCCCGGCGCGCTGGGCTGCGACTGCGAGGTGCTGTATTTCACCACCGAGTCCCCCCGCCGCGCCGCGCAGGTGCTGGCGATCTACGCCGCCGGTGCGCCGTTTGACGGCGAACTGACCCGCGGCCTCTATTTCAAGGGCACCGACTGAGCGCCTCCAAGGAGAACTGTATGGAACTTTTGTATCAGAAATTCGACCCCCGCGCACGCACGCCGGTGTATGCCACCGAAGGCGCCGCCGCGGCCGATCTGTACGCGCTGTGCCCGCCCGAAGGGATCTGCGTGCAGCCGGGAGAGCGCGCCATCATCCCCACCGGCATCGGCATCCAGCTGCCCGGGCCGGGCTATGTGGGCCTTGTGTTCGCCCGCAGCAGCCTGGGCATCCGGCACGGTCTGGCGCTGTCGAACGGCGTGGGAGTGATCGACTCCGACTACCGCGGCCCCATCCGTGTGGGGGTGGTGAATCTGGGCTGTGAGCCCTACACCATCGCCGACGGCGAACGCATCGCACAGCTGGCGGTGATGCCGGTGTGCACGCCCCGGTTTGTGCGCACCGAGGAGATGACGCCCACCGCGCGGGGGACCGGCGGCCTGGGCTCCACCGGCAAAACCGGGCTGGAGGAGAAAGGATAAACGATGAAACGCACTTTTTTGCTGATTTTTTATCTGCTGGCCGGTGTGATCCTGGGGGCATTGCTGGCCAACCTGTGCCAGGGCGTGCCGTTTTTGAGCTGGCTGGCCTATTCCAAATCGCTGGGGATCAGCCCCGACAACCCCTTTGTGCTGGATCTGTCGGTGCTGCAGGTGAGCTTCAGTTTTGCCATGCGCATCAGCGCCGCGCAGGTGGTGACCATCGCGCTGGCCCTGTTCGCCTACACCCGCACCCCGCTGCGGTGATATTTTTTCCAAAACTTGAAAGATTCAAAGGAGAAGGATCGTTATGTCATTGGTGCTGGCTTCCGGCAGCCCCCGGCGAAAGGAACTGCTGGGCATGATCGCGCCGGATTTTGAGGTGGTGGTCAGCGAGGTGGACGAGAGCGCCGTGCGCGCCGCCTCCCCGTCCGAGCTGGCCGGCGCGCTGGCGCACGCCAAATGTATGGCGGTGGCCGCGCTGCGGCCGGACGATGTGGTGCTGGGCTGCGACACGGTGGTGGAGCAGGACGGCGAGGTGTTCGGCAAGCCCGCCGGCCGCGCAGACGCCGAGCGCATGCTGCACCGGCTGTCCGGCACGGTGCACCAGGTGCACACCGGCGTGTGCATCGCGCGCGGCGGCCGGGTGGAGAATTTCACCGTGACCAGCACGGTGGAGTTTTACCCCATCGACGAGGACTGGCTGCAGGCCTATCTGGACACCGACCAGCCCTACGACAAGGCCGGCGCCTATGCCATCCAGGGCGGCGCGGCGGTGTATTGCCGGGGCATCCGCGGCTGCTATTACAACATCATGGGGCTGCCGGTTTCAAGAGTGGCCCGCGCTTTGAAGCATTTTTTGTGAAAAATGCGAAAAAGACTGAAAAACCGGCGAAATTTCGCCCCGGCACATTGAGTATGAAAGCTTTTGCGGTTATAATATAAAGAGCCATGCCGCCGACGCGGAGGCATGCCATCCGCAGAACGGCCGCGCGCATTCCTGTGCACGGCTTTGAATATGGATTGTATCAGGGACAGGGATTTGAAGGAGAAGTGGAACAATGAGCTTTTTGGGTTTTGACAAATGCATCGGCATTGATCTGGGCACCGCCAACACGCTGGTGTATCTGAAGGGGAAAGGCATCATCCTGCGCGAGCCGTCTGTGGTGGCGGTGGACACCAAGACCGACCGCGTGCGCAGCGTGGGCCAGGAGGCCAAGGCCGTGATCGGCCGCACCCCCGGCAGCATCGTGGCGGTTCGCCCGCTGAAGGACGGCGTGATCGCCGACTTCGACATCACCACCACCATGCTGCAGCACTTCATCCGCAAGGTGTGCGGCAACAGCATGTTCGTGAAGCCCCGCGTGGTGATCTGCATCCCCTCCGGCGTGACCGAGGTGGAGAAGCGCGCGGTGAAAACCGCCAGCCTGAACGCCGGCGCACGCCAGGTGAGCGTGATCGAGGAGCCGATGGCCGCTGCGATCGGCGCCGGCCTGCCGGTGAGCGAGCCTTCCGGCAGCATGGTGGTGGACATCGGCGGCGGCACCAGCGAGGTGGCCGTCATCAGCCTGGGCGGCATCGTGGCGGCCCAGAGCGAGCGCGTGGGCGGCGACGCCTTCGACCGCTCCATCATCGAGTATATCAAGCGCAAATACAACCTGCTGATCGGTGAGCGCACCGCCGAGCAGGTGAAGATCGAGATCGGCAGCGCCTATGTTCTGGAAGAGGAACTGAGCATGGACATCAAGGGCCGCAACCTGGCCGACGGCCTGCCCAAGAACATCACCATCCACTCCGAGGAGGTGCGCGAGGCTCTCAGCGAGCCGCTGAGCCGCGTGGTGCGCGCCGTGAAGGAGACCCTGGAGCACACCCCGCCCGAGCTGAGCGCCGACATCATCGACCACGGCATCACCCTCACCGGCGGCGGCGCTCTGCTGCGCGGGCTGGACCAGCTGATCCAGTCTGCCACCGGCATCGACGTGCATGTGGCCGAATCTCCGCTGGACTGCGTGGCGGCCGGCAGCGGCGCGGTGCTGGACAACATCGAACTGCTGGGCGTGCTGGACGACGAGAGCAGCAAGTTCTGATCTGCGCATCCGGGCTTTTGTGGCCCGTTCAAAGCGGGCGGCCAACCCAGGCTGCCCGCTTTTTTCAACATTTTGCACGGGACGTGTCGAAGGAAAGGGGTCCATACCGCCTTCCCCCTCGCACCCGCCCCCAACAATCAAAAAAGGAGGCTGCACGGTGAAGGACTTTTTTCAGACGGTGCGGTTCAAGATATTGCTGTGTGTGTGTGTGGTGATTGCGGGAATCATGGCCTATGCGGGCGCCAACGGACGGCTGCGCGCCGCGCCGCAGGAGCTGCTTGCGGCGGCCCTCACCCCTCTGCAGCGCATTGCCGCCATCTGCTCGAACGGCGTTTCCGGCGTGTGGGATCGCTTTGTGCGGCTGGATTCGGTGATGGAGGAGAACGAACGGCTGGAAAAGGAAAACGCCGAGCTGCGCAGCCAACTGGTGGACCTCGACCGCTATAAGGCCGAGAATGAGACCTTCCGCCACGCCAACAACATCCGCGAGGAAAATCCGCAGTACAGCTATCTGCCCGGCTTTGTGATCGGGCGCGACCCGCTGGACAGCTTCTACTCCTTCACCATCGACATCGGCTCCAAGAACGGCGTGGAAAAGGGCGACGTGGTGGTGAGCGATTACGGATACCTGGTGGGCATCGTGGCCGACACCACCCTCACCTCCAGCAAGATCGTCACCATCCTGAACCCGTCGGTGAACGTGGCCTGTATGGCGAGCCGCACCCGCGACAACGGTCTGGTGACCGGCAGCGACGAGCTGGTGGCCGAAGGCTTGTGCCGTATGACCAACCTCCCCCGCACCACCCAGGCCACCATCGGCGACCAGGTGGTGACCACCGGGCTGGGCGGCGTGTTCCCGTCCGGCCTGCTGGTGGGCACGCTGGAATCGCTGGACAGTGAGGCCAGCGGGCAGTCGATGGTGGCCACCGTGCGGCCCGGCGCCGATATCCCCGAGATCCGCGAGGTGCTGGTGATCACCGACGGCGCCGACAGCGAAGCGGCAGAGCCGTCTCCCTCCCCCTCCCCTGCCTCCGACGCGCAGGACAGCGAATAAGGGAGGGCGGATATGGAATCGAGATACAGGCTGCAAAAGCTGCTGGTGCTGAAATGGGTATGCTATACCCTGCTGCTCCTGCTGGGCGCCACTTTGCAGACCACGCCCGGCTTTCTGACCATCGGCAATGCAAAGCCGGTGTTCATTCTGCCGGTGTGCGTGGCGGTGGCCTGCTGTGAGGGCGAGTTCCGCGGCAGTTGGTTCGCGGTGGCCGGCGGCCTTTTGTGGGACTGGACTGCCGGGCGGGTGCCCGGCCTGCTGACGCTGGGGCTGATCGTGATCTGCTTTTTCTCCGGTGTGGTGGTGGAACTGATTTTGCGGGTGAACAACATGAACGTCATCCTGCTCACCTTTGTGGGCAGCGCGCTCTTGCTGAGCATGGATTTTTTGTTCAACTATGTCATGCGCGGATACCATGCGCCGGGCGAGGAATACCTCACCACCGTGGTGCCCATCGTCATCTTCACGGCGGCCGTATCGCCGCTGTGCATGATGCTGACACGGCGCATCCACCGGCGTTTCGACCCGGAGCAATAAAAAGGAGGCAACGCCCTTGAAACCCAAAAATCACACCAAACGCCTCTTGCCCCGCATCTGGGCCATGGTGGGGTTCTGTGCTGTGGTGATGATCGTGTTCATCATGCAGCTGGTGAATCTGCAGCTGGTGAACGGCGAGTATTATCTGGGCCTTTCGCAGAACACAAAGACCTACCGATTTGGCATCGAGGCCGCGCGCGGCGAGATCGTGGACAAAAATGGCCGCAGCATCGCCACAAATGTGACCACCCACAAGGTGGAACTGAGCAAGGGCATGATGACCGGCGATCTGAACGAGACGCTGAAGGAGCTGGTGGAGATCCTGCAGGCGTCGGGCGAGAGCTGGAACGACACCCTGCCCATCACCACCCAGCAGCCGTTTGCATTCACCGTGGACCTGACCGCCGACTCCACCGGCAACGCGACCCTTGCACGCCAGCAGAACAAGCTGCGCAAGCTGAAAACCGACTTCGGCAAGCAGTCGTATGCCACCGCCGACGAGGTTCTGGAAAGCATGGTGGAGAAGTATGAGCTGGAGGAATACGACCCCCAGTGGCAGCGCATCCTGGCCGGCATCCGCTACCAGATGGAGCTGGACGGGTTTGGCGAGATGTACAATTTCACCCTGGCCACCGACGTTTCGATGAAGACCGTCTCCACCATCAAGGAGCGCAGCCTGAGCCTGACCGGCGTGGAGATCAGCGAGAGCAGCCAGCGCGTCTATCCCGACAGCAGCCTGCTGGCCAACGTCATCGGCAGCATCGGACCCATCTATGCCGAGGACTGGGCCGACCCCGACTACAAAAAGGAAATGCAGGACAAGGGCTATGAGATGAACTCTCTGATCGGCCACGGCGGTCTGGAGGAGGCGCTGGAGGACGCCCTGCGCGGACAGGACGGCGTGAAGATGGTGGAATACGGCAAGGACGGCACCATCCACAACAGCTGGGTGCAGGAGGAACCTGCGCCCGGCAAGACCGCCGTGCTGACCATCGACAGCGAATTCCAGAAACAGGTGGACTCGCTGCTGGCCAATTACATCCAGACCATGCAGACGAACGCGCCCGGCAAGGGACGCGAGTGCAATTCCGGCGCGGCGGTGGTCCTCGGCGTCAAGACCGGCGGCGTCCTGGCGCTGAGCACCTACCCCACCTATACCACCGATCAGCTGCGCAACGATTTTGAGAGTCTGGCCAACGACCCCAACAGTCCGCTGCTGAACCGCGCCACCCAGCAGGCCTATATGCCCGGCTCCATCTTCAAACCGGTGGTGGGCCTGAAAGGGCTCCTGGACGGCGTTATGACCCCCACTTCCACCGTCAACTGTGTTCGGCAGTACAATCTGATCTCCGGCATGAACCCGCCCAAATGTCTGTCCAGCCACGGGCCGATCAGCATCTACCGCGCGCTGGAGCAGAGCTGCAACTGGTATTTCTACGACGTGGGACGCCGGCTGGGCATCGACAACTTCGGCGAGTTTGCCAAGCGGCTGGGCCTGGGCATTGAGACCGGTCTGGAGATCGGCGAGGCGGAGGGGCACATCACCTCCTCCAGCGACTCCGACTACACCTACGGCTATGTTCTGATGTCCGCCATCGGCCAGCAGAACACCAAGATCACCCCCGTGCAGATGGCCACCTACGCCGCCACCATCGCCAACAAGGGCGTGCGGTACAAGACCCACATGGTGGCCGGCTACCGCGATTCCAACACCGGCGAGCTGCTGGAGAGCTTCGACGCACAGGTGGAGGACGTGATCGAGGACAATGTGGGCGCCTTCGACGCCGTGACGCAGGGTATGGTCCAGATGGCGCAGAACAACAGCGCCGCCCTGAGAGGCTATCCCATCACGCTGGCGGCCAAGACCGGCACGCCGGAACGCGGCATCACCAACGAGTACGGCATCGACCTCTACCACGGCACCTCGATCCTGTTCGCCCCGGCCGAAGATCCCGAGATCGCCATTGCCATCGTGCTGGAAAACGCCGGCAGTGGCTCTTCCACCCTGTATCTGGCACGCAGCATCCTGGACGCCTATTTCTTCGGCGGAAACGACAGCACCGCACCGCAGCAGGCCGGTGTGCTGCTGGAATGACCAATCCCCCGGCCGGTCGCCTTTTGTGCGGCCGGCCGGTTCCTTTTTTGGTAAAAAACGCCCATTTTCGCACAAAAGGTAACAATTCTACAACAAAACCGCAAAATAAATGTTGTTTGACGCACCCGCTTATGGTATACTATATAAAGTGTGGGGGATTCTTTTCCCCGTTTTTGGAGGAAGCATGAAAGCAAGGATCATCATGGTGGCGTCCGGCAAGGGCGGCACCGGGAAAAGCACAACGGCGGTGTACACAGGCGCCCAGCTGGCAGCCGCAGGCAGCCGGGTGCTTTTGATCGAACTGGATTCCGGGCTGCGCAGCGTGGACATCATCGCGGGCGTATACGGCAAGACGGTATACGACATCGAGGATCTGATGGCCGGGCGATGCGCCGCGGAAAAGGCGGTGGTGCAAAGCCCCCTGTATCCAGGACTTTCGGTGATCTCGGCTCCTTATTCCGGCGGGCAGATCCGACCGGCTGCCTTACAGCGGCTGACGGAAGGATTCGCCGGCCATTTTGATTTTATCCTGCTGGACACCGCGGCCGGCATGGGTGACGCCTTCCGCGCCGCCGCCGCTGTGAGCGAACTGGCCCTGCTCGTGCTCACGCCCGACCCCGTGGCGCTGCGCGACGGGCGCATCGTGGCCGACTGGCTGTATGCACACAGCCGTGTGACGCCCCGGCTGGTGCTGAACCGGGTGGACCCGGCGCGCCAGCACAAGAGCGCCGTGCCCGATCTGGACGAGTGCATCGACACGGTGGCCGCCCAGCTGATCGCCGTGCTGCCCGAGAGCGCCGCCGTGCAGCGCGCGGCCGCAGCAGGAACCGCACTGCCGGAGAACGAACCGGCCTTCCGCGCATACCACAATCTGGCCGCCCGCCTGCGTGGACATCACATCCCACTTTTTATACGTTGAACGGTTTTTTTATACGAACAGGAAACGATTTGAGGAACAGGAGGACTGAATACCCATGAACATCGCGTTGATTGCGCACGACTCCAAGAAAGAACTGATGGTACAGTTCTGCATCGCCTACTGCCGGGTGCTGAGCCAGCACACACTGGTGGCCACCGGCACCACCGGAAAAATGGTGAGCGAGGCAACCGGTCTGTCGATCCAGCGGTTTCTGTCCGGCACGCACGGCGGCGACCAGCAGATCGCTGCCCGCATCGCCTGCAATGAGATCGACCTGCTGCTGTTTTTCCGCGATCCCATCAGCGCGAAACCCCACGAGCCCAACGAGATGAACCTGCTGCGTCTGTGCGACGTGCACAACATCCCCATCGCCACCAACATCGCCACCGCCGAGGTGCTGATCCACGGCCTGGAGCGCGGCGACCTGGAATGGCGCAACATCGTCAATCCCCGCCACAACTGACAGTTCATCCCTGTACAGCAAAACAAAACCGCCGCCCGGCAGCCGAAACAAAGGCTGCGGGCGGCGGTTTTTTGTTATTTTACAAGCAGCGCGGAATCTCGATCAGACCGCTGCAGGACGAGAAAGGCGTGAAGCTGGCCTGCGCAAAGTGCGCCTGCAGCTCCTCGAAGACAAAATAGATCTCGTCTTCATCCCATCGCTCCCCGCAGACGGCACGGCACTGGTTCAGCTCGCGCCGTGTCCGGAAGGCGACGTCTCCGATATAGATCCTGCCGCCGGGACGCAGCAGCGGGAGAAGGTCTCGCAGAAACTCCCATTTCTGCAGGTCGGTCAGGTGATGCAGCGAATAGGTGGCCACGATGGCGTCGTACCGGCGGGCGGTCAGCTCCTGCACCAGTCCCTGTGAAAAATCGCCGCAGTACAGATGCGCGCCGGGCATCTTCTGCTGTGCCAGTTCGATCATCCGGCGGGAAAAATCCTGTCCCCAGATCCGGCATCCCTGCTGGTACAGACGGGAGGTGAGCACTCCTGTGCCAAAGCCAATGTCCAGCACCTCCGCACCCGGTGTTTGCAAAATTCCTTGATAGATCGAATTTAAAATTTGTTTATAGCCGGCGAAGGGATAGGTATTCGAGGTGTCGGACAGGCCGACGCTCTCGTCGTATCCGTTCGCCCAGAGGTCAAATCCGGTTTTATCCAGCATACAATCCTCCCTGTTTTCAACACTCACAATGCGCCGAACAGCGCGCCCATCGCCGGCGCCAGCCCCAGCATCACCAGCGAGAAGCAGAGCGACGACACCGACAGCAAGGTGGCGCGCTGCTGCGACGGACACATCGAGTTCAGCCGGATATCGGTGCGCACCTGGAGCAGGTCGTCGAGCAGACCGGCGCAGAACCCGCCCGCACAGGCCGCCGCCGGCCAGGGCGTGGCGGCCAGCAGCACCGCCAGCAGCACCCCGCCTGCGCACAGCGCGGCGATCCTGCGATAGGAACAGCCACCGGTGAAGCGGACCAGCTGGGCCCCCACCGCGCCGCCCAGGCCCATCCAGAAGAGCGCAGGGCCCAGCAGGGCGGCGGGCATCCCGATGGCAGGCAGGCGCGCCTGCAGCAGGAACAGCAGCATGGTGGCCACTGCGCCCACCCCTGCGTTGAAGAGCATCAGACGCCGCACCTGGCGCCGATGTACAAGAAACTCGATGCTCTCCCGCACCGAGGCGGCCACGCGCTGCCAGCAGCCGCCGGCGAACACCTCGCGCGGCGGTTCGCGCAGGCCCATCATCAGCAGCAGACAGCCCGTGTTCAGCACAAGATCCACCAGATACGCTCTGCGCCATCCCATCCACAGCGCCAGACCGGCACACAGGGTGGCCGCCGCGTTTCCGATACGCCAGATCATCATCTCGTTGGCGGCAAAGGCGTCGTATTCCTGTTCCCGGCCTTCGGCTTTCAGGGTCTCGTAGGCCAGCGCTTCTCGCGAACCCGACGCAAAATTGTAGCCCAGTGCACTGAGCGCCATGCACACCAGCACACCGGCCATCGAGTTCGACAGCAGCATGGCGGCGGACGAAGCCACAAACATGCACTGGCTGAGCAGCAGCGCGCGCTTGCGCCCGAACACGTCGGCCACAACGCCCGACGGCACCTCGAACAGAAAGCTGGCGAGATGGAACACGCCCTCGGCCAGACCGATCTCCACCATCGAAAAGCCGCGCGCCGCCAGCAGCGCCACCCACGACGCCCCGGCGATCTGAAAGCTGGCACCCGCCGATACGGCGTACATGCGGCGCAGTTGTTTTTTGCAATTCAGCATAAAAAAAGCTCCTTTTCCCATACAAATCCTGCATTCGGAAAAGGAGACAGTGCGCCTGTGTGGTTTGGTCTGTTCACATTTATTCTACCGTCACAGACCAGCAAAAGGGCGCACCATCCCCTGTATGGGCAAAACCATCGCCTTTTTTCAGCCGAATGTTGATGGTTTTCCAGAACATGCCGTGCGCCCTCCTTTCTCTCACTTTGCTTCGATGATACCACTTCTGTGAGCGGATTGTCAAGAGCGGCATACAAAAACCGGCGTCCTGCCGACGGTTTGCAGGACGCCGGCGGATTTGCAAAAGCCGCCCGAAAAAAGGGTGGTTTGCGCCGTCCAGAAGCTTTCCCCTCATCCGTCGCCTGCGGCGACAGCTTCCCCCCAAGGGGGAAGTCTTTGGTGAAAACCAGCGGTGCGGCGTTCGATCAAAAGCCTCCCTCCGCACAAAGGAAATCGCTCACTGGACAGCCTGACGGGCCGTGTATAACGGCCCGCGAGGAAAGTTTTACTCGATTTTTTCAAAAAATCGCGGATCGCAAAGGCAGCGCCTTTGCACAGCTTGCCGCACGCGGCCACGCCGTAGTATACTGATTTCAGCTCTGTTCCGCCAGGCGCAGAGCGGCTTCCTGCTCGATCTGGTGCAGAGCGGCCTCCATCGACAGCTGCCCGCTGTATTCCTCCGCGGCCGCCCTGCGCACCACCTCCTGCAGGTCGCCGTCGATCCACACCGGCCGGAGGGAATCCACAGAGGCGTCCAGGTCGCCGGTCGTGCCGAACGGGTCGGTCTTTTTCACCTCGTCCAGCGCCGCCGTCCAGCCGCTGCGGGTGACCGGCAGGCCCTCCAGCCGCGGGTTCTTCTGCATCTCGTCCGAGAGCAGCAGCTGGATAAATTCGATCGCCAGAGCGCGGTTTTCTTCGCTGGTCCGGGGGATGGCGGCCACCCCCTTTGCCGCAAACCAGCCTCCCCCGCCGACGCCCGGCATCGGATACAGCGTCACCTCCCCGTATTCGCTGGGGGCAAGGCGTCCGGTTTCGTCCCGCACAAGGACGCTGAAATTGGCGGCTTCCGGCATTGTATCCCATTCTTCCACAAACCAGCGCCCTCCCTCGCCGGACTCCCGGTTGTGGAAATCGCTCAGCGTGCCCTGCACCGGGTATTGCTCATACAGCTCCTGTGCGGAGGTCCCTTCCTCATGCTGCCGGTTGTAGGTGGAGATCGTCGGCAAACCGGCAGCACCGGCCAGCGCATCCAGTTCGGTGAGGAAGGCGCGGCAGGCATCCGGGCGGAAAGCGCCATCCTCCCAGATGGCCGACGCACTGGCCGGGTAGAGCAGATCGAACAGCTGTTCATACAGCAAATTGTCCAAGGCCAGGCAGGGGGATTCCCCGCTCTGCGCCGCCGCTTCGGCCAGGCCCGTGAGCGTGGTGAGGCGGTCGTCCACATCTTCCGGCCTCCCGCCCGCGATCCAGGTCGCAAAGCCGGTGGGCACCCCGTACACCGCGCCGTCCTTCGCACAGGCCGCCAGCAGATTCTCCCGCACGGCGCTCCAGTCGGCCAGCGGCGCAAGGTCGGTCAGAAGGCCCTGGTCGATCATGCTCTGCACCGGCAGGCCGTCCAGAAACAGCAGGTTGGGACCGTCGCCGCTCAGCAGCTGGGTGTTCAGACGGCGGATGACGTCCTCCTCCCGCACCCCCGTCTGCTCCTCCGGCATCCCCACCGTGTATTCCACCCGCACCGTCGGATGGCGGCTGTTCCACAGAGAAATGGCCTGGCGGACGGCGTCGCTGTCGCGGAGGGAATAGACCGTGAGCGTGTTTTCCACCGTCCGATGCGGGTCGTAGACATAGCGGCAAAGGGTCTGCTGCGCCTGCTCGCTCACCAGCAGCCACAGCGCGCCGTCCGGCGTTTCCCCTCCCTGGTAGACCCCGGCGGAAGGCGCGCCCCAGCTGTAGTCGCCGCCCCGCATCAGGATCTCGCGGGTGTCGCCGTCCAGCGTGTAGTGGGACACGACGGCCTCCCCCTCCCACGCCGCCGAAACGTGGTAAAATCCCCGGCCCTCCCAGTCCGGGAAGATGCGCCCGTCCGGCAGCGACAGGCGGCTGGCAGGTTCAAAATCCGGCAGCGTATAGGCGGCGGCAAAGCCGTTGGTGCCCACCCACGCATACCCGCTGCGCACCGCGCTGGGCTGCAGGACCACCTGCTCCGCCCCCTGTTTGTGCAGCGTTCCGTCCACGCCGAAGATGGCCCAGCCCCCCGTGTTCGTCTCCACAAACAGATATTCCCCGCTCACACCACGCAGGCTGTACACCACATCGTCCGGCTGCGGGGTTTCGGCGAGCGCGGCGAGCTCCACCGGGATCTCGGCAAGGGCCTCGCCCTCCGCTTTCCACAGCCGGAACGGCGTCTCCCCGCCCGGCTGGTCGGCCAGAAGATAGACCGCGCCCGCTTCGTCGGCCGCAAGGCTGAGCCCGATCCCCGGCGTGTCTGCGCAGATTTCCAAAAGCTGCGCGTTCCAGGCAGGGGTGTATGGCTGCATGGTGCCGTCCGGCTGCACGGCGCAGGCCAGCACCCCGCCCCGCACACCGGCCGGGTCGCGCCAGGCCATGCTGTCTGTACCGCCGTAGAGTGTGAGGGTGCTGTCGGCGTTGGGCACGAGCGCCTCGCAGAAAAAGCCCTCCGGCATCGAAAAGCGCTGCTCGACATAGCCCCCCGCCACCGTTTCTTCGGCCGGCGTCACGCTCTGCGGCGCACACCCGGCCAGCAGCAGCGCCGCCGCGGCCAGCGCTGTCACTCGATTGTTCATACAGGTTTCCTCCTTGTTCGGTGTTCTGCCCTCAGCATACCGGGCGTATATGGAAATCGCGTCTAAAACCGGCGTTAGACAGAAAATAAATCTTTTTGGGATATCCTGTAGGATATCATCCCCACAAACAGACAGGAAGTGTTTGCATGAAACTGCTGCTGATCGAGGACGACCGCGCGCTGTGCGGGTTTCTGGAACAGCTGCTGCGGGCGGACGGCGTCGCCGTGACCACCGCCCCCACCGCCGCCGAAGGGATAGACCGCCTCCACGCAGACGCCTTCGACGCGGTGATCCTGGACCGGATGCTGCCCGGCGCGGACGGGCTGCATCTTGTGCGCCGGATGCGTGCGGAAGGCTTTGCACTGCCGGTGCTGATGCTGACCGCGCTGGGCTCCGCCGCCGACAAGGTAGAGGGCCTGGACGCCGGGGCGGACGATTACCTCGCCAAGCCCTTCGATGCCGCCGAGCTGCGTGCACGGCTGCGCGCGCTGGTGCGAAGCCGCCTCGGAGGATACGGCGCGGCGCTCAGATTCGACGACGTGACGCTGGATCTTTCCGCCCGCATCCTCACCGGGCCGGCCGGCAGCTGCGAACTGTCGGGGCGGGAAGCGGCGCTGCTGGGATTTCTGTTCCGGAATCCCGGCCAGACGCTGCCCCGCCCGCTGATCTTCGAGCGGGTGTGGGGCGACGACAGCGAGGTGGAGGAAGGCAACCTGAACAACTACATCTTCTTTGTGCGGCGCAGGCTGAACCAGGTGGGCAGCCGGGTGCAGATCCAAACCGTGCGCGGGCTGGGCTACCGCGTGTGCGTATGTTAGGGCGTCTGCGCCGGCAGCTGACCGTGCTGGCCGCGCTGCTGACCGGCGGCGTGGTGCTGGCTGTGGCGGCGGCGACCTTTTGGCTCACCGGGCGGCTGTACACAGCACAGCGGCAGGCGTCGTTCGAGGCGGTGGTATCCGATCTGTCCGGGCAGTGGCTGCGCACCGGCACGCTGGATCTGGAACAGCTGCGCCAGACGGCACAGCGCAGCGGCATCGGGCTGTATTTTGAGGAGAACGGAGCGCCGCTTCGCTTGTCCGGGCTGGCCGGGACCGCCGGAACCGGCAGCGAGCTGTGCGCACAGCTGGACAGACAGGGGTTCGACTGCAAGGCTTCCCCGTCACAGAGCGAGAGCATCCTGCTGCCCCACGCCACGGCGGACGGGCAGGCGGTGCGGGCGGCGGCACGCAAGCAGCCCACCGAAAACGGGTGGCATCTGCTGGTGGTGTGGCAGCTGCTGGCCGCAGAACGCCGCACGCTGGCGCTTGCCGGGGCAGGCTTTGGCTGCGTGGCGCTGGCGGGCGTCGCGCTGGTGACAGCGGTGTGCTGGGTGGTGGCCGGGCGCGCCATCCGGCCGGTGAAACAGGCGATGCAGAGCCAGAAGGACTTTGTGCGGGCGGCGGGGCACGAACTGCGCACTCCGCTGGGCGTGCTGCGCGCAGGGCTTGCGGTGCTGGAAAAAGAGGACGCCGCCGCTGCACGGCGACACATCGGGCTGCTGGACGCCGAAGCGGCGCGGATGGGCCGTTTGATCGACCAGCTGCTGATCTTATCGGGCGGCGGGATGGTGCAGTCCAGCCGTCCGCAGCTGCTGGAGCCGGACACGCTTTTGCTGGATACCGCCGAGGCGTGGGAACCGGCGGCGCGCCAGACCGGGCGGCCGCTCCGCTGTGACCTTCCGCCCTGCGCGCTGCCCGCGGTGACGGTGTGCCGGGAAGAGCTGTGCCAGATCCTGGCCATCTTTCTGGACAACGCGCTGCGATATGCGCCCCCGGGCACAGCGGTGGAACTGCGCTGCCGCGCCGAGACCGGACGGATCGTATGGACGGTGGCCGACCACGGGCCGGGCATCCCGCCGCCGGTGCGGGAAAAGGTGTTCCGGCGCTTCTGGCGTGCGGAGGAGAGCCGCGCCGACCGGCGGCATTTTGGGCTGGGGCTGTCTGTGGCAGCCGAGCTGGCCGCGCGATGCGGCCTTGCGCTGGGCGTGGACGAGACGCCGGGCGGCGGCGCCAGCTTCTGGGTCTCGGCAAAACTTTGAAGGCTCCCGCGGAGACGGAACGGCAGGAAAAAAGCAGCAATTCTTTTCAGACTTGCTGCTTTTTGCGGATGGCATTGCTTATTTGTGGAAATAGTGCGGGCTGAAGCCTTTTATATGGATCGTTTTCATCATCTCTTTGAAATCGTCCTCCAGAAAACTCCGGTCCATGCAAAACACTTCATAATCCACGCCCAAATACGACAGAAATACGCCCGTTTCCCGGTACCCGTTCAGCAGATAGAAATCGCGCCTTCTCTTTCTCTCAGCGTTTGGGGCGCGAGATATTCCTCCGGCGGAAAGGCTTCCTTTGCGAGTTGTTGACGGCTTCCCAATACCGGCTGTTTTCCGTAATGTGCTCTGTATGCAGCTTCATATGTTCCTCCCGGATTTTGATCGTCCTGGTTGTCGCGGAACGCAAAGCTGCCATTCTTCCCCTCTGCCCAAAAACATCGCATCCATATCCTCCCAATGTTTGGCCGCACGATGACCGTATCACATCTTTTCCCTCACCAGGGCCACCGCCACATCGTTCACATTCATCCCGGTGGGGCCGGTGAAGAGCAGCCCGCCCACTGCCCGGAGGGCGGGATAGGCGTTGTTGCCGGACAGCACTTCGGGCACGGAATATCCCTGCGCGGCCAGCTCTGCCTGGGTGTCGCCGTCCACATACCCGCCCGCCGCATCGGTGGGACCGTCGGTGCCGTCGCTGCCCACGCTGAAGAGCGCCGCATTCGCCATGCCCGCGATGCCCGGCGCGGCCGCCAGCGCCAGTTCCTGGTTGCGGCCTCCCTTCCCTGCTCCGGTGAGGTGCACCACGGTCTCCCCGCCCGCGATAAACGCCAGCGGCTGCCGTGTCTCCTCGTGGCTTTTGAGGACAGAGGCCAGAAAGTGGCCCGCCTCCCTCGCCTCGCAGCACAGGCGGTCGGTGAGGACGAGGGGCTGATAGCCCAGCTCCTGGCAGGCAGCGGCCGCGGCGGCACACAGCTGGCGCACGCTGCCGGTGATGCAGGTCTCCACATTGTCCAGCTGCTTGGGCGTCTCGCGGCGCAGACAGTCCATCGCCGCATCGCTCAGGCGCAAACCGTACCGCTCCACCACCTCCAGCGCCTGCGCACAGGTGGAGGAATCGGGACAGGCCGGGCCGGAGGCGATCATATCCAGCGGGTCTCCGATGATATCGCTGAGCACCACCGCGTACACCTTCGCCGGGGCGCACAGCCGGGCAAAACGTCCGCCCTTCACCGCCGACAGGCGCTTGCGCACCGTGTTCATCTCCACGATGTCGGCCCCGCAGGCCAGCAGCTGCCCGGTGATGCTTTGCAGCTCCTCGCCGCTGACCAGCGGCTTTTCAAACAGCGCGCTGCCCCCGCCCGATAAGAGGAACAGCACGGTGTCTCCTTCTCCGGCCCGCTGCACAAGCTCCAGCGCGGCCCGGGTGGCGGAAAAAGAACGTTCGTCCGGCACCGGGTGGCCCGCCTCATAGCAGGTACAGGCGGGGATCTCCCCCTTCACATGCCCGTATTTCGTGACCACCACACCGGCGGTGAGCGCACTGCCCAAACAGCCGGCGGCGGTGTGCGCCATCTGCCAGGCCGCCTTTCCCGCCGCCACCAGATACACCCGCCCGGCGAACGGATGGCCGGCCAGTGCGCGGCGCACCGCCTCGTCGGGCAGCACCGCCGCGATGGAGCGGCGCACAATCTCCTCCGCATGCTCCCGCAGTGTCCGATTCATGCAAACCACTCCTTTTCGTCTGCCGTGCACTCCTCCAGTATGTAGACGCTCCAGATGCTTTTCTTTCAGGGGAGCATCATCTGGGGGTGTTGTATGTCTTTTTGCCCTATCTATACCATACCACTCTCTGCACGGTTTCTGCAAGTTGGGCGCAGATGTTTTTATGAACGGTGATACGGAATCAGTCGCTTCTCGGCTGTTGGCCGGCGGTTTTGGGGGCATGCAAAACTCCCGCCTGTTTCCTGTGAAGAAGCAGGCGGGAGTTTTTCTTATTCCGCAGACAGCCGCTGTTCAATTTCGATTGACAAACAGCGCCGCCAAAACGCCTTCAAAAGATGCTGCTTCTGGCGGTATTTTTACATTTTGTCGATCAAAGCGAATACTACGGCCTGCTGTTCCTCGCTCAGTCTCGACCAGCGCTCCAGAAGTTTCCTCTGTGAATCGGTCAACGAAACCGGCGCCTCTCCTTCGGCAAACAGCCGAGAAAGTGTGATCCCAAACGCTGTACAGATTTTTTCCAAGGACGGAAGGGTGGGGATCATATTCTTGCGATACCACGAGGAAATCGTGGACTGCGGCAAACCTAATCGCTCTGCAAGCTGGTATTCTGTCCAGCCTCGGTCCTCTCGATATGCGGTTATGGCAGAAAGAATATCTTTCATCTGCATCCCCCCACTTTGCTTGTGTTTTTCGTACATATACTTTTGTTTGTCGTTGCCTTTTATATACTTTTGTTTGTCGTTGCCTTTTAATGATTTTAATCGTATAACTTTAACGATATATACAAGTATAGTTCGGTATATGGTCGATCTTACAGATTTTCTTATCGCCTACGCGCGGCAACCTGTGCAAGCTGGACTGGCCGCAAATCGCCCACTGGCAGGAGGGGCGGCTGTCTATCCACCTCGTTCTGTCAGCAGAATAAAAACAGGCCGTGACCGGTTTGCAGACTGACCGCGGCCTGTTGGCATATTCTCAGGATGAGCAAATTTTTCGACATCTGCCCTCTGCAATCTCCCGCCGCACCGTGTCGAGCACTGCCTGACATTCCCTCTGCAGCCAATGCGGATCAGAGGTGATTTTGCGTTTTAGGGAATCCGCGGTGGTATTCGTCAGATGATACTGTACGTCGGAAATCACTCCCTGTGCCAGCGCTGCTTCCAGCTCATCCCGGTCATCCTCACGGAATTCTCCGGTCGGAGAGACGAGCAGGTCCAGAAAGATGTCGTTGTAGAAGGCAACGCCGTCCGGGTCTTTTCCCATACCGTCCGTCATATCGATGTACCACAAAAGCGGCTGGCATTCACTGTTCATATACATCGTCACAACATAGTTTTTCTGCTTTTGTGCAATTACCAGCCAAGTGTATCCATCGTCCGCCACTGTGATCTCCCCACCGAAGATATTCCAGATTTGCGAGTCTTTCACCTGTTCGATGCAGATCAGCGCACAACACCGCTGCGCATCCTCGGTCAGATAAACGGTTTTGTACCGGATGGAGCGGTTCCACTCATCGAAGGTGAGCCGCACGTGCTTGACGACCAGGTTGTCTTTCATGCAAAGTGTCTTCTTTCTGTCTTTCAAACGTAGGAAAAAGCGCCGGAAATCTGCATATTTTACAAGTTTCCGACGCTGTATCGTTTATTCGAACTCAATGGTTGCGGGGGGCTTGCCCGTGCAGTCGTACATCACGCGGTTCACGTGGGGCACCTCGTTCACGATGCGGCTGGTCACCTTGGCGATCAGGTCCCAGGGCAGATAGGCGGGTTCCGCCGTCATGAAGTCGGTGGTGGTCACGGCGCGCAGAGCCACCGCATAGTCGTAGGTGCGCTCGTCGCCCATCACGCCCACGCTGCGCATATTGGTCAGCGCGGCGAAGTACTGGCCCAGGCCCTTGTCCTCGCCCGCCGCCGCGATCTCCTCGCGCCAGATGGCGTCGGCGTCCTGCACCATTTTGATCTTCTCCTCGGTCACCTCGCCGATGATGCGGATGGCCAGGCCCGGACCGGGGAACGGCTGACGGCTCACCAGATACTCGGGGATGCCCAGCTCACGGCCGGCGGCGCGCACCTCGTCCTTGAACAGGTCGCGCAGCGGCTCCACGATCTCCTTGAAGTCCACATAGTCGGGCAGACCGCCCACGTTGTGGTGGCTCTTGATCACGGTGGACTCGCCGCCGAAGCCGCTTTCCACCACGTCCGGATAGATGGTGCCCTGCACCAGGAAATCCACACGGCCGATCTTCTTGGCCTCTTCCTCGAACACGCGGATGAATTCCTCGCCGATGATCTTGCGCTTTTGCTCCGGCTCCTCCACGCCCTTCAGACGGTCGTAGAAGCGCTGGCGGGCGTTCACGCAGATGAAGTTCAGGTCGTACTCGCCCTCCGGGCCGAACACCGCCTGCACTTCCTCGCTCTCGTTCTTGCGCAGCAGGCCGTGGTCCACGAACACGCAGGTGAGCTGCTTGCCCACTGCCTTGGCCAGCATCACCGCCGCCACCGACGAATCCACGCCGCCCGACAGCGCGCACAGCACCTTGCCGCTGCCGATCTTCTCGCGCAGAGCGGCGACCGACCGCTCCACAAAGCTGTCCATGCGCCAGTCGCCCGCGCAGCCGCAGACGTTGTACACGAAGTTGGACAGCATGGTCTTGCCTTCGGCGGTGTGCAGCACCTCGGGGTGGAACTGGACGGCGTACAGGCCCTTTTCCGGCCACTCCACCGCCGCCACCGGGCAGTTGGCCGTGTGGGCGGAAACGGCAAAGCCGGGGGCCGCTTTCTCGATGTAGTCGTTGTGGCTCATCCAGCAGATGGTGGAGGGGCTTACGTTCTGGAACAGCTTGCTGTCGGTGTTCACGAACACTTCGGTTTTGCCGTATTCGCGCTCGGGGGCCTTGCAGACATGGCCGCCCAGCAGATGCATCATCAGCTGGGAACCGTAGCAGATGCCCAGGACCGGGATCCCCAGCTCGAACACTTCCTTACTGATGGACGGCGCGCCGTCCTCATACACGCTGTTGGGACCGCCGGTGAAGATGATGCCGCGGGGCTGCTTTTCCCGGATGGCCTGCATCGCGGCCGTATAGGGCACGATCTCGGTGTACACGTTGCACTCGCGCACACGGCGGGCGATCAACTGGTTATACTGACCGCCGAAATCCACAACCAGAACAGTTTGGGTCATATGCTTCCTCCTTGTGGCTGGGCGGACGGCGCTGCACCGCCCGCAGAAAACGGATTATTTCCCTATAATAGCGGAACAAAACGGCGGTTGTCAACGCGCTTTTCCCCCTGCGCGGAAAGATTTTACAGTGTGAACAAAATCCATGCCGCATCGCAAAAAAGTTTTAGCTGTTTACAAAAATATCCTGCGGACGGCGCAACACGACAGAATCACCGTATCGGATGGGCGTTTTTGTGCTTTTTGATTGTTTTTTGGAAAGAGATTTAGTATAATACTGAATAGCGAATCATATCCCCATCCCACCTAAGGAGGAATCAAAATGAAATACTGTCCCCAATGCGGAACCCCCTGCGACGACAATGCGGTGAACTGCCCGAACTGCGGTTCCCGTTTCGGCGGCTTCGGCCCGGCGCCCGGCATGCGCGGCACGCCCCCGCGCAGCATCGCCCTGTGCATCATCCTGTATCTGGTCACCTGCGGCCTGTACGGCATTTACTGGATGATCGTGCTGAACGACGAGGTGAACGCGGCGGCCGGCGAAGTGAACGCCACCAGCGGCGGTATGGTGTTCCTGCTGTCCCTGGTCACCTGCGGCATCTACGGACTGTACTGGATGTACAAGATGGGCGAGCGCTGCGACCGCATCAAGGGGTACCCCGGCAGCAGCGGCATCGTCTACCTGCTGCTTTCCATCTTTGGTTTGAGCGTTGTGAGCTACGCGCTGATGCAGGACACCCTGAACAAGGCCGCCTGATATGGGACACACGCGCAGAGTCTGGGTCGCTTTGCTTGCGGCGGGGGCGCTGTATCTCGTCTGGCTGCGGCTGGGCGGGCCGGGCATCCCCTGCCCGTTCCATCTGGCGACCGGGCTGCTCTGTCCCGGCTGCGGCGTGACCACCATGCTGGTGGCGCTGTCCCGGCTGGATATTCGGGCCGCCTTTGCGGCCAACGCCTTTCTGCTGTGCACGCTGCCGCTGCTGGCGTTTGAGCTGGTGCACGAATGGCGGCGCTGTGCTGCCGGACGTCCGCAGCCCCGCTGGAACCAGATCCTGCTGGCTGTGTACGGTGGCGGACTGCTGCTGTTTGGGGTTCTGCGCAATCTTCCGCTTTGATCTTGTTCAAAAGGCTCCGCTTTTCCGCACGGAAAGGCGGGGCTTTTTTGTGAAGTGCCTTTGTGAATTTCGGGCGGTGCTTATTGCCTGGCAGCCGCCGGTGGCGGATGGTTCCCTCTGCGCAGGGGAACGGACGATATGAACAGGAAAATTTTCCGGTCCTGCCGCTTTGGCTTGTTGAAAGGGATTGGGGCGGGGATTGTGTGTGCCGGGAGACTTCCCCTCATCAGTCGCCTGCGGCGACAGCTTCCCCCCAGGGGGAAGCCGTTGGAGGGAACCGGAAGCCTTTCCTCTGTGCAGAGCAGAAAGATTTGTCGGCAGTCTGAAACGGCTTTGGGCGGGGATTGTGTGTGCCGGGAGACTTCCCCTCATCAGTCGCCTGCGGCGACAGCTTCCCCCCAGGGGGAAGCCGTTGGAGGGAACCGGAAGCCTTTCCGCCACAGGCCGAATCCTTTCCTGACAGGCTAAAAAGGCAGGGCTGGGAAAATCTCCCGGCCCTGCCGCTCGTTTGCTTTTTATATACCGTTCGCCGGTTACTGGCCGCAGGCGTTCTTGAACTCGGTCCAGGCCTGCACGTGGGCCTCCTCCGCCTCGGCGCTGATGGGCTGGATCATCTCGGTGCTGGCGGCGTCGAAATCCTCCGGCAGGGTGAGGAAGCTGCGGAATTCCTCGTCGATCAGCGCATCGGCTGCCTGGTTGGTGCAGTAGTAGCCGATGTACTGGAAGCACTCCTTCGCCACCTCCGGGCGCAGGATGTAGTCGATGAACTCATGCGCTTCGTCCGAATGCGGGGCGTTCACCGGAATGAACTGCGCCATGATGCCCAGGCCGATACCCTCGCTGGGGAACACCACCTTCAGGCTGGGGTCGGCCATCATTGCCAGGGTCACCTGGCTGGTGTACATCACAGCGGCGCCCACCTCGCCCGAGATCAGGTCGTCCTGGGTGTTGCTGTCCTTGATGAGGCGGATGTTCGGCGCCAGCTCCAGCAGCTTTTCGCCCGCCTCGGCGATAACGGCGGGGTCCTCGGTGTTGTAGCTCTCGCCCATCACCTTCAGCGCCATGCCGTTGATCACGCGGTAGTTGCCCACCACGGCCAGGTTATCGGCCAGCGCGGAATCCCACAGGTCGGCGTAGCCGGTGATCTCCTTGTCCACCATCGCGGGGTTGTAGACAATGGTCTGCACGCCCGCGCCGTAGGGCACCGTGTACTCGTCGGTGGGATCGTAGAACTGGCCCTGATAGACGGGGTTCACGTTGCCGATGTTCTCCAGCTTGGATTTGTCCAGCTTGGCCACCAGGCCCTGCTCGATGGCGGTCTGGATGATGTAGTCGTCGGCGATGATGAGGTCGTAGTCGCCGCCTTCGGCCTGGCTGAGCTTTTGCAGCATGGATTCGTCGGTGTCGAAGTTGGAATAGTTCACCTTGATACCGGTCTCGGCGGTGAAGTCCGCCAGCACCTCGTCGGGGAACATGCCCACCCAGGTGAACAGGTTCAGCTCGCGGTCGGCGCTTTGCCCGCACCCGGCCAGCGAACCGGCCAGCACAGCGCCGGCCAGAACGGCAGAAAACAGTTTTTTCATAAGAATCCTCCTTACATTATATATAAAATATATAAAAATCAAAACAGGGGGGTCAGAGCTTGGGGGCGTGCTTTTTCTCCCGGCCGATCCAGACAGACAGCGCCACCAGCAGCACCGTGCCCGCCAGCATCAGGGTGCACAGGGCGTTGATCTCGGGGGTGACGCCGGTTTTCAGCTGGGTGTACACCCGGATGGGAAGGGTGTTCACGTTCACGCCGGTGACAAAGATGCTGATGATGACGTCGTCGAAACTCATGGCAAAGCTGAGCAGCATACCCGACGCGATGGCCGGGGCGATCAGCGGCAGGGTGATGTCGAAAAAGACGCGCACCTCACCGGCGCCCAGATCGCGGGCCGCTTCGGCCAGGCTGGGGTCCATGCCCACCAGCCGCGCCTTCACCAGCATGAAGATATACGGCACACAGAAGGCCGTGTGGGCCAGGATCAGGGTGAGCATGCCGAACGGCAGCCCCAGCAGCCCGAAAAAGGCCAGGAACACCATGCCCAGAATGATCTCCGGGATCATGATGGGAAGGGTGGACAGATACTCCATCGGCCCGTTCAGACGGCTTTTCACCCGCGTCATCCCGAAAGCTCCCAGCGTGCCCAGCACGGCGGCCAGCAGACAGCTGCACACTGCCAGCACGATGCTGTTCCACAGCGCGTGGAACATCTCCTCGTCCCGGAACAGCTGCCGGTACCAGGTGAGCGAAAAGCCGCCCCACACCGAGCTGATCCTGCTCTCGTTGAAGGAATAGATCACCGTCAGCAGGATGGGCAGGTACATGATCGCCAGCACCAGCCCCATATACAGATACGAAAAGCGGAAACGTCCTTTTTTCACAGCAGCCCCTCCAGTTCCTTCACGTCTGACACCTTGCGGTAGAACGCGATCATCGCGGTGGTCATCAGCATCAGCACCACCGACAGCGCGGCGGCAAAGGGCGTGTTGTGCGCCTTGACCAGCTGGTCTTCGATCAGGCTGCCCACCAGCACCACCGTATTGCCGCCCAGGATGTCGGCGATGAAGAACAGGCCCATCGACGGGATAAAGGTGAGGATGACGCCGGACAAAAGCCCCGGCAGCGTCATTTTCAGGGTGACGGTGCAGAAGGCGGTGAAGGGCGAAGCGCCCAGGTCCCGCGCCGCTTCCACCAGGCTCCAGTCCATCTTCTCGGCGCTGGAATACACCGCGAAGATCATGAACTGCACCAGCGCGTACACCATGCCCACCACCACGGCCGGGTAGGTGTAGAGAAGGCGCAGCGGTTCGCTTGTGATGTGCAGCCCCATCAGCAGCTGGTCCAGCGGCCCGTTGGCGCGGAAAATGATGATCCACCCGTACAGGCGGATGAGCGAACTTGTCCAGAACGGGATCATCAGCGCCAGCATCATCCGCTTTTTCCCTCGGGCCGACAGCCGCGCCATAAAATAGCCGAACGGATAGCCGACCAGCACGATCAGCGCGGTGGACAGCAGCGCCAGGCCCAGCGAGTCGGCAAAGGTTTGCAGGTAGACCGGCTGGAAGATCTGGGTGTAGTTCTGCAGGGTGAAGTTGGCGGTGACGCCCCAGCTCTCGTCCCGCTGCAGAAAGCTGAGCACCACCATGTACACCAGCGGCCCGGCCACAAACACCAGCGTGAACAGGTACATGGGCAGAAGGGTCAGCCACAGACCACGGCGGGTGTTTTTCATGCGCCCGCCTCCTCGTCCTGCACCAGCACCGCGTGGTCCGGCTGCCAGGTGATCTTCACCTGCTGGCCGGGCTGGGCGGGAAGGTCGATGCCGTGGCGGCTGGCCACCAGCTGCTGGCCGCCTGCCAGCTCCAGCACGATGCGAAGCATCCCGCCCGCGAAGTTCTTTTCCCGGATCACGCCGTCCATCCCGTCGGCGGAGAGGTCGGTGGAGAACTGCACCTGCTCGCTGCGAACGGCCAGGCTGGCCGTGCTGCCGGCAGCCGGCGGCGTGCCCTGCGCCGCGGCACAGGCACATCCGGCGGGCGTTTCGATGCAGGTGACCGGGCCGGAGCGCTTCACAGTGCCGCGCAGGATGTTGGCGGTGCCCACAAAGCGGGCCACATAGGCGGTGCGGGGATGGTCGTAGACCTCGGCGGGGGTGCCGATCTGTTCAAAGCGTCCGTCCCGCATCACGGCGATGCGGCTGGACATGTTCAGCGCCTCTTCCTGGTCGTGGGTGATGTAGATGAAGGTCAGGCCCAGCTGCTGCTGCAGACGCTTCAGCTCAAACTGCATCTGGCGGCGCAGCTGCAGGTCCAGCGCGCCCAGCGGTTCGTCCAGCAGCAGCACCTTCGGCTGCACCGCCAGCGCCCGCGCGATGGCCACACGCTGCTTCTGCCCGCCCGACAGCTCGGCCGGCATGCGCTTGCCGTAGCCTTCCAGCTGCACCAGCTCCAGCAGCTTTTCCACGCGCGTGCGGATGTCGGCTTTGTCCTTTTTCTGCAAACGCAGCCCGTAGCCGACGTTGGCCGCCACCGTCATGTGGGGAAACAGCGCGTAGTTCTGAAACACGGTGTTGACGCCGCGGCGGTTGGGCGCAAGGCTGGTGACGTCTTCGCCGCCCAGCAGCACCTTGCCGGTGTCCGGCGTTTCCAGACCCGCGATGATGCGGAGGGTGGTGGTTTTGCCGCAGCCCGACGCACCCAGCAGCGTGATGAATTCCCCCGCGTTCACGCACAGGTCGATCCCGCGCAGCACCGGGGTGCCGTCAAATTGTTTTGTGATATTCTGCAATTGCAGAACAGGTTGATCCATAGAGGCTCCCTCCTGGCAAAAAAGCCCGCGCAGCAAGCGGCGGACCCGAAAAAGGTCCCATTTGGAGCCTTTTCGATGCTTATTATTATACCAAATTTGTGCGGCTTGCAAAGAGGTTTTCTGAAAAAAGCCCGGTTTTCCCCCACAAAAATTTGCTGCGGGGGGCAAAAATCTTTCTTGCGGGACGCTGGAACCTTCGCCGCCGGGCGGAAATTCTCCATGACAAGCCGGTTTGGGTGTGTTATAATAGATGTATTCCACAGCAAGGAGGACAACGGGATGCAGCCACTGGTGACTGTGATCGTGCCGGTATACAACGCGGCCCCGCATCTTGGCCGCTGCATCGAGAGCGTGCGGCGGCAGAGCTATAAAAATCTGGAGATCCTTTTGGTAAACGACGGGAGCCACGATGCAAGCCTGGAGATCTGCCGCATGTACGCCGGGGTGGACAGGCGCATCCAGGTGCTGGACAAGCCGAACTCGGGCGTATCCGCCACCCGCAATCTGGCCATTGGAGTGGCGAAGGGCGAATATCTGCAGTTTGTGGACAGCGACGACTACCTGGCGCCCAACGCCACCGAGCTGCTGGTGGACCGGGCGCTTGCCACCGCCAGCGACCTGGTGATCGCGCACTACTGGCGGGTGCGCCCCGAGGAGGA
This sequence comes from Anaerofilum sp. An201, assembly GCF_002160015.1. Classification (GTDB taxonomy): domain Bacteria; phylum Bacillota; class Clostridia; order Oscillospirales; family Ruminococcaceae; genus Anaerofilum; species Anaerofilum faecale. The sequence goes on along the minus strand of NZ_NFJT01000004.1, from coordinate 12,351 downwards.
CGAACCGGCCGAACCGTGCGTGATGGCGCGTCTGCTGCCCCGCCGCCCGGCGCTGAAGGCGATTGGTTTCCTGGACAGCCAGCAGCCGATGGACACCCGCACCTTCGCCCGGCATCTGATGGACGAACCGGCCAGCTTCTATTACGGCGTGATGTGGAACAAGCTCTACCGCGCCGACATCATCCACACCCACCAGCTGCAATGCAGCGAGGAACTGGGCTGGAGCGAGGATTTCCTGTTCAATCTGGAATACATCCGCTATGCGTCCCGCTTCTGCGCGCTGACCACTCCCATCTATTACTATGTGAAGAATCCCGCCAGCATCACCTCCACCCAGATCACCCTGCGCGGGGCGCTGGGCACCAAGCGAAGCCTCTTTGGATACTACAAAGCGCTGTATGAGAGCCTTGGCATGTACGACCAGTATCGCCTGCGCGTGCACAAGTATCTGGTGGCGATGGCAGAGGGCTGAATTTTTTTATCGAAATCCCTTGACATACCACCGGCAGGTTGCTATAATAATATAGCGCCGTGAGCCATTAGCTCAGTTGGCAGAGCACCTGACTTTTAATCAGGGTGTCCGGGGTTCGAATCCCCGATGGCTCACCATAAAATCAAAACGGTATAGATGCCACTGGCGAAAAGCCAGTGGCATCAACCGTTTCCGGGCTTTTTCAGCTCAAAAATTCACGGATGATTCCATAGATGCCAACCGCTGTTTCCCCCTAACTGGTGGGATTCGAACCCCCTCTTCTCGGAGGTTGGCAAAACCAGAAACCATGTAGCGCCCTTTTTGAAGCATCAATTTTCAAAAAGGGCGCTATTTTTCTATCAATAGAATACACAAAATTTGAGGCGTCAATTTGTTGGTCACGACGGGCCATCAGATTGGCGCCCTTTTTGCTTTCAGACAAATTCAAAAAGGGCACTAAATATCAGGAGGTAGTAAATGAACCGAGAACAGTTTTTTCAGGAGCTTCGCACCGCTCTCCACTGTGAGGGATTCACTCCGCAGCCGGAACAGGATGAATTGCTTCCTGTGGAGTGGGATGGTCTCCCCCTCTGCCGGATCACAGCGGACGGAGGCGTTCGCTACTGGCAGGAGGATGTAGCGACGCCGGAACGGGAACGAGCCTGTGAGCGAGCCACCGATCTGGCCTGCACCGTGCGGGAGTACATGACACTGCTGGAACAGGCCCCGCCCCTGCAAGCCCAAAGCCTGACCGGTGACTACCGCCTGCTGGCTGACTTCAATGGAGCCGTGCTGGCTGCCCATCCCACCCGGCTTGGCGTCCAATTCGTCACATGGGACTGGAGCTTCGACCGCACAGGTCTCAATCAGGGCAATTACTTTCAGGAAAACTATGCAGGTGCCAAACAGGACTTCGCCATCCGCGCCGGCCTCATTTCCAAACAGCAGATCTTCAATCAGGAGCATCTTATCGAAATCTACCGGTGCTGCTCTGACACCTTAGACGCTGGTTTTGATTTGACTGCCGAGCAGGAAAAGTGCATCCGGGGCATTCAGGAGCAGATTGCCATTGCAGCTCCCGATGCTCTGGATCGCATAAGGGAGCAGGAGCAGCACCTCATGGAACCCTATAACCAAGAACCGATCATGTAATATTCAAGCGCCGGAGTTTTAGAAATAAGACTCCGGCGCTTTTTTATTGCCTCAAACCAGACAGGAGGATTGAAGATTGGATCAAAAGAACGAACAAAAAGCGCCGCTGCGCATCAAAAACCTGGCTGAGTTGAAACGCTGTATCCGCCCCGGGACAGAGTTGGTGGCAACCAGCCATAGCAAGCACCCTGCCCTGGTCGGGCTTGTACGGGTGGTGACTGAGGTTCAGACCAACGCTTACTATTCCGTGGTCAAGGATCAGCCGACTCATCAGTATTCGACCTGTAATTACGGGAAGGGATTCCGCTCTGATTTCGAAAAGGCATCCAACTATTTATTTGAGGGCACGACCATCAAGGTTCTTGACCGCAGAAGCGGTGATAACAGCGTGCTGTACGAAATGGAGCTTTATCCGGGCGAATGCCTTATGCCCGGCCAGAAAAGCGATACGGAGGAGAATGAGGGAATCAGGGAAGACGATTGCGAAATCAAGCAGAAAGGGATGGGCATGACCTTATGACACGCTACTTCATGCGGGATACACCGCTGTGCCAGATGGAACAGCAGATGATGACCCCGCCCTATTTCAAGCCCAGAGGCCATGGCCGATACTATCCCGGTTTTCAATATAGCAGAGATGACATGGAGTGCCCATACTGCATGAACTTCAGACGCAATCATCCCTGCCCTTTGGAGCAGTGCGTCTGTCTGGATGAACGGATCGTGGCTGGTGCGATTGACCTCAACGAGTTTGTCAGGGATTGCTTCTTCCCTGAAGCTGGAGCGCAGCTTCAGGCCCGGTTAGAGAGGAGTTTCAATGGCTGCTCCATTGAATTTTTCCTGAGCGATAGTCATCGTGAGCGCTGGCAGCACTGGCGTGAGCGCTGTTTTCGAATGCCGAACCGTAACCTGGTCGCACTGTTTCTTCTCACGGCGTATGGGGACATCTGGCGCAGGATGATCTGGAAGTTTGATGCCAGTGGGTTTGACTTCCAATCTGTCCAGCTCGCCGGCATCCAACCGGAGCTGTACAGTGTTTATCAGGCGGCCAAAGCCATCTCCACCGGCAGCCGCAATATCACTCTTGCCGATCTCGCATCCCCCGAATTGGTCACAGATGAGGCGTTCCACCTGATTGTCTGCGCTCTGCTTCTGGCTAAGTACGGAGATGCGATTTTGAATTTTGAAGGAAAGTAAGGTGATGCAATGTGATGATGGAAGCAGTTCTGAGCAACGCCGACCACCCGGAATACGGTGTTGCGACGATCCTTCTTCCCATTCCCAGAAATCAGTACGACCACTGCGTTTCGCTGTTGGAGGCACTGGAGATCGGCGGTGCCTCTGAAGCCGACTGCCGCTTGGACTCGCTCGACAGTGCCTGGCCTGTGCTGAATCGGCTGGTATGCACCAAGGTCAACATTGATGAGTTGGACTATCTGGCAAAGCGGTTGGACAGCTTTACTGTGGGCGAGTTTTCGCAATTTCAGGCGATGGCTGAAAAGCTGAATCTCGCCAGCATGAAGGATCTCATCAATCTGACCTTTTGTTGTCAGCAGGCAACGGTGATTACGGACTTCACAAATTTAAAGGAGATTGGCCGTGACCACTACATGAACATCCACGGCGGCTGCGCAAGCATGGAAGAATTGGAGCAGTTGGACGGAGCGGAAACCGCCATTCTGCTGATTGAGGACAATGAGGGAACCGTCACCCGCTATGGCGTGGTCTATGACAACGGCATGCAGCTTTCACAGCTCTATGATGGAAAACACCTGCCCTGCTACCACTATGAGGCCGATATGACTGCTGTCGGGATATCCACCCGGTGGGAGCCGGAGAACAGCAGGAATGTGACCTGGATCTATCTCCCTGCATCAAAAGGACAAATTGAGCGCGCCATGCAGCGTTCCGGCATTGCTGACCCAAAGGATATGCGCCTCTTTATAGCTGACAGTTCATTCCCAGAGGAAGTGGATGTAGCACTGGACTTCCAGTGCGATAACATCCACGAACTCAATGAGCTGGCGCTGGCTGTGGAGAAGTTTTCGATTCATGACCGCAAGAAGTTGGGAGCGGCAGTAAGCATGGCCAAGCCGGAAAACGCCAGCCAGATCCGCCGTCTGGCGGAAAACATGGATCTGTTTGAATTCGCCCCCGGCGCTCATACCCCCGAGGAATATGGGAAATACATGATTCAGAGATCCGGCCATTTTGAGTATGACCCCAATCTGGACGAGTTTTATGACTACGAGCGGTATGGCCTGCAGCACATGGACTATCAGTCGGGCGTGTTTACCGACCGAGGCTACATCGCCTATGTTGGCACAGTAGATCTGGAGGAACTGATGGCAGAAGATCCGGTGGATCAGTGCCAGCGGGAACAGGGGCTTCAGATGGGAGGAATGACATGATCCAACTTTTCATGAAACGAAGTGGGAGTCCTGTCATTGTCCCGCTCAATTTGCCTGCATCTCATGACGCCATGACAGAAGCGGCCAGCCAGCTTGATGAGGCCAGCAGAGCAGGAAAAACAGAGATCGTCGAGATCAAAAGCGTGATCGCCAATCTGCCGTCGTACCTCAGCGGACTCGACCCTGGTTCCAGAACGCAGCTTGCACAGCTGAATCAGCTTTCGAGCATCATTGCCAAAATGGACTCCCGCGAACGGAACATCTATGCCGGCGCCTTGGATGGCAACAGCATCAATGATCTGAACGATATGATTCGTGTGGCGGAACAGGTGTCGGACTACATTCTCATCCCTAATGTAAACTCGGATGTGACGCTTGGCCGATATGTCGCTGTTGCCGGTCAGATTCAGGGTGACCCCAGATTCCCCGAAGCGGCCTGGCCCTATCTGGACTTCGCAAAAATCGGCGCAGAATACTATGCCGAGCATGGCGGCGCCTATACCTATGCGGGCTATGTGCTCCGCAAGCAGGATGATGAGCTTGTCAGAGAGAAAAAATCGAAGATCCAGCTTGACCTCTCCTCTTCCCAAGCGCAAGTGAGTGTCTGCCTTCCGGCAACGAAGGAAGAATTGGAGCGAGTAAAAAGAACACTGGGAATTGATTGTTTTGCAGAGGCAGCAGTAACCAAGGTGTCGTTTTCCGTTCCCTATATGGACGAGCACATTCCCACTACAGGGGTCTGCGTGGAAGATGCAAACGAATTGGCTTGGGCCATTGAGGGGATGCAGTGTGAAGATGGTGAACTGCTGAAATATCTGTCGGTTCTTTCTGTGGAGCAGCCGGGGACTATGCAGGAGGCTCTCCGCTGTGCCATGAATCTGGACGACTATGAGCGCATTCCGGAGGACACTTACGAATACGGGCAAGCAGTCCTTCGGCGCATCGGTGCTGATGACGAGCTGATTGATACCATCGACGGATATATGGATTTTGAGAAGCTGGGTGAGGACACTATGGCGGAGGAAGGAGTCCGGCGAACCGAGTTCGGCCTGATCCGCCGATGCAGTAGCCCCTTCGCTGAGGAACCCCAGGCGATGGAGATGGGAGGCCTTTCCTGATGCCCCGTGAAACCGATCTGCTCCGCGTAAAGCTGGTGGCGCACACCCTCCTCGATGTGCAGATCCAGGAAACGGCCCTCTCCCCGGTGATCGTCAGCCACCCCTTCACAAACTCCGGGATCTCCGCGCTTCGGAATGAGGATGGGAGCATCTCCATGGTCGACCTGATCAACAATTCGGATGACTGCACAAGGTGGCGCAAAATGGTCGGGGAGCAGATCGACAGCGCAAAAAATGTGCATCAGATCTTCGTGCTGTTCAACCCGCCCTATTATCTGACTTTTATCAAATTTGCCGCCTCCGCTCTCTCGGAGAAGGATCTGGGACAGCTCTTATCCACCGCCTGGACCCAGGAGGAATGCCCCAATCAGGACTGCAATGTGAGCAAACGAGAACTGGTGGCCTTGTTCCGATCCGTCCCTCCGGAGTCCCTGATGGACGAGGAGGAGCGCGCCGCACACCAGGCGCTGGAGGATACGGTGACGGTCTATCGGGGCGTTACCCCCTACAACGCCAAAAATATCAGGGCGCTGTCCTGGACACTGGATCGGAAAACGGCAGACTGGTTCGCCCACCGCTTCGGTGAGGAGGGAACGGTGTATGAGGCGCAGATTCGGAAGGAACACATCCTGGCCCTGTTTACAGGCAGGAATGAAAGCGAGGTCATCGTAGACCCGCGGCACCTGGAACAGGTCATGGAGTCCCCGGAGCCGGAATTTGATATGCAAATGACCTGAAAGACATGATCCGATAATTGGGAGGAATGTAAATGAAGAAGAAAATCATGATTACGGTGGCATCCCTGGCAGCACTGGGGGCTGCTGTCGCCGGCTATCTCCACTTCTCCGGCAGGACGCCTTTTGGCCATAGCTATTTCCGCTGAGCTGTGGTATTGTTCCGCATGAGGAGGTGAAGCAAATGGCCATTTCTTTATCGGAACAGTTGGAGAGTGACATCAAAGAATATCTTCACAAGACTTTTGGGACATATTTCTCCAGCCTTGATGAAAGATTTGCCGCAGATATTAAGAAAGATGTCATCAGCGCATTGGATTTCCATCATGAACATTACAACGATGATGACATCTCCATCGCATTCCAGCGAGTAACTCTGGGTAGGATGGGACATCTTGACTGGCAAATTTACCATCTCTGTACGGATACGGAGGCAAATACCATGAAGCAGAATGTAAAAGTAAATACACCGATTCACATCAGGCCCGCTTCCCCCGAGGAAGCGGGCCTCTTTTATTCGGAACTCGATGAGACCGCCGACGAGAGGCTGGGCACGGTCGGCCATGTCCGGATAGATTTCGGATCTTCCGGAAAAGGATTCTACCACACCTGGTGGCCCCACAACGATGACCAGTTCAACACTGAGGAATTCAAGGGTGAGCTTCAGGAAGTCGTAGATATGCTTCGGGCTGATGGGCCGCTCAAGGATCTGGCTTCGATGAGAAGCTACTGCTACCGGAATGGGGGTGAGATCACCGAGGACGGCCGGTGCTATGGCTATGTCGTGGACACCGAGCATTACCGCTACTGCCTCCGCTGCACCCCTTCTCCCGGCGACTATCAGGGCTACCTCTACTGCTACGACCTGCGCCAGCAGCAGATGGCCCAGCAGGCAAAGCCTGTGGGCCGGGTCACCTATGCCAGCGGTGAGCAGACGGAATTTACGGACGCCACAGCATTCCTCCAGACCATCCGGGAGGAACTGCCCTATATGGCCACTACCGGCTTCCGCTACAAGCTCCTGACCGAGAACCCGGACATCCGAAAAGCGGCGGATGATATCCTGCTGGACTTTGCCGGAGAGGAAAACCCAAGGCGAGCCTGTAATTACGGCCTGACGGAAAAGGGTATCAAAGCCATGCAGGACGCCGCCAATACAACTCTGCCCCATACCTACGCCTGGTTCGTGATCACCGACTGCAACACCTCCGGAGAACATATCTTCCGGGATCTGACCTTGGAGGAGGCCATCCACACCTATCTGGGCAGCGACCGTCCAGAGAAACGGATTGGCGTCACCAAAGACGGAATCGCCACGGTGGATCTGGTACGCTCTCTGGATGGGGAACAGCAATTCTTCACAGACCACTTGAAGCTGGACAGCTTCAAGTGCGACCCGGAAGTCGCAGAAGCAGTAGAAACGCTCCGATTGGAGTTGGAGCAGAATGCGCCCCGGCAGGGCATGACAATGGGAGGATTATCATGAGAGAAATTCCGAGAGAGTGGTTGGACTTCTTGCGGGAACAGTTCCCCGCAGGTTCGAGGATCAAGCTCAGAGAGATGAAAGACCCCTATGCCCCGCTGGAGCCGGGCAGCACGGGGACTCTGGACTACATCGACGATGCCGGCCAGTTCCACATGAAGTGGGACAATGGCAGAACCCTGGCGCTGACCATAGGAGAGGACAGCTTCTCTGTGCTGCCGCCCGAGCCCACCACGCTGAAGCTGTATATGCCCCTGACAGCGGATCTCTACACTCGCAACGAGTACGGAGAGATGGAGGATGACTGCACTCAGTTGGATGGAAGGTCGCTGCGGGTCTATGAAGGCGAGATCCTCAGAGCTCTGATCAACAACCGGATGCCGGAAGAAGCCGAGAGCGGCATCATGCACTGGTATGGCGAGGATGACAGCATCAACCAGAAGGTCAAATCTGTCGTGTTCACCGTCGAGGATCGAAACGGCCAGCTCTGGGGCGTTGCCGAGTGCCGTGTGGTCGGTACCCTCACACCGGAGGAACTGACTACCCTGAAGGAGTACATCTCCGGTCAGGCGTCGGACGGCTGGGGCGAAGGCTTTGAACAGCGGGATATCTGCGCCGGTGATGACGAGCTGTATGTCCATCTGTGGAGCGTGGAGGACGATTGGGACATCCAGACCGAGGCGGAACGCTTCGCACCCAAAGTGGCGGAGGGGTTGCCGGAGATGTGCTTCTCCACTCTCAAGTCCACCGGCGACCTCATCTGCATCCTCCGGGGCGAGACCGGCTATTACCCCTCCGATTGGGACACCGGCGACAAGGAACAGAATGTGGAGCTGGCTGATCAGTTGAATGAGCGGCTCGGCGTCAACATGTGGCAGCGCCAGGCCATGGAGGTGGGCAGTATGTGCGGCTGGGATGTCCCCGGCGCTGATCCCACCAAATATGAGGAGGACTACAGGCCCCAAATGGGAGGGATAACCCTTGAATGAAGTATTCCATGTGGAGCTGTTCGGAGAGAAGACGGATCGGTGGTGTGAGCTGGAGCTTCCGGCCACCTACTATGGTCTTCAGGATGCGCTGGACAAGCTCCAGATGACCTTGGGTGACAAGCCGAGATGGGAATTTCTTGAACACTATGGCTTTCAGTTCCTTCATGTCCATCTGACTCATGAATGCGACCTCTATCAGCTCAATGCTCTGGCAACCTGCCTGGGACAGATGAACGGCAGAGAAAGAACAGCGTTCGAAGGGTTGTTTAACATGGAGGTGGCAAAAAAATACGGCCCAATCAGCATTGCCACCATGATCGACCTGGCCTACAGCACAGACTGCTGCCATGTGATTAATGCCACATCGGACGAGCAGCTCGGCAGGTTCTATGCGGAGAACGATTTCATCCCTGCCCTGGAAAAAATTCCGGATTCCATCTTTGAGTATCTTGACTTTGAGATGCTCGGAAGAAAAGCCAGATTTGAAGAAGGCGGCGTTTTCGCAAGCGGCGGTTATGTCACGCAGCACACCGAGCTGAAGCAGGTATATGACAGCCTGGCCTTGATTCCCGAAGCGCCGGAATATGGCATCCGCCTGACGGTCGGCAGGTATCCCTTCCACTCCGGTGAGCAACCGGACAACATGATGTACCTGGATCTGCCCGCCACGCAGGAGCGGCTGGACGCCGTACTGGAGGCTTGCGGAGGCGCCTCTTGGTCGGAAATGGTTTTTCAGGTGGAGGACAGCGCGATGCCTGCGCTTCTGGAAAACATGGACTGCGACAATATCCATGGACTGAACGAGTTGGCTAAATGCTTCAAGGAGCTGAGCACACAAGGAGAACTTTCCAAATTCAAGGCAGTTATCCTTGCGGCGGATTGTCACGATATTGCTGCCGCTGTTCAGATTGCAGAAAATCTGGATGACTATCTGCTCGAGCCTGATCAGCGAAACCCCGAGGAGGTGGCCATAGAGGAGCTTCGCTTCATTGTGGACGAGCATTCCCGGTCCATTCTGCAGAAGCACGTCGCCCTCTACAACTACGGTCAGGATGTCATGGCAGCACACAACGCTCTGCTGACCCCCTACGGGCTGGTCCAGCGCAGAGATGGTGAGCCGATCCACAGCGAAGAAACGCAGGCAGAGAATGCCGGAATGGAGATGATGTGATGGTGAGTCGGCAAACCAGGCAACTCCTGGATCTCCTGGATGGCTTTGAAATGACCAAATCCCAACACGACTGGCTGGAACGGCGATTCGAGAACATGACGGTAAAAGAAAGCCTTCTGTTCCGTGGAGCAATGCAGATTGAGCAGCCGAGGATGACCTGCGATGTGATGCTGATTGCAAATCAATTGGATCACTATGATCTGTTCTATGGGGCCGGGGATGATGTTCAGCTGGGCAAATTCATCATGGAGCAGATCCAGCGTCCCTCTGATCAGGCGCGGGAGTTTCTTGACCCGGAGAAAGTGGGCGCAGCATATCGCCAGAAGGGCGGGAACACTTTCTGTGATGGACATTTCATCAAGGTCACCTCTCTGATCGATCCATTTCTGGACGGCGACCCTTCGATGAACCCCGACAAAGGCGATTTTGCAATCCGGGTCAAACTGGCCAGCCGAACCAACATAGGCGGCGTGTGGGTGGGCTTTCCGGACACCGGCGAGCACATGGATGTCGCCCATCCGGACGAGCTGCTTCTGGCGCTGGATGAGCTGGAAGCGGAGTCCCTAACTGAGTGCATTGCCGTGGATGTGGACTGCTGCCTCCCGCAGCTGGAGGACATCCTCTCCCAGTATGGCTCGGCATCGGAACTTGTTCGCCATGCCATCGACTTTGGTTACATCTGGAGCGAACAGGGCCAGGGAGAACCCAGATGGGCGGATAAATTTATGGCGGTTATGGAACTGGAGGACTGCCGCCGCCTGGATTACGCCTTGGATCTGGCGCAGAACCTCCACTGCTACCACTTCATGCCCCGTGACATGGATCTTGCCGATTACGGAAAAGAGCTGGCAAAACGGGATGGCATCTATCCCAAGGACGAACTGCTCGCCTCCTGCTTTGACGCTGAGGGCTATGCCAATCAGAGAATGAAGCGCATGGGCTTGTCCGCCGCAGAACATGGGTTTGTATCCTGGAATGGCACGGAACTCAATTTTGAGTACAGTCAGCCGGAGATGGAGCCGACCATGTCCATGTGAAAAACCTTCGTACAGACCAGGCTCTGCCATAACGGAGGTGATGAAAGAAGAAAAATCAAATAGCCTGAAAGCTACAGGGGCCGTTACCCGAAAGGGACGAACGGCCCCTTCTTTTTGTGCTCTTTCCGGGTAACTGTCCCGGAAAGGAGTCTTCATGACGACGGACAACCCTATCGCTAAGCACCTGAAGGAGTATCACTGCGGTGAGCTGAGAGTCGTCCCCAGCCGTGAACTGGAGGCCGCTTTTCAGATCCGCGGACCCGACCTGCGACGGTTGATCAACAGCCTGCGCGGGGATGGCATCCCCATTTGCAGCTCTGATTCCGGCTATTATTACGCCGACACCGAGGAGGAACTGCAGAGGACGATCCGGCAGCTCCGAAGCAGGATCAAGAAGATCGCCCATGCGGAGCGCGGCCTCACCAAAGCGTTGGAGCAATTTACCGACAGCGGCCAGATATCCCTCCCCCTGGAGGGAGGTGATACCGCTTGAAAAGCTTCATCCCCTGGGTGGGAGGCAAAAGCAAGCTGCTCTGGCTGATTCATAAGCTGTCCCCCTCGCGCTATTCCCGGTTTATCGATGTGTTCGGCGGCAGCGGGACAGTGACATTGAGCCGCCCGATCCAGCAGGGATGCATGGAGGTTTATAACGATTTCAACGGCGACCTGACCAATCTGTTCTGCTGTGTCAAAAACAGAACCATGGCGCTCCTTCTGGAGCTTGGCTTCCTGCCGCTGAACACCCGTGATGACTTCAATGTGCTGTATAAGTTTTTCTCCCGTGAGGAATTCACCGATGACTATCTGGACGAGGAGATGGAGCTGACCCAGCGGTATCTGGAACCGCCGGATGCCAAAACCATCCGAAGGATGATGCTGGAACGGGCGCCTCGCGGAGATGTGCGGCGAGCCGCCGACTATTTCAAGCTCATCCGATACAGCTTCAGCGGCGGCGCAAAATCCTTCGCCGGAAAATCCTGCGACATCCGCCGCTTTTTCCATCTGGTCTGGGAGTGTTCCCGCAGGCTGGCCGATGTTGTGGTGGAGAACAAGGACTGCGTCGACCTCATCCGTCAATATGACCGGGAAGACGCATTCTTCTACTGTGACCCGCCTTACTACGATGCGGAGGACTGCTATGCGGTGGGCTTTCCCAAGGAAGACCACCAGCGCCTCCACGATGCGCTTCTGGAGTGCCAGGGGTTTGTGATGGTTTCCTACAACTACTGCCCCTTCATCGTAGATCTGTACAAGGAGTTTTACATCTTCTACACCACACGCCCCAACAGTATGTCCCAGAAAGCCGGAAGCGAATACGAGGAGATCGTCATCACCAACTATGATCCCCGCCTCTATAACTCCGCAAGGCATTGGCAGCTCAGCATTTTCAATCTGTCAGCTGCGGAGGAAGATGACGGGCGCTACACGCTGATCCACGAACCGAAAACAAAATCTGATAAAACGGAGGAATGAAGATGACCTTTATCAAGTACACCAACGACGGCAAGGCTGTCATTCAGCCTGCGGCCCTCACCCTGAGTGGTCTGGAGCAGGAGGAAACGCTGGAGATGCATACCCTGGAAAACGCCATTGTCCTGCTCAAGCAGGAGATGGAGCCGGTGGAGAAAGCCGCCGCTATGATGGCGCTGATTCGTTTGGCCAACAGCCTGTGGGCGGATATGCTGGCCGACTGGGAGAACCAGGAGGACGATGAGGATATGTGCGACGGCTGCCATGGCTGCGATGAAGACATGCTCCCCATTCCCGCCGAGGCCTTTGAGGAT
>NZ_NFJT01000039.1 GCF_002160015.1 Anaerofilum sp. An201 | reverse complement strand
CCGCCGCCCCGAAAGCCGCCCCCGAAGCGCCCCGCGTGCGCCGGGTGGGCACCTTCACGATGGGCGTCACGATGATCCTGGTGGGGCTGCTGATCGTCTGCTCGCTGTTCGGCTGGGGGATACCGCTGGAATGGGTGTTCCGCTTTTCCCCGCTGATCCTGGTGGCGCTGGGCGTGGAGGTGCTGGTGGGAGCCTTTTCCAAAGGCGCCAAACTGAAATACGATTTTCTCAGCATTTTCGTCTGCGGCCTTCTCACGCTGGCCGCGCTGGCCTTTTCGGCGGTACCGTTTGTTCTGCAGTATTTCGGCCCCTCCCACGAGCTGGCCGAGCGCCGTGTGGAGACCGAGATCTATGAAAAAGTGCTGAACAGCCTGCCGGGCGAGGGCCTGGAAATGCTGAATGTGTCGGCGGCGATACAGCGTCCGGTGCAGAATGCAGAGACCGCCTCGCTGCAGGCGGGAGATTACCTGACGGTGTCGGTGACCCTGTCTGCTTCCGACGAGGCGGATTTTCTGGCCAAGGCCGCGAAGATCAACGCCGCGCTGGCCGACGTGAAAACCTCCAATATCAGCGTTTACTATACCTCCGCCGAAAAGGACGGCACCAAATGGGAACTGCAGGTCTACGACCGGCTGCAGCTGGACGATACCACCGACCAGATGAAGACCCGCCTGCGCACCCTGCAAGACACCGAATACGGCTGGATGACCGCGGAGGAAGCGGCGGCCCAGACGCAGGACCACGCAGCCGAGCTGGAAACCCAGGCGGCCAACTACGAGGCCCAGCTGGAGGAGCAGGCCGCGAACTACGAGACCCAGCTGGAAGACCAGGCGGCCAGCTACGAGAACGAGCTGGAGCAGCTGCGCGGGCAGTACGAACAGCAGATCGAAGCGCTGCAGCAGCAGCTGGACGAACAGAGCGCCGCCTGACGCTGGAAAAATGCGCGGGTTTGCGCTACAATAAAAGACAGCCGCCGTTTGGACGAGCGGCTGTTTTTTTACGGAAGGGGAAGGCGTTCGGCACCGTCGGCTTCCCCCTGGGGGGAAGCTGCCGCCGGATGGCGGCTGATGAGGGGAAGTCCGGCGGAATGCACCCTCTCTCTCCAAGGCGCTGTGCAGACGGCACAGACCCGACCTCATCCGGCGCTTCGCGCCACCTTCCCCTGGCCAGGGGAAGGCTTGCCATATCGTTGGTTTCCCCTGATATTCATAAAACAAAAAATGGAAAGGAAGTGCGGGGGCATGAATCTGATCTATCTGCCCGAGACCGACAGCACCAACACCTGGGCCAAGCAGAACCTTGCGCGGTTCGGGAGCCTGGGCGCGGTCTACACCACCAACCAGACGGCCGGCCGGGGGCGTCTGGGCCGCCGGTGGGAAAACCTGCCCGGCTGCGGGCTGTACTACACGGCGGTGACCTCGCTCCCGATGGTCCAGCCCTCCACCCTGCCGCTCTACGCGGGGCTGGCGCTGGCCGATGTGCTGCGGCGCCACACCGGCGCACAGCCGCTGCTCAAGTGGCCCAACGACCTGCTGCTGCACGGCAAAAAGCTGGCGGGGATTCTGTGCGAGGGGGCGCACGGCGCCTGGATGGCGGGCTGCGGCGTCAATTTGTGCCACCCGGCCGGCTATTTCGCCCGCAGCGGCCTGCCGCACGGCACCTCGCTGGCGCTGGAGGGGGTGGCGGTGGAGGACGGCCCCGCGCTGGCAAAGCAGCTGGCCGAGGACCTCAGCGAGAACGCCTTCGGCAAAGACTTCGCGCGGTTTGCCGCGCACGGCATCGCCCCCTTCCTGGACGAATACAGGGCGTCCTGTGTGAATCTGGGCCGCGCGGTGGAGTTCGACGGCGGCCGCGGCATCGCCCGCGACATCGACGCCGAAGGCCGCCTGGTGGTGGACACCGCCGACGGCGCCGAAGCGGTGTTCACCGGCGAGGTGAGCGTGCGGGGCATCTACGGAAAGGTGTGAGGCGTCCGTTGACAAAGCGTGCGCCCATAGAGTATGATGGACACAAAGAAACCCGTTTTGCAGAAGAAAAAGGAGGAATCCGGATGAGATGCCCGCATTGTAACAGCGAAAACTGCACCATCGTCAACGAAGTGACCACCACCGGCAAGGATTACAGCGCGAGCAAGGGCTGCTGCGGCGCCATCCTGCTGGGGCCGCTGGGCCTGCTGTGCGGCGCCTGCGGAGAGGGCAGAAAGATCCACAATGTGAACTACTGGGTCTGCGGCGATTGCGGCTATAAGTTCCGGGTGTGATGGACCGCAGCATGCGCCGATGGCTGCGTCTGATGCGGGTGGGCGAGATCCTGGGATGCCACCAGATGCCGGAACGCAGCTTTTTCTATAAGGGATTTCAGTTCCCGGTGTGCGCGCGGTGCACGGGCGTGCTGCTGGGGTTCGCGGCGGCGGCGCCGCTGTTCTTTTTCTGCAAGCTGGACATACGCATCGCGCTGCTGCTGAGTTTTGTGATGTTCCTCGACTGGCTGCTCCAGTTTTTGAAGATACGCCCCTCCACAAATCTGCGCCGGCTCCTCACCGGGATGATCGGCGGGTTTGGGTGGACCTATATCCATCTGTATTTCTACCGGTTTGTCTGGCGGCTGCTTTGGCAGCTGTGGACCGCATAAAAGAAAAAGGCCGGCAGCCTTTTCCCAAGCAGGAGAAGGCTGCCGGCCTTTGGATTTGTGCGCATATCAGTCTTTGCTGAAGGACTCCTTGCCCACGCCGCACAGGGGGCAGAGATAGTCGTCGGGCAGATCGGCCCACTTGGTGCCCGGCGCGATGCCGTTCTCCGGCTCGCCGTTGGCCTCGTCGTAGATATAGCCGCAGACATCGCAAACGTATTTTTCCATCGTACATTCTCCTTTGCTGTGTAGATTGCGGGATCGCTCCCTGTGTTACTGTTGCCCGAAGCCGGGCAAAAAAATCGGATCGAGCGCCCCTTTTTTCGCTGTGTGTGCTATAATGGCACAGAGCGGGGAAGCTTTCCCGCACGCAAACAGGAAAAGGAGCGAACTGCCATGATGAATACACTGCGCCGCATCGACCGGAAAACCTCCGACGAAGATGCCTGGAACATCCTCGAAAACAGCGAATACGGCTTTCTGTGCACCATCAACCCCGACGGCACGCCGCACTGTGTGCCGATGTGCCATGTGGTGATGGACGGGTGCATCTATTTCCACTGCGCCCGCGCCGGCCAGAAGCTGGACAACCTGCGCCGCGATGCGCGCGCCAGCTTCAGCTGTGTGCTGTCCAGCGAGATCCTGCGCGCCGAATACAGCGTGAAATATGCCAGCTGTATGGCGGAGGGGATGCTGGAGGAGGTGTCCGACGAGGGCGAACGCCAGAAAGCCATGCGCCGCCTGAACGAGAAATACTGCCCCGATCATCTGGACTGCCCGGCCTACGAGCGCACCATGCGCGGCATGCCGGCCGTGGTGATGCTGCGCCTGCGGGTGGATGCCCTGTGCGGCAAGGCCAACCGCGGCCGTCTGGACTGAGCTCTCTGTCGATGGCATCAGCATACCACATCCCGCTGGGAAAATCGGTGGTATATGCAACCAAATGAGAGCTTGTATCAAAAACCCGTGCGCCGTATGTTCAAAAAAGGCGCACGGGTTTTGTGCATTTTCCGCAAAGGGCGGATGAGGTCGAAGCCTTCCCCATTTCCACCGCTCCGCCGGCGGAATTTTCCGGGTTATCCCTGCGCGGCGGGGCTTTTCCAGCAGGCGATCCAGTGCCCCGGCGCCACCTCGGTCTGGGGCGGGTACTCGGCGCGGCAGCGCGTGTCGGCATAGGGGCAGCGGCTGGCGAACCGGCAGCCCGGACCGGGATTCACCAGATTGTTCACGTCGCCGGAATCCACCACCCGCTTGCCCAGCCGTCCGCTGTCGGCGGCGGAGCGGCTGTGCTGGCGCAGGCGCTGGGTGTAGGGGTGGCAGGGACGCGCGGCGATGCGCGCCGCCGGCCCGAACTCCACCATCCGCCCGCGGCAGATCACGCCGATGCGGTCGCAGCTCTCCACCAGCAGGTCGGGATCGTCGTCGAACAGCAGGCAGGCCACGCCGGTCTGCTGCTGCACCCGTTCCAGCAGGCGCAGCAGCTGGGCGGTGGTCTCCATGCCGGTCACCGGCTCGTCGCACACCAGCAGCCGCGGGCGGCGGCACATCGCGTAGCCCACCGCCGCGCGCACCCGCTCGATCTCGCTCAGGCGGGCAGGCTGGCGGCGTGCGCACACCGGGTCCAGCTGCACCATCTGCAACAGGCGAAACACCTGTGCGTCCAGCGCGCCGCCCTTGCACCCCTCCGTCTCCTCCAGCACCATCGCCATCGTCTCGGCCACCGGACGGGTGGAGAACAGGTCGATCTCACTCTCCCGCAGCAGCATCTGCACGCCGGGGGAGAAGCGGCGGCGGGCGGGGTCGGGCGCTTCTCCCAGCGGCTTGCCGCCCAGCAGGATGCGGCCCGCCGTGGGCGGCTGCACCCCGCTCACCAGCTTGCCCAGCGTCGATTTGCCGCATCCCGGCTCGCCCACGATGCCCAGCATCTCGCCCTCGTCCATCTCCAGCGAGATGTCCTCCACCGCCTTGAGCTGGATCTGTTTGCCCATCTCGAAGGTCTTGTACACGTTTTCCAGCTTCAGCAGCTGTGCCATTCTACATCCCTCCCGGCGGCCGGTCAAACGCCGCGTTCGTCTGTTAGAAAAATTATAATCCCGCCCCGCGGCGATTGCAAGGAACACCCGCTTTGCCGCCCGCGCGCCGGAGGGGGATTCTCTTTTTTGCACAAACCGGCGGCGCGCCTTTTGTGACGGTTTTCGGAGCGCGAAAAAAATTCTCGCATTTTGCAAAAAAATTGCTTGACATTGTGCCGACCGCGTGGTATTATAATAAGCGTTCCAAGCGCGCCGCCGTCTGCGCGGGGCAAAAAATCGAATATGCGCTGCTAGCTCAGTTGGATAGAGTGTTTGGCTACGAACCAAAAGGTCAGGGGTTCGAATCCCTTGCAGCGCACCAAAAGCACAGGATTCTGTCCTGTGCTTTTTTGTTTTGCAGGGGGGGAGGGCACCGGCGGGTTCCCCAAAGGCTCCCTCTGTGGGAAGCTGCCTCCGCAGGCGGCTGATGAGGGGAGATCTTCCGGCACGCATAAACCTCCGCAAAAACACGGATTCCGTAAAGCAGGCCCTGTGCAAGCGGGAAGGCCCTGGCCTCATCCGGCGCTTCTCAAACAGCCATATCAAAAAACCCGGTGCGTCCGTTCGGACACACCGGGTTTTTCTGTGCGGTCACAGTCGGCCCACCGCCGCCACGGCCTTCACCTGCGGGATGCGGCTGACCGGCTTGTAGATCAGCTGTGCCAGCGCGTAGTCCACCAGGTTGTGCACCACCGTGCCCAGGCCCACCAGCAGGATCACGCTGACCACAAAGCCCTTGTTGTAGTTGGCGGCCGACATGCTGCCCGCCATGTAGAAGGGGATCACCACCAGCACCTCGCACAGGCCGTGGACCACGCCGGTGACAAGGCCGAACAGCGCGTTCTGCACCGGGCGGCGCAGGGTGTCGGGATGGCGCCGGAGCCAGAGCGCGCCCAGCACCACAAAGACGATCTGGCTGGCCGCGCGCGCCACCACCACCGGCGGGAACCCGGCCAGCTGGAAGCCCAGCGTGGTGCCCAGCCAGACGGCGGCGGCGATCTTGGGCGACAGGAACATGGCGATGAACAGCGCCACATGGCTGGCCAGGGTGAAGCTGGCGGGCTCCAGGTCGATCTTGACGGGGCTGATGACCGGCACCAGGATGCCGATGGCACACAGCAGGCCGGCCATCACCAGCTTGAAGGTTCGTTGACTGCGCTGCATGGTGATCTCTCCTTTTCTGACGGATACACAGGTTTCAAACAAAATAAGACAGGTGTCTTGACACCTGTCTTATTATACCGTATTTTTCAGCGATGTCAACAACGAAAGCCGCTTTTCTTTGTGCAGCCTTATTCCTCGGCCCGGTAGAGCACCCCGGCGGCGTCCAGCGCGGCGCGGATGCGGCGGATGCTGTCGGGGCCGGCGCAGCGGATGGTGTGCAGATGCACCCCGCCGGTGAGGTTGCTCAGCAGGCTCTCGCCCGATTCCGCCGCCCGCGCCAGAAACTGCTCGACGTCGCGGCGGGTGGCGATGTCCAGCCGGGCGGTGAGCTGGCCGTAGAGGGGGTTGTCCACCGCCACGTCCTCCAGCACGCCGCCGTTCTCCACCACCGCGTACAGCTCGGCGGCCAGCGCCTCCACCCCGGTGTGGCGGCAGGCCACCAGCGCGCAGAAGCCCGCCGGGCTTCTCTGCAGCCGGTAGCCGCGGGGGGTGGCGTCGATCTGCTCGCCCGCCGCCCGCAGCAGCGCCACGTCCCCCACGATGATCTGGCGGCTCACCCCCAGCTGGGCGGCCAGCGCCGACGCGCTCAGCGGGGCGTCGGTGTCCTGCAGCGCGCGCAGGATGTGGGCGCGGCGGTCGGATGCGTTCCTGCTCATTGGCTCTCCTCCTTCCATCCAGAGGGGTTCAGCTCTCGGCCGGTGTCCCGGTCCGGTGCACCCCGTGCGGGTAATAGCAAAGGCGGCGGGCGGTGCCGGTGTAGTCGCACAGCAGATACAGGATGCTCAGCCACATCTCGGTGCCCATCAGGGTGGGGTTGTCCTGCAGCAGCAGGTCGAACGAGAAGCCCTTGCCGTCGGTCCAGTTGTCCAGGATGCGGTCGATCCACACCACCGCCCACTCCATGCCTTCGCGCAGGCGGTGGGAGGTCTGGCGGCGGCACAGCCACAGCGGATGGATCACGTCCAGCACGTCGCAGGCGGTGCCCGCCTTCCCCGCGAACAGCGCCGGGTCGGCCGCGTGGCGCAGCACGGTGTCGATCGCCTGTTCCGGATGGGGCAGCGGACGGCCGAACTGGGCGTAGGTGCCGCGGGTGAGGCGGTAGAAGCCGTTCACGCAGTCGTGCAGGCCGCCTTTGCCCCACAGCCCGGTGGCGGGGTCGCAGTGGGCGTCCAGCCAGCCAAAGAGGGTGTCGAGGTCGGGCTGCATCCCGAAAAACTTCCGGTCGTGGTAAAAGGCGGTGCCCAGACAGTCCACCTTATGCCCGGCATGCCAGACGTCCCCCTCCCAGCGGAACTGCTCCAGCCAATCGGTCAGCGCCCTGCCGGCCAGCGGCGCTTTCTGCATCGGATGGGCGGGGCGGACCCCCTGCACCTCCAGCGCGTAGCCCAGCGCCAGCGTGCCGTATTCCACCTCGTCCGGCTGCAGGACGCGGAGGGCCTGGCGGAAGGCGTCCCCGTCCTCCGCCGCCGGGATGCCGAACATCGCCGCCAGCTCGGCCGCGTCGCACCAGGCGCGCACCGGCGGCTGGTTGACCGAGGTGTCGGTGTATCCGCCGCCGCTGCGGTGGGCGGCCAGGATACCGGGCAGCTGCTCCCGCACACGGGCGCAGAACTGCTCCAGCCGCGGCCCGAAGGCGGCGTCCACCCGGTTTTTCAGCACCCGCGCGGGGCTGCCGCCCACGATGGAATAGGGGGGCACGTCCTTTGTCACCACAGCGCCCGCCGCCGCGATGCTGTGCGCGCCGATGGTCACCCCGTCCACCACGCAGACGCCCGCGCCGATCCACACGTCGTCCTCCAGCGTGATGCCGCGGCGATAGTTGCCCTGTGCGGTGATGGGGCGCAGCAGGTCGGAATGGACGTGGTTTTCCGCGATGATCGAGGCGCGCGGCGCGATGCGCACGTCCCGGCCCAGCGTGATGTCGCCCTGCAGATAGGCCATCGGGTTGATGGAGCAGTTGCTGCCGGCCGTGATGCGGGCGTGGCGGAGCAGCGCGTCGGAACAGATCACGCAGTCGTCGCCCAGAGAGAGCTGCACGTCGCACAGGTGCGCCTTGGGCGAGATGTAGCAGTTCTCCCCGATGCGGCAGCCGTCGGCCTCCAGCTGGGCGCGGACGGCGCGCTGCTCGTCGGTGCTGCGGTCGGGGATGGTCCAGGGGATGTACCCCTCGGCGTCCTCAAAAAATCGAGACATTTCCTTCACTTCCCTGTTCGGTTTGCGGGCGCGTCACAGCGCCCTCTGCCCTACCATCATACCATAGCCGCGCAGCTTTGCAACCGTTTTTTGCGGGAAAGGGCTTGACAAAGCGGGACTGGAATGGTATAGTAGAGCCGAGTTAGCAAGAACTAACCACAGTGTGAAAGGAGGGCGGCAGGCATGAACCTTGCAAGCGCGATCGAGGGGAAGGAATACATCATCCGCGACATCCGCACCGACGACGAGGAGCTGGATGCGTTTTTGTTCTCGCTGGGCTGCTACAGCGGCGAGCCTATCACGGTGATCTCGCACCGGAACAGCGGATGTGTGGTGTCCATCAAGGACGGCCGCTACAACATCGACAACCAGCTGGCGTCGGCGATCCTGATCTGAGCCATTCGGCAGGGCGGGACCGCCTTCTTTCCGCATCTTGATTAGTTGCAACTAACCACGAAACAACAAGGAGGAATGCAGTATGCGCATTGCATTGGCAGGCAACCCCAACAGCGGCAAGACCACCATGTTCAACGCGCTCACCGGCCGCAGCGAGCGGGTGGGCAACTGGGCCGGTGTGACGGTGGAAAAGAAGGAGCATCCCATCAAACGGGCCTACTGCGCCGCCCGGGAGGAACTGGTCGCGGTGGATCTGCCGGGCGCCTATTCGATGTCGCCCTTCACCAGCGAGGAGAGCATCACCAGCGGCTATGTCCGCCACGAACACCCCGACGCCATCATCAACATCGTGGACGCCACCAACCTCAGCCGCAGCCTGTTTTTCACCACCCAGCTGCTGGAGCTTGGCATCCCGGTGGTGGTGGCGCTGAATAAGAGCGACTTGCTGGACAAAAAAGGCGCCCGCATCGACACCGCCCTGCTGGCGAAGGAGCTGGGCTGCCCGGTGGTGGAGACGGTGTCCACCGCCTCCGCCGACAACGGCCTGGCCGCTGTGGTGCAGGCCGCCGCGGGCCTGGCCGGGAAGGGGCAGACCGCCCCCTACCTCCAGGGCGACATCGACCTGGCCGACAAGCAGCAGGTGGACGAGGCCGACCGCCGCCGCTTCGCCTTTGTGAACGAACTGGTGCGCAAGGTGGAGACCCGCAAGGTGCTCACCCGCGAGAAAAACAGCCAGGACGCTATCGACGCGGTGCTCACCAACAAGGTGGCGGGCATTCTGATCTTTGCGGCGGTGATGTTCCTGGTGTTCCAGATCTCGCAGGTGTGGGTGGGGCCGCTGATCGCGGACACCCTCACCGCCGGCATCGAGACCTTCCAGGAATGGGCCGGCGTGCAGCTGGAGGCGGCCAATCCCCTGCTGCGCGCGCTGCTGGTGGACGGCATCATCGGCGGCGTGGGCGCGGTGGTTGGTTTCCTGCCGCTGGTGATGGTGATGTATTTCCTCATCGCCCTGCTGGAGGACTGCGGGTATATGGCCCGCGTGTCGGTGGTGCTGGACCCCATCTTCAAGACGGTGGGGCTGTCGGGCAAATCGGTGATCCCGTTCGTCATCGGCACCGGCTGCGCGATCCCGGGCGTCATGGCCAGCCGCACCATCCGCAGCGAGCGGGAGCGCCGCGCCACCGCGATGCTCACCCCCTTCATGCCCTGCGGCGCGAAGATCCCGGTGATCGCGCTGTTTGCCGGCGCCTTCTTCAACGACGCGGGCTGGGTGAGCTTTCTGATGTATTTCACCGGCATCCTGCTGATCTTCCTGGGCGCGCTGCTGGTGAACCGGATCACCGGCAACCGGCGCCGCAAGTCCTTCTTCATCATCGAGCTGCCGGAATATAAAGTGCCCTCGCTGTGGTTTGCCGTCAAGGCGATGTGCGCCCGCGGCTGGGCCTACATCGTGAAGGCCGCCACCATCATCCTGCTGTGCAACACGGCGGTGCAGATCATGCAGACCTTCACCTGGAACTTCCAGGTGGCCGAAAGCGCCGACAGCTCCATCCTGGCCTCCATCGCCGGCCCGTTCGCCTGGCTGCTGGTGCCGATCGTGGGGGTGGTGAGCTGGCAGCTGGCCGCTGCGGCCGTCACCGGCTTTATCGCGAAGGAAAATGTGGTGGGCACGCTGGCGGTCTGCTTTGTGGGCCTTGAGAACCTGATCGACACCGAGGAGCTGGCCATGATCGCCGGCAGCGGCGCCGAGATCGCGGGCATCATCGCCATCACCAAGGTGGCGGCGCTGGCCTACCTGATGTTCAACCTCTACACCCCGCCCTGCTTCGCGGCCATCGGCGCGATGAATGCCGAGATGAAGAGCGCCAAATGGCTGTGGGCCGGTATCGGCCTGCAGATGGGAACCGGCTATACGGTGGGCTTCCTGGTCTACCAGGTGGGCACCCTGATCACCACCGGCGCGGTGGGCGCGGGCTTTGTGCCGGGCCTGATCGCGGTGGCGGTGTTCGCGGGAGTGCTGGTGTACCTGGTGCGCCGGGCGGACAAAAATCTGGCGGCCGAGTACGCGCTGCACGGCGCGGTGGCCTGACCCTCTGAAAGGAGCGTTTTGCGATGACAGCAGTGGATCTGATCGTTCTGGCGGTGCTGGCCGCGCTGGTGCTGGGCGCGGCGGCCTATGTGGTGCGCGCCAAAAAGCGCGGCGTCAAATGCATCGGCTGCCCGTCGGGGTGCGCGTGTTCCCGGCACGGCGGGCAGGAGGGCTGCGGCTGCAAGGGCGGTTCGTCCTGCGGCTGCCCCAAATAAGAACAGGCCCGCCCTCCCCGGAAAGGGAGGGCGGGCCCTGCTGTTTTTGGAAAAGCCGACGGCACGGCAAGCCTTCCCCTGGCAGGGGGAAGCCTTTGGCGGCCTCCTATTTTTTGCCCGGCAGCAGCAGCCCGATGGCCACGCCCAGCGCCAGACCTATCCCCACATTGTCCAGCGCAGCGCCAAAGATCAGCCCCAGCGCGATGCCCAGCGCAAGGTTTTTGCTCTGTCCGCCGTTTTTCACTGCGTCCGCCCCCCTTTTTTCACACAGTATACCATACGATTCTGCAAAAAGAAAGACGCCCGTGTTGCGGACCACGGGCGCCATAAGGGGTATCGCTTTGGTGTGAGGAGGAATCATGTTACAGGAGGGGGGCTGCGGCTTCCCGCCCTTCTGTGATTCTTAGTATACCCTCCACTTGCGTAGACTTTATGAAACGACTGTGAATATTCTGTAAACTCTGGTTCGGCCAGAATTACTTTTTCTCGGCGGCGGCGCGCAGGGCCTTGGCCACCGCGTCGATGTCCACTTTTTTGTCGTCGGTGAAGTGATCTTTGCGCAGCATGGCGGAAAATTCCTTCATGCGCAGGATGGGGGTGGAGCGGGGGACCAGCAGCTCGGTGCCGCTGTTGGGGAACACGCACATGGTCTCCACCGGCACGCTGCGCAGCCTGTTGGCAAACAGCACCTCGCGCAGCATGCGCGCCTGGGCCGCCTGGACGGTGAGGGGGTTCTCAAAGGCCACACGGCCGCGGTTGGTGGTCTGGGTCCACAGCTTTTCCTTCTCGTTGCCGTACACCTTGCCGGGATAGCCCAGCGAGGTCACCGCCAGCACGCCGAAGCTGCCCACCACGATGGCGTCGAAATCGGTCACGCCGGCGCCCTGGCAGATGCGGCCGGGAACGATCACCTCATAGCCGTTGTCGCCGGCAAAGCCCTTCAGGCGGCGGATCACGCGGCCCTGCTCATGGGTGCGGCCCACCGGAGCGGCCAGCGCCTTGCGCTGCTCGGCGGGGATGGCTTCGTCCTTTTCTTTTTTGTCCTTCATAAACATCCACACGCCCACGGCGATCACCGCCAGCACCACCACAAGCAGCAAAATCCAATCCATAAAACACGATCCTCCTGTTTCAATTCAAAAAAGATAGTGGTATCATTATAGCAAGTTTTGATAAAAAACACAAACCCCGCCGCACCGGCCGGGAAGAGAAAGGAAGAAAACCAATGAAACAGGAAAAATCCTGCGGCGCCATCTGCTGGAAACGGGAGAACGGCCAGCGCGTCTATCTGCTGATCCTGCACCGCAACGGCGGGCACTGGGCCTTTGCGAAGGGCCACGTGGAGGGCGCGGAGACCGAGAGCGAGACCGCCCTGCGCGAGATCCGCGAGGAGACGGCGCTCCAGGCGGTGCTGGACACCGGGTTTCGCCGCACCACCAGCTATTCGCCCGCGCCGGGCGTGATGAAAGAGGTGGTGTATTTCACCGCCGAGGTGACGGGCGGCGGCGTCTGCCAGCCCGAGGAGGTGTGCGAGATGCGGTTCGAGCCGTATGAGACCGCCCTCAAAACCCTGACCTACCCCGCCGACCGCGCGCTGCTGGAAGAGGCCGAGCGCTATCTGGCCGCCAAGCAAAGCTGACACTTTTCCCCAAACGCAAAGCACCGCACAGCAGACAGCTGTGCGGTGCTTTTCTTTATTCGGGTTTTTCCTCGATTTTTCCGTGTTCCTTCTCAAATTCCTGGATGCACCGGCGGATCAGGTACAAAATCTGCCCGTTCGCCGAGCGCCCCTCATACTTTGCAATATAGTGCAGCTTTCTGTGGAGTTCCGGGTCCACTTCTATGCCAAGATGTTTGTTGTTTTTATTCCGCATGTCATCACCACAAAATCTTGATTTAAGTATATTCTAAGATGATTTTGTGGTATAATGCTTAAAGTATACTTAAATTAAGTATACTATTTTAGGAGGCGATGATGGCATGACCTGCACTTTTTTGGGGCACAGGGATACTCCGTCCAGTGTCGAACCCATCTTACGATCAATTTTAATCGACCTCATCGAAAATCAAAATGTTTCTCTTTTCTATTTGGGCAATCAGGGAAATTTCGACCGGATCGCCCAAAGGGTTTTGCTGCAATTAAAAGAAAATTATTCTTACATCCGTTTTTTTATTGTTTTAGCATACCGCCCTTCTTTAAAAAATTGCAGCGATAAAGATAACAACACGATCTATCCTGAAGTTTTGGAAACAACACCATTGAAATACGCCATTTCCAAACGAAATCAATGGATGATCGACCATTCTGATTTTGTTGTTACCTATATTCGCTATACGACAGGAGGGGCAGCGACTTCCCAAAAAATCGCAGAGAAAAAAGGCAAAAAGATCATCAAACTTTCTGATTTCTAAACAAAAGCACCGCACAGCAGACAGCTGTGCGGTGCTTTTGTTTTCTGCATTTACCACAGCGAGGGCGCGCTGGGCACTTCCTTGTGGTAGAAATGGGGGATGCCGTCCTCGATGATGACAAGGCCGTAGGTGGGGCGGCCGATGCGCGGGCGGCTCACCGAGCCGGGATTGAACACATACAGGCCGTCGGTGTATTCATAGTAGGGGGAATGGGTGTGGCCGAACAGCACCACGTCGGCGCCGCGCTGGCGTGCCGCGTATTTCAGACCGGCCAGCGTGCATTTTACCTGGTAGCCGTCGCCGTGGCAGTAGAAGAACAGCTGGTGGTCAAAGGCGGAAAGCCCCTCGGCCGACTCGCTCTGGCTGAAATCGCAGTTGCCGCGCACCAGATACACCCGCAGCTCGGGATGCTCGTCGATCACGGTGTAGATGTCCGACAGACCGTCGCCCAGAAAGATCAGGTCGGTGGCGCCCGGTTCGGCCTCCACCACCCGCAGCAGGGCGTCGAAGTTGCCGTGGCTGTCCGACGCGATCAGCAGCTTTTTCATACTTCTTCCTCCTCTTGCCGCGAAAGGCACAGTTTGTAGATCTCGCTCTTGGAAAATCCCGTCTCGGCCGCCACCGCGCGGGCAGCGGCCGTCAGCTTTTCGCCGGCGGCGCAGCGCTCCAGCGCCCGGTCGGCCGCCTGCTCCAATGTGACCTGTTCCGGGGCGGGCGGCTCGGCCCCCGCCACCACCAGCACATACTCGCCGCGCGGCGCGTTTTCCGCGTGCCACTCCACCGCCTGCCCGATGGTGGTCTTGGTGATCGTCTCGTGCAGCTTGGTCAGCTCGCGGCAGAGGGTGATGCTGCGCTGGGGCCCAAAGGCGGCGCACAGGTCGTCCAGCGTGGTGCGCAGCTTGTGGGGCGCTTCGTAGAAGATCATCGTGCGCCGCTCGTCTTTCAGCTCGTCCAGGCGCTCCAGGCGGCTGCGGCGGTTCACCGGCAAAAACCCTTCAAAGGTGAACCGCCCGGTGGGCTGGCCGGACACCGCCAGCGCCGTCACCGCCGCCGAGGCCGCCGGGACCGGCACCACCGGGATGCCCATCGCCAGCGCGTCGGTGACGATCACCTCGCCGGGGTCGGACACGGCCGGCATGCCGGCGTCGCTGCACAGCGCACAGCTCTCGCCCGCGGCGATGCGCGCCAGGATCTGCGCGCCGCGCTCCTTGAGATTGTGCTCGTAATAGCTCACCATCGGCTTTTTGATGCCCAGATGGTTCAGCAGCTTCAGGGTCACGCGGGTGTCCTCGGCCGCGATGAAGTCCACCGCGCCGAAGGTGGCGGCGGCGCGGGGGGTGAGGTCCTGCAGGTTGCCGATGGGGGTGGCGACGATGTAGAGTGTGCCGGTCATAGCGGCGCCTCCTTTCCGTAAACTTCCAGCATGGCGGGGGAATATTTGCCGTCCGGGCGCTGCACCACCAGATCCGGCTGCAGCGCAAGGCCGGGACGCCGCCCCTTCTGACACTCCAGCAGAAACAGCCAGGGAGTGCGGGCGGGGGTCAGGCGGGCGAACTGCAGCCGCTTGGGCTCCAGATTTGCCGCGCGGGCGGCGCAGATGACGTCGGCCAGCCGCTCGGGGCGCTGGCAGATGCAGAATTTCCCGCCGTCCTGCAGCAGGCGTCCCGCCGCCGCGGCCACGTCCTGCATCGTGCACAGACGCTCGTGGCGGGCGTCGGCACGGCCCGCTTTGGGGCTTTCAAACCCGCCGGTGAAGTAGGGTGGATTGCAGGACACCATCTGGTAGTTTCCCGCTCCCAGCTCCCGCAGATCGGCGCAGAGGGGGGTGATGTGGCCGATGCCGGCCAGCTCGATGCTCTTTTGCAGCAGCCGGGCGCCCTCCGGCTGCACCTCCACCGCCAGGCAGGGCCCGCGGTGGCCGCGGTCGTGCCAGTAGAGCGGGACGATGCCGCAGCCGCTGCCCAGGTCGGCGGCGCGGTGGGCGCGCCAGGGGCGGGAGAACCAGGCCAGCAGCAGCGAGTCGGTGCCGAAGCGGTGGGTGTCGCTGATGCAGACGGGGGTGCCGCCCGACAGCGTTTCGATCGTGTAGTCCATACCGGGCCGATGGCCCAAAATCAGCCGTGCAAAAAACGGCGGGTACATGGTGTACCCGCCGTATGTGTTGTTCCGAATTAGCCTTCGGAGATAGCGCCCACGGGGCAGGCGCCGGCACAGGTGCCGCAATCCAGGCAGGTGTCGGCGTTGATCTCGTACTTGCCATCGCCCTCGGAGATAGCGCCCACGGGGCACTCACCGGCGCAGGTGCCGCAGGAAATGCAGTCGTCGCTGATTTTGTAAGCCATAGTAGTCTCCTTTTTCTCCGCCTCTTATGTATTTTTTGCAGAGCAGGAGCCGAAGCGGTAACCCCTGCCCGCCCGTGCAGCCCCAAAAGAGGTGCACTTCTGGTCTTATTTTATCATATTTTTGTATAAACGCAAGGGCTGATTTTGCACAGCGCACAGTTTTTTGCGCTTTTCCCGCCCCCGGAACGGGCGCGGTGCGAGCCGGGCAGAACCCGCGGCGTCCGCCGCGCAAAAAAACCGCGCCCCCTCCGGTTCACGGAAGGGGCGCGGGCAGACGGCGCATATTCTCACAGCTCGATCTTGCCGTACAGCGCGAAGCCCTCGGCATCGTTGATGCTCTCGGTGCGGCGGGGGGCGGTGGGGCCTTCGCCGGTGCGGGGCTTGTCTGCGAACTCACGCTCCGGGGTGCGGGGCGCGCGGGGACCGCGTCCGCCGCGGCCGCGGTTCTGGCCGGGACGTCCGCCGCGGCCCTTGCGCGGGGCGCGGGGCGCGGGGTTGTCGGGGTAGATCACCACACGGCGGTCGGCGCCTTCGCCGCGGCTCTCGCTGTGCACGCCCTCCACGGCGCTGACAGCGCTGTGGATGATGCGGCGCTCGTAGGGGTTCATCGGCTCCAGCTCCTGGCTGCGGCCGGTCTTGAGGGCGCGGGCGGCGATGCGGCGCGCCAGCGCGGCCAGGTCGCCTTCGCGCTTGGAGCGGTAACCGGCCACGTCCAGGCCCAGCTTCAGGTAGTCGCCGCCGGCGCGGTTCGCCACCAGGCTGGCCAGATAGCTCAGCGCCTCCATCGTCTCGCCGCGGCGGCCGATCAGGGTGCCGGCCTTCTCGCCCTCCACCCGCAGCACGGTGGCTTCGCCCTGCTGCTGGGGCGTGATGACGGCGCCCTCCACGCCCATTTTGGCGAAAATATCAGACAGGTAGGCCACGGCCACCTCCACCTTCTGCTGCTTCTCGGCAGACAGCGGGGCGGGCTGGGGCTCCTCCCGGGCCGGCTCCTCCGGTTTGCTCTCGGCCGGCGCGGCCGGCTGGGACTGGGTCCAGGCCCAGCTTCAGGT
>NZ_NFJT01000038.1 GCF_002160015.1 Anaerofilum sp. An201 | reverse complement strand
TTGAATGTAACCACCCAATTCCGAATAGAAAACCACCCAATTAAAAATAGTCGAAAAACGACGATTTAGGGGTTGACAAATGTGAAACCACCCTTTTTCGCAAATACCCTTTTATTCTAACAGACTTCTGGCTTTTTCTTGAATCATAGATTCCAGTCTCTTCAGCCGTGCATCTTGAAGATTGTAACGACTATGCTTTTTGAAACTGAATGTTAAGAGGTGTCGAAGTTTCTTTCTCTGTCTTGTTCCGATGACATAGCGCGCTACCGCATCGAAATCCTCATACAAAGCTGGAGACAGATTCCGTTCTTGTTCATCCATGTTGTCCAAGTCGTCGTCCATCACATAACAATAGAGAGACAACCCATTATCGAAAATCGGGGCAGGGCCAAGTAATTCATTCGTTTGATTATCGACCAGAAATCCAAAATTTCCAAGATGCCGGTCCGTATTGCGTATTACAGCATCAAAAACAAGCATGTCGGCCAGCTCATCTTTCCAGCCGTGACGGTCATACCACTCTATGATATGAGTAATTTTCGAATTGTTTATCAGAGAAGATGCCGGGACGAAAGAAACTGATTTGCTCGTAAACAATTCACAGGTGGAGCAAAGTTGTTTTTTCCATTTGGCAAGGCCGTAGGTAATATGGGCAATCTTCATGGCCTCCGCAACCTGCGCCGCATAAAACTCCGAATAAGGTTCCTTGCCGGTATTGGCAAAACCACTGGTTCCGCCTTTATAGAGAAAGACCTTCCCTTCTTTTCGGCGCCAGGCTTTCGGTAACATCCCATTTGTAGTGAACTCAGGAGAAGACCGGAATTTTGATGCAGGGGAGCTTCCGTAACCGGTAAATGCGATTTGCGACAGGACTTGGCTAAACCGATTATCGAACAAATTTACTTGTGCAAAGGTTTTCGTATCCTGCGGGGATGTAACCCAGTAGCAATCAGTCAGAGAAAGGCCTTTACAGATTTGCAGTATTCCGATGAAGTCATTCTCGCTCAATCCATTTTTTGATAGGAAGTTCCGAGCATAGGCTCGATTGGCTGGGATAGTTCGATGCCGCAGCCAGCGAGATAAGGATTCGTTGGTCGGCTCCATACCCAAGGGAAGATGAGCGACTTTTTCATCGTTCACAGATGTAATAAAAATATCCGTGCCGTCAAGGCTCCGAGTGGCCGTGAAGGCAAGCAGAACATCATCATATTGTTTCAACACAAAATCCATGCGACAACCTCCCTTCCGCGAATACGATTAGCGCAATAGTTAGCTTTTCCCCTTTTTCTTTACCCTTATTATACCACAACAAATCGTTTGGGCCAACAGAAAGAATCCCCTGCTCACATGAGCTGGGGATTCTCAATTATCTGAGCAATCGGTTCATTCGTTACAGGGAGGACATATTCTCTGCGAAGAACTTTGACAAGCTGGTATGCCAGCCGTGCGTCTTCAGCTACCTCTTTGCTGGCAATACCGTACCCGCCATTCCACCCGAATTCTCTGATTGCTGGGAACAACAGGTCACGAGCCTCTTTTGCATCATATCGCCCATACCAGTAGACATCATGGTACAGGTCCAAAGCGTGTTGGTTCTCTCGAATGCTTTCAGGAATATCCGTGATTTCGAACAGAATGTGCATCTGCCCCATCACTATGCGGGAAAACGCATCCAATGCTTTTTCCAGCAGACATCTTTCTGGCTCTTCCAGCTCCACCTCGTACACGAAAGGCCCGTTCTGAATCTTCGTAGCTTTCGACGCCCACGTTGAGGCTAAATTGTGAAGCTGAGCTGCCTTGCGAGGAGCAGGAGCCGTGACGCCGATACGGCTTATGATTGCGGCGGCTCTTTCGGCGGTCTTGGCTTCAATGCGGTAATCATCGGCAATCAGCCTGAACAGCGGAACAAAGTCGTTTTGATACAGCTTTTCCATAGGCGACAACATTTTTTGCACCAAATTATATTGTTTTAAAGTCAGAAGCACAATCAAAGAAAAACACCGCCTATCTCCACGGACTTCCCTTTCCCCGAAAAGTCCGTATACTGGTCTACAACATCAGAGAGGAGACCCCATGTCCCCTTTTCTCGGGACCAGAAAAGAATAAAAAAAGCTGCTCAGTGTTAGCGCACCGAACAGCACCCGACAGATGCAAGACCAAACTGTCGAATGGACCAAAGTCCTTGTATATATTATACAGAGGACGAGAGGAAAAGTCAAGTTCCGCTCCCCAGGTTTTGCATCTGGGGAGCGTTTTTTTTTCGCCCCTAAACTGGCCTCGGACCAGTCAACCGAGCGTGGAGGTCATTGTCCATGTGTCGCGGGTTAGAGCCGCATTTCTTTGTTTTAGAGAAGAAGCCGGCGGTTCCGCCGCCGGTGGTGTGACCGTCCTCGTGAGTGTCGGTTGTACCAATGACTGTTCTGACGGCTACGGTGTTGCCAACCGTAGCCCTGATGACTGTTATTGGTGCGCCGACTGCGTGGGGGGTGCTGGGGCGTGGGTAATGCCACTGGCGGCGTCTGATGCGAGACCTCGGCCGTAAGTTCCCAGTGCTGGCAAGCGCCTGAATTGCCAGCTATCGGCTTTAATGCCGTGCGAAGCGATAGCGACCGACCGACGAACGAAGTGTCGTTAGACTGAGCATGAACCCCCTGGTACAGATTCCCGCGTGTGTGGGAGCCTGTGCCAGGGGGGGATTGCTCGCTCCGCTCCCTCCCTCGGAACAACAGCCGCCCCGCCGGAAGACAACCGCAACACGCAACACGGTAGCTCGGGCGGCGCTCAGAACAAAACAGAACAGAGCGAGCAATCGGGGCCAGGAACCGCCACTCTAACTTACCCGCCGACAGGCGGGGCATACTTCCAGGTCACTTAAAAAATTTCCGAAACATACGGCAAGCGCAATTATGGTCTGCGGAAATTCTGCGATGGACGCGGCGCCGCGCAGGAACGTATACATTACATAGCCGTCCCCTTTCACAGAAAACTGGAGAGATTTTCGATTTTTTCTTCAAGACCAAGGTCTCGAAGCGTTTGCAGCTGCTGGTCGGAAATGCGAGAAAATTCTCTCGCCATCCCGATAGCCAGAGATTTGCCGACTACCGGATTTTTGTAGATTGCCAGCCAGCCCTTGACCTCCAGATACCAGCGGGGGTCGTTGACCGGCTTGAGATGACCGATGATTTCCCGGGCCTTTTCGGTATGACATCCATATCCACAAGGGAAAAACCTGCCGTCCGGAGAAATCCAGCCCGTCTCACCTTCGTCATGCTGTGGAACGGGAGTATCAGGAGCTGATGAGGCAGAGCTGACAACATTGCGATTGCAGATGTCCCGGATATCGTCTATCCATACCGTTTTGCGGCCCTTGTGCTTTATAGGACACATCCAGCGGAGCTCAACGCTCATCATCATCTTAGCGGGGTCAGCTCCACGCTCGAGCAAAGCTGCCATCATTGGTTTCAATGTTTCCCAATCCGCATACGCCTCCCATTTCCGGGCTCCATCGGGTTCTTCCCACAAAAAAATTCCCATCATAGAATTACAACCTTCCCAAAAGTCTGCGCTGGGTCAGAATCGCCATTTTGCGGATAGCCGCCGGGTCAGAGAACCCATACAGTCCGCAGGCGAAGAAATCGTGCAGCTCCAAGATATCGGTATCGCCGTTTTCCAGAACTAAGACGTCCAAGGTATAGGCACGGAACCCGCCGTTCTTGTCCACAGCATTCACAACGGTCTCACAATACTTTTTATCCGGCGGAACGAACGCCTGGCCTGCGTAGCATTTCAGCCCGAGGATTTCCCCGTCGCAGACAAAAAGGCGCCATTCGGAGCAGATATTCTTTACCTCATTCGCAAACAACATCGGCTCGCTGCCATGGTAGTCGGTATACCAGCCGTTTTTCTCGGACTTGATGACGGTCATAGATTTGCCGAAATATTTGGTGCCGTCCGCCGCAAGGTCGTTCGTTCTGAAGACCCGTCGTCTCACCAATGGGTCAAGGAATTCCGGAATATTGAGGGGTGGGATGGCATAAACACCCATCTGCCTGTACCAGTCGAGGCAGAACTCCACGCTCCCGACCGGGATACAGTTGGTCGCCAAGTATCCCGATTTCGGGCATTCGAGGAAGACGGCTTCGTCCATTTTCTCCCCACACTGCCAATTATGGAACCGCACCGCCTCGATGAACGGATAGACGAAATCGTATCGCGGCAAAAGCCCGGCAGAGCCTTTCACCGATTCGAGCAGGAATCGCACAATACATTCTCCTTTACATTTGAGCCGGCACTTTCATTTGCGCTTCTCGCATCTCGCAGTGCCCGGATGACGTTCTGGCTTACATTCCCAGGCGCCGGAGTATTGAGCTTGGGACAAGCATTTTTCTTGGTACGCCGCTCATAGTAGTTATCGAACCCGCGTTTGCACACGCCATATCCCGGGATATTATCCGGACATTCCCGGCAGGGCCCATACATATGCCGTACAGGTTTGCGGTTACTACATCGCACAAACCACCCCTCCTTTCAGCGCAGCAAAAGCTCGAGGGCTTCACCGCCTATATCGCTATCTCTGCCATCCTTGTTCTTTGTTTTTTTCTTCCGGCATTTTTCCAGAGCTTTGTCGTAGTCATAGCCGATAGCTGCCTGGTACTTATCGGCTATTTCCCTGGCCTTTTGGGCGTGGTATTCGTACAATGCACGGTGGAAACCCGTCAGCTCCCATGCATCACAGGTCAGCAGCAAGAGCCTCGAATAATCACGCATCGCATTCACGATTTTGTAGATGTCGCCATAACACGTCTTGATTTCCATATCGCCTTTCTTGATGTCCTTAAAGGCGAGGCAGATTTCATCAGCCGGGAGCAGTCCATCCAATGCCATGGACCGCTCCAAGATAGGCTGGAATTGTTCCTGGGGAAACAGATGTTCGTTGTTAGCCATGTTTTTTTGCCTCCGTCGCTATGTTTTGTCAGGCGCCAGGTCCTTCCTGAACTGCTTTTACAAAGCGTTTCGCCTGATATGCTGTAATGACTCGGACGCCTTTCTTCAGCTTCCACTCGGACAGTTTCAGCGGCCACTCCGCATCTTCGCAAACAGTAGGGTCAATCGCCGTAATCAGACTCTTTTCTTCCTCTTCTCGCTCTCGGATAAAGTCCATAGCCGTCTTGAGGTATTTGATGGCATAGGCATAGTCCACTTCTTTGCCGCCAATGCGCCAGCCACCCAGCTTCTTCTGTGTGATGACCCAGCTCAGCCATACAGAATTCATGTAGGTCAGATTGATGTATTCGTCTTCATACAGCTCAAAATTGGAGCGCGGCCGTCGCTCATACGGCACGCCATTTCGACGCCAGTTCTCCTCTTTCTCGACCGACACAAAAACATGGCGACGTCCGGGCTCAGTATGATATTCTACATTGCGAACCTCGGACATATAATCAGGATTTCGGGCAGCTCTGCGTTCAAAGCTGGCCCGGACATCCCTCATAGCGACCCACCCCTGGGTGCCATGCTTCTGTTCGAATTCGGCATATTCTACCGGTTCATCAAATTCGACCAGATTAACCGGGTACAGGGTGCAATCGCTCACACTGCAATCGTGCGTCCGGTTTGCCTCTCCTCTTCCTCGAGAATTTTCCCACGGCCGGTCGGCCCTTGCCCAGGAATTGCTTCCCCATCCTCTATCATGTTCCGGCACCAGCTTCTGGACAGTCAGGAGCATATCCCCGGCGGTCACGAATGCGTTGCAGCGTTCGATGATTTTGGTAAAGTTGCCGAAACGGCCGTCATCAAGCCAGGTATCCGCCAATGCATAGCGAATGTAAGGACTTTCCTGGTCAAAACGGGTTCCTTCCGGCAACGGCATGAGGTCTGAGTGGTCCACAATACCTTGCAGGATATTGGCGACAAACAGCCGCGATAGGATATCGGACATAGCCTTTTTCTTTCTCGCCCGCTGATTCTCTTTGTAGCGCTTCTTTTCGCTTTCAAATACAAACTCTCGGTCTGACGGCACATCAGTCGTTGCATCGACGACGTTGTTGACAAAATCGTCGTCGATTTTGACATAATTATCATCCGTCCAACCAAGATAAAGATTTTCGCCATTACGAATCAAAATACCGATGGTCCGGCCGTGGTAGTAGTCGTATGCTTTCAGCAGGTTCTGGTACGTGCCATTCTCGCTGTTATCACGTCCCAGCTCTTTTCCGGTGCGGCTCAGTCTTACCAGGACGATACACCGTTGGTTGGGTGCAAAGGTATCCAATGCGATAGGACTGTGTTTCAGAAACTCCTCAAACAGATGCAGGTCTTCCCACTGGATGGTATACAAGGACGCCAGCTTGCCGAGTTCTTCATCCAGAAAGCGCAGTTTCTGGTGAACCACAACCGGTTCACTGACCGGTGCCGGCTTGCCGGTGCGAATGGTTGCAAAGTTGACAGTCTCACCGGCATAGCAGCGAATAGCGAAGATTTGAGAATCGAGCAGGTAAATTTGGTCTTCCAGCTTTTCTTTTTGCGCTTCCATTTCATCCATCTTCTGCCGGAGAATTGCCATTAGTTCCTCTTTGCGAGCTTCCATTTTAGATTTCATGGCCTCGATTTCCGCTCTCATGGCTGCCAGCTCGCCGGATTTTGCACCTCGCACATCTTCCATCTCGTGCTCCAGCGCCTGCATCTCTTTTTCCGTCTTTGTAAGCTGATTCTTTGCCTGGCCGGCGGTGGTGGTCATGTTACCATCAACAGAAATGATGCCAGCAGTAGGGTTATTTGCTTGTGCATCTGGCAGCAGTTGTGCCTTCAGTTCTGCTGGACTGATATCCTCATACGAGCGAGCCGGCAGAAACTCCAGATATTTACCCGGGTCAACGACAAAGAGGCTTGCCTGCGGGTTGCCGATATATATGATGGCATACTCTTCCTGCCATTCAGCAGCTTGCACCTCCTGGCCGAATGTCTGAGCGAAGCCAAACAGCTGTTGAAATTCTTCGATTCTTTTGGCGATATGCCGGGGCCATTTATACCCCGGCGTTTCCGTTTCGGGATGCGATGCCCAACCGCCTTCCATGTCGAAAAGATGGCTGGCTCGCTTTTCCGCTAAAATCATGCTGTGCCTTGCTGTCGTCAGCTTTTCCGGGTGATGGGCCTTAATGGCTTCTTCCATCTCACCGCTCACCTTTTTCCCATCATCGAACGATAGTTCACTCAACCACTCATAATAGGAGTCCATATTTTTCGCCTTAACTGTTCCCTGCTTCACTCCATCACGCTCCTCTCTATGTGTTCAATTTTACCCTAATTATACCACATTTTATCATTTTTGTCGAGTTTCATTGACCTTAAAAAGGCGCCGAGGAGAACCCCAGCGCCAAAATCAACTATTTTTGTTTGTATCGGTCCCATTACGCTCCGCATTCTCAGTTCCAACAGTGGCCGACCTCTCGCCGTCCTTCTTTTTCCGGACGTATCGTACGAGAAACCATATGCCCACTACCGCAGCGGCAACCGCGATGTACGGCAGCATGGAGCCAATGATATCAATTATAGCTCCAATAACCACCAAAACGGCAATCACACCACATATGCTCAGACAACCGCCGCAGCCGCCTCCACCGTTGCCTCCGCTGTTTTGGCCGCGATTTAGTTCGTCCATGTACATTTGTTTTGTTTTTTCCTTCTCCTCCAGACGTTGGCGACCACGAATTGTGCGAGGGTCATATGGGTTGTTCGGATTATCGTATGAATTTGACATAAGTTCGCTCCCTTCTCCATTTTCTTCCTATTATACGCCATTTGCCCCACACGCAGCAACAAAAGAGCCCTCCACCGTGTAGGTGGAGGGCCGTTTTGTGTCAGATTTTTTTCGCGATTTCCTTCAGGTCGTTCTCGCTCAGCGGATAAATGCCGAATTCACCGACCGCAGCCATTGATGACATCTTCATCGTGCAGTTCAACACCATTCTTGTCAAATCTGCTTCAGCCGTTCGGTCCGCTTGCTCAGGTCTTGATACGTCTTCCAGCTGTACGCTCGCAGCCTTTGCAACCTCATTTGGGTATCCCGGCTGGGTTCTTCTCGAACAGACTCTGCACTAACGGAAAGCGCATACTCCCGGCCATCGAACGGCAGCAGCCAGTAGCCAAGGATTTTATTCTGTGGACCGGAGCTGGTGACTTCTTCCCCACTCGGGTCACACAGAATTGCTTCTGCATAGGATACTCCCGACGGTACGCCGCAGCAGGTCAGGCGTACGGAGAACCCGTCCGGGAATTGTACGGAACGGGAAATCATACTCCCGTTTTTTTGCACATGCTTTTTATTCATGTCCAACGAGAGGTATTCCTGGATTCGCGCAGCGTCACCGTTCGTAAGAATAATACAACGAGTTTTTGCCATTTTTGTCACTCCTTAATTATCGAAATTATGTACTCGATTGATTTAAACAAAGGGAAACACGGATGCCGTGCTGCTTCGTAACTCGACATCCGTGTTTTGTTCTTCTACAAGATATAATGTGCTGTTTTGGCAGGTATCAGCTGTTCGCCTTCACTGCATTTTCCAATGCGGGAACCCAGCGTTCTTGGGCCGGCCGGAGAAGGTTCTTCGGGACACACTCGATGAGTGCAGAGTTTTGAGCCAACGCCATGTCGATAATCCAAAAATCTTCTCCGTTCTGCATCACGTCGATACTCCATTGTCCGCAGAGCCGGATGTCCGGCAGCATAGCTTCGATGTGGACGCATACGGCATCCACATTCTCTTGATACCGCCGCATCAGAGTCTCTTCGTGTGCTTTATACACTACATAGTCATGGATTTTGTGGGGAGAATCCGCATCGTCTTCATGCCCGAAACGCTTTTTCATCGTCTCGGGCTCCCAGTAGGGGCTGACGCCGATGACCTTCTGCGCGTCGAAATCAACGAACACCCGATATTCCGTATGCAGAGGCATACCCATATAGATAGTCGGATTGTTTTCCTTATCGGGGATGAATTCACGAACGGCCCATTCGGTTGTTGTGGATACCCCGTATATCGACTTATTGTTCAATGGGGACGCCATCTGGCAGGCCAGGAAGTGGATAAACAGCAGATATTCGCCCAGCTCCTGGACCTCTTTCTCTCCATGAACATGAGCATTGCGAAAATCGAATTTGGATGAATACGTTCCGGTTTTCGCAAAATATTCTTTTTGGGTATCCAAGCTAAACGCTTCCTGGCAGTAGCGGTCCAGGACGGCCAACGTGGAAGTGGTCAGCTCGTTGTAGTCGCAGCGGGTCAGCTGAAGGAGCGTTATCGGAACTTCGATGATGGTTGTCGCGGGAACATGAAAGAAATCCTGTTTCATCACCGCATCCACCAGTGCCGGCAGCCAGCGTCCAATCGAATTCGGGTTCATTCGAATCATTTCGTAGGTAACGCCATCCAAATCGAGAATATCCAGTCCCTGCCGGAACATATTGTACAGCCGGCGTCCCTGCGCCGTATTTGGAGCGCGAAGGTATCTGGCATATTCATCAAGCAAAATCTTATATGATTCGCCAGGAATATCGCACTTAGTATACCGACCCGTCAGCTGCGGCCGGATTTCAGGTGGGATTCTTTTCAACTCATCAAGGGTTACGGATGGCAGGCCTTTATCTTTGGGCCGGGCCAACGTATCGCCCTGAGAGGCCGTCTTTCCGTCATACCGAAACCAGGGCGTCTGCATCAACAGTTCCCCAACGATACGGTCGATAATTTCTTCGGTTTCCGGGCTGTCGATAGGCGGGTTCTGCCTTGCAGCCATTGCTTGCTGTGCGCTGACCTCAAACAGATTGTCCGAAACTTTTTCCAACGCATGTTTTCGATATGCGGTCTCAAACTGCTCCCGGATACTTGGGTCAGATTTCAGCAACAGAGCCAATTCGTCTTTGATTGCGGTTTTATTGCCATCACCAGCAGCAGACAAACGCTTGCCTACCTGCGCAAGGCTTAGCAATTTTTCGAACACATCAATCCTCTCCTTTCCAAACAGCTCCTTCAGTGGGTGAAGCCAATAGTCAAATTGCGAAGATATGCCTCATCCTCATGTTGCCAGCAATATTCCAGGAAAACATCCTGGATTCTGTCGATGTCACGAAGAGCAACCTCGGCCGGAATAAACAAACACAACTCATGCCCAGCCGGGTCAGTATTTTCGCCAAAAATGGGTACACAACAGTTTTCCAACCGGAAATCGGTCGTCATGCTTTCGCACCGTCTCTGGACCAGCAAAGCCGCCAAGTCCATGACGCACTTGTGTACGAGGACATCATCTGCCGAAGTAGGTTTGTCTTCGATGTCCACAGCATCACAGTAGTAGCTTTCATCATGCAGCGCAGTCAGTAGCATACCGGGACGGCCACGGAACGTAACGACATACCGATGGCAGGGGCCGACTTCTTTCTGACACTTCTCATACAGCTCCGCGCACTTGGGCGGAAGTTCTTCCGGTTTGTGGATAATGAAATGCCCATTTTCTCCCGGCATATTGATTTCACCGAGACAGTTGCACCAGTAGAACAACTCATCCTGGTCGTAAATTTTGCTCAGAAATTCCA
The DNA here is from genome assembly GCF_002160015.1 of Anaerofilum sp. An201. Lineage (GTDB taxonomy): Bacteria > Bacillota > Clostridia > Oscillospirales > Ruminococcaceae > Anaerofilum > Anaerofilum faecale. The sequence goes on along the minus strand of NZ_NFJT01000038.1, from coordinate 10,276 downwards.
TTTTTCTTCCTCCTATGTACTTTGATTACAAAGAAAAATGCAGATGCCGCATCACTTCCGTGACACGACATCTGCATTTAATCTTTTACAGGAGTATTATACTTTGTTTTTCGGGGCGAGTGGTAGCCAAGTGACTCCAGAATGATGGCGCATTACTCGTCCAGCAGGTGCTGCAAATGCTCGGGCAACTCGTTGAGATGCAGCTCAGCCAACTCGATACGAACCGTATAGGCATCGACGCCGGAGGTGTCGATGGCAACGACCTCGTATCCCTTGATGATGCTCAGCAACTCCTCGGGAAGCCGCTCGATGTTGTCGGAGAACACATTGGGGTTGCCGTCATCAGGTACACCTTGGCCGCCAATCTCCACGAGTGTTCCCGTGTGCAAGACGGGCAGTAATTCAGCAAAAATCATGTTTATTGCTCCCTTCGTACTTTTCTCAATTATACCACAAAACCGGCCTACAAATCAAAAAAGCCACCCTCAGAGAATTCTGAGAGTGGCCTTGGCTCAAATTCTTGGTCCAAAGAAATGAATCTGTTCTTTCGGCACGCCAATGCGGTTCTGATAGGTCACGCGAGTCATTTCGGTTACGAAATCGCGGTCTTTTTCGGTCGCCTTTGACCACTGGATATTGTATTTGCGGCAGATTTCAAAGAAAGTGTTATACCACAACTCGCTGTTTCTCTGTCCTTCCCAGTATTCCTCCTGAATGTTTTCAGGTGGACGGCCAACAATCTTGCCTGCCATTTTGTATCACCCCCGCATCATGTTTTGAAGCGATATTTCCCCTTTCCCTGTCCAGAAACCGCCTCAATGATATCGGCTTGCAGCAAATTGGAAAGAAACTTGGATGCGCTCGAACTTTTCAGCCCAAGAAGCTCCATGGTTGCGCTTCGACCAAATATCCCACCATCACCGAATTTTTCGAAAAGTCTGTACACATGAACCGTTGTTTTCACGGAAAACTCTTTACCTTTTTCGGAAAGAACTCTTTCAATGTCCACTTTTTGGGCTCCAATGTCTACTTTTGCGGTTCCAATGTCCACTTTTTGCTCTCTAATGTCCACTTTTTCATTTTCCAGCAGCCGGCTTATATGCAGATTACGATTATGAAGTTCGTTCTGCTCATCCAAAAGCAGGTTTCTCAGAAACAGCTCCAGATACTCTGTTGTTTCATGGACATTTTTTTGCAAATTCGTATAGTTGGCGCGTACGAGCGCGTTCCTGAAATACCAGGCATTCGCTGCAAAAATATCATTCGTTGCCGAAAAGCCCAGTGTGCGAAGATATTTAATGAGAAATACAGCAGTCGTCCTCGTATTGCCTTCGCCGAAAATATGAATCTGCCAAAGACGTGACACAAAAACTGCAAGGTGGTGGATTATCTCATCCATAGACAATCCTTTGTAACTGAAGTCTTTTTCCTGCGAAAAATCATATTCAAGGGTAGCTTTTAACTCCGAAGCGCTGCCATACATCACAGTCTCGCCATCAAGCACCCACTCTTTTTTGGTGATGTTGTAGTCCCTGATTTTTCCTGCGTGTTTGTAAATTCCCTGGAACAGTTTGCGGTGAATGGAGACATACTCATTCGGCGAAAACGAAAATGCCGTTTCGGAAAGTATCTCTGCAATACGGGAAGATACCTTATCGGCCTCTTCTGTGCGGTCTGCATCGGACCAATGCGTTGGCCGTTCCCTATAATAATCTTCTATGAGACTTTGGGCTTCTTTTATTGTGATTTTGCCTTCAATATTTTGAATAGCGGTGTCAATCAGATATTTAGACGGTTTCAATCCATCCACAGCTTGAAGACCAATCGCCGTACTCCAGGCGTACCCTTTAATCGCTTTGTCCGGTTCAGATTCTCTCAAGTATTCCTCAAACGGGTCTTTATCTGCCATTATTTTGTTCACCAGCCTTTCCCATAATTATACCATATCATGCTTCTGAAACCAAGAAGTCGCCCTCAGAAAAACTCTGAGAGCGACCTTGGCTCAATTATTCGTTGGCCTCAGACAACATTTTTTGGAACAGTTCCTCGTACAGTCTTTTGGCCTCCTTGGGGCTTTTTCCGAAAATATGGTCACAGCAGTTCAGATGTCCATAGCCATCTTTCGAAGTCACAAAAAAGTCTTCGACCCAGCTGCGGCCCGCCTTGTAAGCAATTTTCAGATTTGAAATCCGCTCTTTTCGACAGACGACGCCGAACATTTTGGGGCTGTGGAGATTATCTTTGCGCCGTGTGTCAACCGCAAACCAGTTTTTAATGCAGAATCCCAGTACATAAACCGGCGCATCAGTATCCCATTCGCGGCCATTGCAGAAGAATTTCATTCCGCACTCTCCTTTTTCCCTCGGAGATAATTCAGCATCTGCCGGGGGGTGAAATCGAACTTGTCCATTGTCTCCAAAAGGGCCTCAGCTTTCCAGTCATCGTCCATCGCCCATTCGAATCGGAGCGCAGGGCCAGGCATTGAGAAGGAAAACGCAACCGCGCCCTCCAGCAGAGCCGCGTCATACCAAGCATTCACGTCTTCGGTCGTATACTCTTCCAGAAAGCCCCAGAGAGTATCCTTTGGCGCGTCCTCGTTCTGCCGAAGATAGTATGCCAACCAATCAGCGTCCACCGCTATTGTCTCCACAATGTTGGTGTCGGCTTTAGCATCGTATACCGACCGGTTCACCAGCACATATTTCTCCTTGGGTGTCACATTAACGATGAAGGCCATATTGCCATCCAAAAACTCGAACCGACTCAGGATATTCTCGCCGTCCGTATCCCAAATGCGGTCGTCGCTTTCGGCATCTGTGAGAATCATTTCGACAAAGCCCGTATGTTCATCCTCTCCCGGATAGGCGTTGATTTCGGCCGAGTAGTCGTTTTCGAACTTCACATCGAGCGACAGCAGCTTCTCGTTTCTCTTCAGACCGGATTTTGCGTACAGCTCATCACCAGTCATCCTGATTTCCCGATGTGCCCGTCGCAACGTCTCCAGCGGCACACGGATAGTCGCCTCAAAAGATTTTCCTTTGCTCATAATTTTTCTCCCCTCTGTTTTAGCGCAAGTCCATTGCCGTGAAAAGTCGTTCGGTGAACTCGGCATATTCCCGCGCATAATGGATAACCTCATCATATCCGCACGAATGCCCACGTTCGTATGCAGCATCGAAAACGATGTTAGCGACCGGTTCGGTAAATTCATACTCCGAACGGATATACTCGATGATTTTTTTGCTGATGGCTTTGTTGCAGGCGTTAATTTTTGCCTGGAACGAAGCCAGCTTTCCTTTTCGGGAATTGTTCCGGTGCCAGACCTCTTCCTCGTTCCAACGAACGGATTTTTCACGGTCGATGACGGTCCCGGCAGGCAATTCAGGCTCCGAACGGATGAACACTGCACGCTCGGTCCAGATGTTCGCAATTTCCTCTTTCTTTTTTGCGATGAAATCCGTCAGTTCCTCATAAGTTACAGCATAATCCATTGTAAATCTCTCCTTATCTCAGATTTTATGTACGCAAAGAAAAACACGGATGCCATGCCACTTTCGTAGCACAACATCCGTGTTTGATTCTTTGATAAGAATATTATATTTGCTTTTCGGGGCAGATGGTAGCCTCAGTCCCCCAGCGACAATCCGCGCAGGCACTGCATTGCCAGCGGAACCAGTTTCCGAGCGAAGTCGCATTGCAACCGACGAACATCAAGACCGTCACGAGAGCCCATGCCGAAAAGTCCAAACCGCACTCGGTCAAGAGCATCGGCGTCTTCCAGAACGCGGAGGATTTTCTGAGCTGACTCGAGGTCACGTCCAGAAAAGCGACGCGCCAGCTCCTGCTCTACGGCCTCTTTCTCGGCACAGTGCAGCTCGATTACGGCCTCAGCAATGGGGCTGACGTCCATCGCCTCGTTGTGGTAGTATTCCGCACCGGCCCGGCCGTGGTCCAGTTCATCACCATCATGTGTGCGCCCGATATCATGGTACACAGCAGCGGCACAGAGAGCTTCCATCTCCTCCGGGCGAAGTTTTTCATGGGCGCCCAGAACCATACTCAGAAATAGCACCCGAACCGCATGCAGTGCATCATGGGCATTGAGAGAATTATCTGCATCCTCATGCAGTCGGGCGGTCTCATCGCGCCAAAAGGTATACCGTTCCATGAATCCAACTGCCAGCCGCAGAACATCTTCGCTGTCCGCATCCAACAGATACTCAGTGCGAACGTTCTTTACCTTCCCAGGCATAGTGATGATTTCTTCCTCGGCTCCTTCATCTCCGTCTGCCGGGAAATACTCAAGGACATCCTTACGATACAGTTTGCCAGTTCGGATTTTAGCGTTTTTCCCCAGCCGAGTTGCAAAGAAATACGCCACATTGATGTCCGGAGTCCAAGACATTGCTTTCTGGTAATCGGTAGAGCCGTCGGCCTCGCCACGGTATACGGTGATGACGGGCTTGTCGCCGTACAGTAATTCCAACCGCTCCTGTGTGGCAGCCTTCTGTTTATCCGACTTACTCTTTCCCAAGGCGTTCAGCACTCGTTTGGAAATGTTTTTACAAAGGAAATTTGAAGTGGCGTACTGAGCCATGAAATTTCCGTAAAACCTTTCAGTTGGGCCCTCAAGGTCAAGCAAATGGTTCATGGCGTCCATGCGGATGCCGTCCGGCATCGCCAGGAACAAGTGGCCGTACTCGCCTTTTCTGCTGTGCTCCTCCTGTTTATGGATTGCACGAAGCATAGTTTCCTCGTAGTTCTCTGTTCCGCTCAGGGATAACATCTCGCGCCCATAAATGCGGAGGTCCAGATACACGACATTTTTCTTGTCGTAGTATACCGTTCCCACATTCAGGCCACAAACATAATACACATTGTCCCGGGGGATTTGCGGATATTTTTCGGGCCACTCATCGTAGGTATAACCAATGAGATAACCTTTTTTCTCGTAACGGGTCTTGTCGCTTTCAGTGCGAATTGCTGAGAGTGGCAAAAGAGCTTTCTCTGTAATGTAATTTGCGTCGGCAATAATGTCGCCAATGTTATTAAAACAATTTTGGTTCATATTTTTAAAACTGGAGCATTTTAATGTGCAGCAAATGCACAACTTGAGGCTCGTTCCTTTCTTTGATTGACAACTTCGATTTTTCCCTTAATTATACCATATCCTTCATAACAAACCAAGAAGCCGCTCTCAGAAAGATTCTGAAAGCGGCAACAATGACCATATTCTATCCGAAGCTGTTTGTTAGTTTTCGCATCGAGGGATGAAACGGTCGTCCTCGATGATTTCCCAACGATACGAGTCGATTCCATCCTGTACACAGGCATATTCTTTGCCGATGGTAGACCAGCGGGAGGCTTCGTCAGCGTCAGCGGGTTCTTCCGAAAGGAAGTTTCCGCCCAGCAAGCGGACTGTTGCCTCATATTGAGTTTCCATTTTGGAATGCGCCTCTGCTTCAGTGGCAAAAAGCTCGACTTCCGAAGTGCAGGCAGCATCGCTGTTTTCGAGGTATTTCAGAATAAACATAATTTCCTCCCAATTAAATTTTGTGTTCGCTGTGCGCGACTTCTTCCCGGCGGGCCATCGCCTCACGCAGCGTCAGAAATGCCTCTTTGCCGTACACATATTCTGCGCAACGGCCAAAGTGATTTCTTTCTTCGCCATCGAGCATACGGTCCTCGGTAACAGCCAAAACGAAATCGTCATCAGCGTTCAGAGTGACACCGTACACGGAAGCCTCAAAGATTTCCAATTCCTTCTTTTCGTGAACACGACCGAGCGAGTTTTTTACCAGCTTGCGGCCAACAACATACACATTGCATCCGATAACATTTGGAACCTGGCTCAACCCATCGCCCTGAAGAACGCCTTCGATGATAACGAAAGTTTCCAGCTCCAGCAACTGGTTGTTTGCGAACTCGGCATAGTCATAAATGCCGGCCTCGCGGTCTGTGTAGTAGCCGCCGGGGATGGCATTGCCATCTTCATCAGATGTGCCATTATCCTCAAGCCCCCGCTCCCGCAGAGCGTTCTCATACACCTTACGCATCACATCCCGCGCATCACAAAGACTCAGAGATACGCCGTGAAGGGTCGGGCAGATTGCTCCGTTTTTGCAGTCCATGGTTGCGCCTACCACATTGTAGACCTTTGCCGGGCCATGGGCCGGAATCTCGATGGCTGACCAGGTAGTGGTATCATCATCGGTGTCATCAACCAGTCTTACCAAATTGATAACGCCCGCATTATGGTCCTCGCGCAGCTCAGCGGTGAATCCGTCTTCCTCCACATCAATGCGATATTCATTTTTTGCATCTTTGAGCATGGCATCCCAGCAAGCGTCAAAGTCGCCGAAGGGGCCTTGCACCGGACGGTCGTTATCGAAGCTGTAAGTGGTTACATAATAATACATAATTACATTCTCCTCTTTCTCAGAAATTTTCATTCATGTTCTGCGGGTTTTAGGTGTGGAATTCGATTTTCACGAGCCAGCGCACTGCCCCATTGCGTTTCGCCATGCGACGTTCCTCTTCAGCCAGCTTTCGGTCAATCTCATCAACGGCCTTTCTTGCGTTTTCAATGCGCTCCAGCTTAGATGCCGGGCGCAAATCGGCGCCGCAGACCGGGCACCGGTTTGGTGCAGACCTTCCCTTCAGCATGGCAGCACGGTTCATTTTGGAGCCACAGTTCTTGCAGCCGACATACCCAGAACTGATGGTGGAAATGTAGACCTCACCATTCAGTGTGGCAAAACGCCCGTACGCCTTACGCCGTCGGTCCAGAAGCGCGATGTATGCCTGAGTTGGATTGTGACGGTCCGCCTCCAGATACCGAACAGCTAAGCAGTCGTACCAGCCTTTGTCGTGCTTATTGAGGAACTCCTCCGCATCATCGCGGCTCGGCAATGGCTTGGCATCAAGCCATCGGATTTCGTTAAGATGCCCGCCTTCCTGCCAGGCCTCGTGCTGGACATAGTTGGCTAAGTCTCTAAAGACCTTTTTCTGGTCAACATTTTCCGGATAATCATAATGTTGAATATTATGACCCATGGTTTTCTCTCCTTTTTGATGGTAGTATGTACGAAATATTTCATCAGTGCCATTAAGCACTGTTGCCGGGAGGAATTCCTGACCCGGGAATCTATGTAAACAAAGAAAATGCGGATACCGCATCACTTCCGTGACACAGTATCCGCATTCAATTCTTTGATAAAAATATTATAGGGCACTTTTCGGGGAAAGCGTTAGCTTTTCCGGCTTTCAGCCATCAGATGGGCTTCACCTTATTCCTGGTGGCTTATGCGCAGTTTGGCCTGTGTTTCAGAACGGAAGAAACAGCTTCCCAGCGCCGAACCAACAAATTCGTCGAAATCGTCACTGTCCGGGAACTCAGCGGAGAAACTGTACAGTTTTCCGTCTTTATACTGAACTGTACAGACAACTGCCCGTTCAATTCCACCGGTATCTTCATCGGTATACCAAAGTGTGTCGCCGGGAGACAGCATGCTATTTGCCAGTTCCCGTTCGGCCACCCATTTTTCTGCGATGGCAAGCATCAGCTCATTGGTTGCATTGATGACCCCGAAGCCAGGATTTTGAATTCCGTATTCGTCGATTGCCTTACGGAAAATTCCACCGAAGTCGTTGTTTCCGACCGCTCCGGTTTCTTTCAGCATTTTGTAGCCTTTATAGGCCATCATCAGGTCCTTTTCTGAAAGGTCGCTGAATTTCATAGTTCTCTCCTTTTCATTCTTGTTTGTGCTTCCACGGTGGTAACACCATGGAAGTACATCAAGTTTCAATACCTCAGCCGTTAAGGATACGCCTTTGCAAGCATTTGATTTCGAATGTCCATAGCCTGTTTGGCGGCCTTTTCAGCATTTTTTTGTATTTGAAAGAACACAGGGTATGCCCATACTGGACTTCGTTACCTTGGGTCCGCTTGCAAACAGCGTCGTATCCGGTGGCCGTTTTTACAACGGCCACTTCCCATTCAGGGCTTACTCCAACAAACTGTCGCACAGTTTCTTTGGTTTTGTTTTTCATTATGTCCCCTCCAGTTTTTCTTTCATTTATTCACGCGGATGCCGTAGTAGGTGTTACCCAGCCCGGTAGGCTTCATCCAGATATACCCGCCGTCTATCCGGTCGAATGAAAGCTCGACCGCCAGGGGTGTACTGGATTTTGTATTTGCGTACCTTATGTTCTGTCTCCTCCCCCATAACGAGAAAGCGGGCCAGAAGATGGTCGTTATCGTCCGGAATAGGCCGAATTTCGTATCCGGCCAGGCCAAGAGAATAGTAGTATTTATCAGCCATTTGCCTGCCTCTTTTCTGCACCCGGTCGGTACACCATATAGTGATTCCGTGTGATACCGCACCCCTGGTTCGGGTCAGAATCGGTCATGAATCCCCAATTCTGGGCAATGTCAGAAATATCGTCGCCCTTCTCAGCAGGCAATTTCTTGCGGCTTAGGAGAAGCGGCATAGTTCCAACGAACATACATTTGGGCACAACCTTTTTCGCATTCTGACCGCCCAGAGCCTTAACAGACACCTTCTCAGCCGACGGGCAAGCCATCTGCATGCAGAAAAAGTAGTCGATTCCATCGTTGCGGAGGATGTCCTCAAGCCCTTCAAATTCCCCGTTGTTAAAATTGCGTTCGCGGATAAGTTGCGCATAGCGCGCGGCTTCATCCGAGTGCCCGCTCAAAGGAGCAGACGCATCATCAGCCATATTCAACATGGCACCGTAAATGGCATAGATATCCAGTTCAACCAGGGATTTCTCCGCTCCAATCGGGGTGCTGAGCCTGCCGTACCAATCTGTCTCAGAATAGCGCAGCGGATTTTGCAGGCGTGCGGCTTTTGCGAAGCAGTTCGACAGATACAGAAAGCCTTTGCCGCCTCTCGTGTTCATGCCATTGTCGGCATATGTAAAATCAAAACAACCCATAATTTTCACCTCTTTTTGTCAGTTAGTCCCCAGCCGCTGAATCACGGCGAGAGACGCTTTGTTTTGCCCGGACAGGATATCCAAGATGCACTTTTCTGCTTTTACCGTCATTCGGGTCCGCAGCCGCAGCATATCCTCCGTCCGGCCACCTGCCATAGCGACAAGATGACCGTGATACAGAATGCGGCACACAAGACCATCCGGTCGGTCAAAAAAACGAATTTGAAAATCATCGCGGGTCACAGGTATCTCCTCCTCGTTTGATAGCATCGACGCGAATCAAACCGCGCACGTAGTTCATATTGGTGAATAAATTGGCGCAGTTGACGTCCAGCCGGTCGAGAAACGCCTTTACCCCATCGCTGTTCTTTTCGATGACGCTCAGTTTTTCTTCTCGTTCTTGGGTCAACGGCCAATCAAAACAGCCATTATTGACGCGCTTTTGGCCTTTCTTGTCCAGGTAAATGACACCGGCCCAACCAGCAGTTTTATGACGAACAAAATTGATGATTTTACCCATCTCTTACACTCCTTTTTCTGATTTTGGTATGTACGAAATATTTTCTCAGTGCCATTAAGCACTGTTGCCGGGAGGAATTCCTTTACCCGGGAATCTATATAAACAAAGAAAATGCGGATACTGCATCACTTTCGTGACACAACATCCGCATTCGATTCTTTGATGTGATTTATTGTACGTACTTTTCGGGGCAAGCGTTAGCCTTCTTGATTTGTGTGGATGACTTCGAGAACCAACTCCTCAGATTTCCTCGCCATCATACACATAGTCGATGAAGCCTTCGTCAAGCTGGCTGTTGATTCCAGCTCTGGTGATGGTTTTCCAATCAGCGCGGAACTGCTGGACAGCCTTCTTTTCGCAGTAAGTTTCTCCACTGTCAGCGTAGCGCATGTCGCCGCTCATGATTTTGGACTCGATGAAGCGGCGCAGCCGGGTCGTCGAGGTAGTAGCTGTGAGCAGCTTCATACTGTCGTTGCTTTTCCATGCATCGCACGAATAGAGCAGAAAGATTTGTTTGTGATTTTTCATTTTATCTCCGTCCTTTTTGATTTTCAGTATTATAAACAAGCAAAAGAAAAGCACGAATATCGCGTCACTTTCGTAATACGATATCCGTGCTTTTATTCTTTGATGGAATATATTGTATGCATTTTTCGGGGAGAAACAAGCCTCATGCTTTTTTGCAGCAAAAAGGGGCTGTTGCAAAACGAAAGTGGAGCAACAGCCCCGTTTTCTGTGGAAAAGTGGTTCTGTGCAGTATTTTGGGGAACAAATTGTAAAAAAGTTTGTCACCAA
>NZ_NFJT01000037.1 GCF_002160015.1 Anaerofilum sp. An201 | reverse complement strand
AAGCTGGCCGAAAATATCCGCCGCCTGGCCGCCCCCGGCAACCTGCACCTGCACATCGACCTGATCGCCGGCCTGCCGCTGGAGGACTTTTCCACCTTTGCGCGCAGCTGGCGAATTCCGGCGCGCGCACGGTGAAATTCGTCGACCGCACCTTCAACGCAAATCCCGCGCGGGCGGCGGCCATCTGGCGGTGGATCGCCGAAAACCGCGGCCGCCTTTTCCCGGAGACCGTCTGCTTCCACTTCGAGATCGCGGGCGACATCCTCACCGGGGAACACTTCGAGCTTCTCGCCCGCTTCCCGGCCGGCGCGGTGCAGCTGGAGATCGGCCTGCAGAGCTTTCACGAGCCCACTCTCTGCGCCATCCACCGCAAGACCGACTGCGCAAAGCTGGCCGAAAATATCCGCCGCCTGGCCGCCCCCGGCAACCTGCACCTGCACATCGACCTGATCGCCGGCCTGCCGCTGGAGGACTTTTCCACCTTTGCGCGCAGCTTCAACATCGCCTTTTCGCTGCGCCCGTCGATGCTGCAGCTGGGCTTCCTGAAGCTGCTGCACGGCGCCGACATGCGCCGGGACCCGGCACAGTTCCCCTGCCGCTACTCCCCCGACCCGCCCTATGAGGTGATCGACACCCCGTGGATCACCGCCGCCGAGCTGTCCCGCCTGCACGCCGCCGAGGACGCGCTCGAGCGTTTGTATAATTCCGGAAGATTTATCGAAACTGTTCATTATCTGCTGCAAGCCACAAAACTGGACGCTTTTTCGCTGTTTTTGTGGCTGGGCGAACACATCCCCGCCCCGCCCGGCACCGGCCTGGACGACTACACCGCCGCCCTGCTGCACACCGCGCCGCAGCTGCCCGGGGCGGATGCCGGGCCTCTGCGGGACGCGCTCTGCCTCGACCGTCTGGCCACCGGCGACGGGCGTCTGCCGGCCTGCCTGCACCGGCCCGACCCGCAGCTGGCGGTGTATCTGCGGCGTCTGGCACAGCGCTGCCCGGCACAGGCCGTGCGGCGGACGGCGGCGATTTTATACGGCGAGCGGGCGCTGGCATGGTCGGAGCACGGCGGCCCCCCGCACCCGGTCACCGGACGCCGCGCGGTGCACAAAATTCCCCTGTCTGCCCTGGCTGAAGAGAGCTCTCACACAGTTTTGTAAAATTTATGTAAAATCTGTGTAATGCTTAGATCAAAAGTATTGCAAGTTTCTGTCTGGATTTGTCATAATGGATATGGTCAAGCGGTAAATCAAATCAAAAAATACGGGTTTTGCGCAAAAGACGCAGAGGAGAATGGATCATGTCGATTGAAAATGTTGTAATGCTGCTGGGCGGCCTTGCCCTGTTCCTGTACGGCATGCAGGTGATGTGCCGCGGCCTCGAGGTGGCCGCCGGCGACCGTCTGCGGTCGATCCTGGAAAAGCTCACCAGCAACCGTCTGCTGGGCGTTCTGGTGGGTGCGGGCATCACCGCGATCATCCAGTCGTCTTCCGCCACCACCGTGATGGTGGTCGGCTTTGTAAACTCGGGCCTGATGACCCTCACCCAGGCGGTGGGCGTGATCATGGGCGCCAACATCGGCACCACCGTCACCGGCCTGCTGATCGCGCTGGACATCGGCCTGATCGCGCCGCTGTTCGCGTTTTGCGGCGTGCTGGTCGTTATGATGAGCAAAAAGCAGCGCGTGGTGTGCATCGGCGAGATCGTGGCCGGCCTGGGCATCCTCTTCATCGGCATGGAACTGATGAGCAGCTCGATGGCCCCGCTGCGCGACTACGAGCCCTTTGCCAACATGATGGCCAGCTTCAAGAACCCGATTCTGGGCATTCTGGCCGGCGCGCTGTTCACCGCCCTGATCCAGAGCTCTTCCGCCAGCATCGGCATCCTGCAGGGCCTGGCGATGTCGGGCGTGATCGGGCTGGACAACGCGGTGTATGTGCTGTTCGGCCAGAACATCGGCACCTGCATCACCGCCGTGCTGGCCGCCATGGGCGCCAGCCGCGCCGCCAAGCGCACCACCCTGATCCACCTGATGTTCAACTGCATCGGCGCCACGATCTTCACGGTGATCTGCTATTTCACGCCGTTTGTGTCGATGATGGAGGGATTTGTGCCGGGCGACGTGCCGGGACAGATCGCCGCCACCCATATCGTGTTCAACATCGTCACCACCATCGTGCTGTTCCCCTTCGGCAACCTGCTGGCCAAAGCCGCCTGCAAGATCCTGCCCGACGAGCAGGAGAAAAGCGGCGCTTCGGACGTGCTGGTTGTGGACGAGCATGGCATGGGCGCCACCGCCATTTCCATCAAGTACCTGCGCAGCCAGCTGGCCGAGATGTACGCCCTGGCCTGCCAGAACGTGCAGACCTCCTTCGAGGCGCTGCTCCAGCGCGACCCGGCCAAGCTGAAGCTGGTGGCCCAGCGCGAGGACCAGATCGACGCCTACAATGCGAATATCATCCGCCGCATCGGCAACGCGTCCACCCACGAGATGTCGGCGGCGGATTCCGAGACGCTGAACCGGATGCTGTCGCTGAGCTCCAACATCGAGCGCATCGGCGACCACGCGATGAACATGGCCGAATATCTCCAGCCGCTGGACAAGCACCATGTGCAGATGGACAAGACCACCGCCGAAGAGCTGGACTGCCTGCGCAAGCTGGCGGGCAAGGCGCTGGACAGCATCCATGTGGACAGCGAGCATGCGCCCGACGCCCAGGCGGTGCTGGAGCAGGTGGCCAAGCTGGAGACCGAGAGCGACGACCTGAGCAAGGATTTCCGCAAGGCGCAGATCCGCCGTCTGCGGGACGGCGAGAGCGACGCCGAGCTGAGCATCCTGTACAGCGAGATGCTCACCGACGTGGAGCGCATGCTGGACCACACCCTGAACATCGCGCAGGCCGTGTATGCCTGATCTTTCTGCCGACCCAAAGGCTCCGCCTTTGGAATCCGCGATTTTTTGAAAAAAATCGAGTAAAACTTTTTTCTGCGGGGACGCCGTGCTGTGCACGGCGTCCCCGCGGTTTTTTGCGAAGAGGCCGGCGGTACGGCAAGCCTTCCCCTGGCAGGGGAAGGCGCCCCCAAAGGGGGCGGATGAGGTCGAAGCCTCCCCTTCCCTCCGCGCCCCGCCCAAAGCGCAAACGGGCAAACCCTCCCCCATCACGGCACAGCCCCACAAGGAAAACCGGCCGGGACGCATCCAAAAAGACGGATGTGTCCCGGCCGGCTGCATATTCGTTTTATTCAGCTGCCTGTTCGGTCTCGGCTTTTTCCTCGGGGCGGTAAAGCCCGGCGCGCGCCTTAAACCCGCCGGTGCGCACCGGCTGGCAGCGCAGGCGCACCTCGAAAGCGCCGTGCTGCGGGCAGCGGGCCGCCGCCTTGCGCTTGATGCCGGGCAGCTTCTGCCACTCGCCCACCTGCAGCGGCTGGCCGCATTCCGGGCAGACGAATCTGCGCAGCGCCCCGTCGGCGTGGGCGTCCTCGGGCGTTTTATAGCCCTGCCCCTTGTTCACCGAGATAGCCTGCCCGCGGGCGGCTTCGGCCTCATAGAAGGCATATTCGGCCATCCCCTTGGCAAAGTCCACCGTCTCGCACAGACAGGCGGTGTGCAGCGCGTCGTGCATGGCGTCGTGGTCGCTCAGGGGATGGGGCAGGTTTTCCAGATCCATCGCCTTCGCCAGCGACATCTGCTGGTATTTGCCCAACTTCTGCACGCTGAAGATCTTTTGCAGGTCGTAGGATACCTCCGGCACCCAGCTCTCGTCCAGCCCGAACTGGCGCAGATTGCGGCGCAGCACCGGCACGTCCTCGTGGCTCCAGGTGACGAACCGGAAATCCTCGCCGCACCACGCGCGCAGCTTCTGCGCCGCCACCGGGAACGGCACCCCGTTTTCCAGCTGGCTGGCGCTGATGCCGGTGAGCTGGAACACCTCCTTCTTGATCTGGGTGTAGTATTGAGGGCGCACGTCGGCGCGGAATCGGTCGGCGTGGCCGGTGGCGGCGTCCACCTTCACCGCGCCGATCTGGATGATCTCCTCGCCGAACTCCGGCAGCGGCCGCATCCCGCGGGGGGGCTGGTTCCATTCAAGGTCAAATGTGATGTATGTCATCCTGTATTTCTGTCCTCTCGCTTTTTTGCGCCTCCGTTCGGGGGCTTTTTTATCATACCACATCCGCCGCTGTTTTCAAAGCCGCCGAAAAAAAACCGCGGGGGCGGCGTGCTGTGCACGGCGTCCCCGCAAATAAAAGTTTTACTCAATTTTTTTCAAAAAATTGCGGATTCCAAAGGCGGAGCCTTTGGCCCGGCCTCCGCTCACAGCTGCGCCGCCGAGCTGTTGCTGTCTCCCAGACGGCACACCCGCGCGGCCACCTTGCTGCTGCGCAGCGCGCTCCACAGCATCGGGATCGCGCCCACCAGCATAAAGACATACACCATCGCAAGGTTCCCGTAGTAGGTGCCGGAGTCGATGGCGCCCAGCGCCAGCAGCTGCCCGATGGCCTGGTAGCTCTCGAACAGCCCCACGCCCAGTTCGCTGGCGATGACGATGGCCCAGTCCAGCCTGTCGGCAAACCAGGTCATCAGCAGCATCACCACCAGGCTGATCGCGGCGCCCTTTTTGCTCATCTTTCCGGCCAGCAGTTCATAGCCCTTGGTGGTGCACACGCCCATCAGGATGCCGGACAGCACCGCCACATAGCCCAGACGGCTGAGCACAATGATGCTGATGCCGCCCACCAGGCTGCCCAGCAGCGCGCCCACGATGCCGCCCACCACGTTTTCCCGGCGCGCGTTTTTCTCCTGCAGCTTCGTCTCGGCCGCCTGCCCCGCCGCCGCAAAGCAGTCGTCGCACAGCAGCGTATAGTTGCCGCCCAGATCACAGGCCGCGGCAGGCTCCTCGCGCCCGCAGCGGGGGCAGCAGGCCGCAAACCCGCTCCGCCGGGCAAGATCCACCACCGCGTCCAGCCCCTCGGCCGCGGCCGCGATGGTCTTGTCCAGAGAACCGCCCCGCAGACTGGCCGCCAGCAGGTTCCCCCGCTGGTTCAGCGCCGTGACGGCCTTGCAGTTTGCGCGCAGCGTCTTTTTCTCGTCGGCCGAGAGCGGCTGCTCCCGCTTTGCCGCCAGCAGGATCTGCAGCACCCGCGGCGCTTTGGCGTTGGGCGCGTACAGCAGAACGGCATAGCCGTCTTTGGCGCCGTGGATCACACCGGTCTCGGGGTCTGCCGCCAGACCCAGCCGCTGTGCGATCTGCTCGTATTCCCGCAGTTGCTTTTTGTTCATCTTTGATTCCTCCTGTTTTTTATCCTTTCACCTCGTTGATTTTCCGCACGATCCAAACGGTGCAAAACGCCATTTCAAACGCCAGGAACATCCCGATGCCGCAGCACAGCCCCTCGCCCAGCGAAAGGCCGTTGAACAGCGTTTCCGCCGCCAGCGTTGCCAGCACAAAGCAGGCCGCCGCCGCTCCCAGCCCCGCAAAAAACGCACGGCCGATCTTTTTCGTTCCTCCTTCCCCCCTTTCTTCTATTATATCGTCCGTGCCTTTTTCGCTGCAACGGCAAAATCCACAAAATCCGGCGCGCGCTTTTGGAACGCTGTATCCGCTCCAAAAACACCGCGGGGACGCCGTGCACGGCGTCCCCGCAAATAAAAGTTTTACTCAATTTTTTTCAAAAAATTGCGGATTCCAAAGGCGGAGCCTTTGGCCCGGCCTCCGGCCCTTATTTCTTCAGCCAGCTCATCATCTTGCGCAGTTCGGCGCCCACCTTCTCCAGCAGGTGCTCGCTCTCCTTGCGGCGGGTGGCCAGGAATTTCGCCTTGCGGCCGCCGGCCGGGCTGAACTCCTGCATGAACTCGCTGGCAAAGGTGCCGTCCTGGATCTCGCTCAGCACCTTCTTCATCTCCTTGCGGGTCTCTTCGGTGATGAGGCGCTTGCCGGTGCGGTAGTCGCCGTACTCGGCGGTGTTGGAGATGGAGTAGCGCATCATGGCAAAGCCGCCGCTGTTGATGAGGTCCACGATCAGCTTCATCTCGTGGATGCACTCGAAGTAGGCCATCTCCGGCTCATAGCCGGCCTCCACCAGCGTCTCGAAACCGGCCTTCATCAGCTCGGTGACGCCGCCGCACAGAACCGCCTGCTCGCCGAACAGGTCGGTCTCGGTCTCCTCGCGGAAGCTGGTCTCCAGGATGCCGGCGCGGCCGGCGCCGATGCCGCTGGCGTAGGCCAGCGCGATGTCCTTGGCCTTGCCGGAATAGTCCTGATACACGGCGATCAGGCTGGGCACGCCCTTGCCCTCCTGGTACTGGCTGCGCACGGTGTGGCCGGGGCCTTTGGGGGCCACCATGATGACGTCGATGTTGGCGGCGGGCTGGATGAAGTTGAAGTGGATGTTGAAGCCGTGGGCGAACATCAGCACGTCGCCCTCCTTCATGTGGGGAGCCACCTGCTCGTTGTACAGGTCGGCGGCCAGCTCATCCGGCACCAGCATCATCACCACGTCGGCGGCCTCGGCGGCCTCGGGCACCTCCATCACGGTCAGGCCGGCGTCGGCGGCCTTTTTCCAGCTGGCGCTGGTCTTGCGCAGGCCCACCACCACCTTCACGCCGCTCTCGTGCAGGTTCAGTGCATGGGCATGGCCCTGGCTGCCGTAGCCGATGATGGCGACGGTCTTGCCGTCCAGTACGCCCAGGTTGCAGTCGGTGTCGTAGTATTTCTTGATCATTTCCAATACACTCCTCTATTTTGCAATGCTTTGTATCAGGGGGGCTTTGTGCCCGTGGTACCTTACAGATTCGCCTGCTGGCTCTTGTTGTCGCCGCGGGCCATCGCGGTGATGCCGGTGCGGCACAGCTCCAGCAGCTTGTACTGCCCCAGCATGTTCAGGAAAGCGTCGATCTTTTCCGGCTCGCCGGTCAGCTCCATGCTCATGCTGTGGGGCGACAGGTCGATGATCTTCGCCTTGTAGATGCTGGCGATCTCGTGCAGCTCGGCGCGGTTGGCGGCGGTGGCGGTCACCTTGACCAGCAGCAGCTCCCGCAGCAGGCTCTTGTCGGTGTCCAGCCGGAAGATCTGGCAGGTCTCCTCCAGGCGGGCGGTCTGCTTGATGATCTGGTCCAGCACCTGCTCGTCGTCGTGCACCACCACCGTGATGCGGGAGGTGCCGGGATCGTTGGTGGCCGACACCGTCAGGCTGTCGATGTTGAAGCCGCGGCGGGCAAACAGGCTGGTCACCCGCGCCAGCACGCCCGCGTGGTTCTGCACCAGCACGCTGATCACTTCTCGTTTCATCTGGCTTCCTCCTCTCAGCTCATCATCATGTCGTCCAGCGTGCCGCCGGCGGGGATCATGGGCAGCACCTTTTCGTCTTTGTCGATCACACACTCGATCCACACCGGGCCTTTCCGCTGCAGCGCCCAGTCGAACGCCTCATTAAACTCGGCCAGGTTGGTGCAGCGGCGGCCGTCGGCGCCGAACGCCTTGGCCAGCGCGACAAAGTCGGTCTTGCGGTGGGGGTCGGTGGAGGAATAGCGGCGGCCGTAGAAGGCGGTCTGCCACTGGCGCACCATGCCCAGCACCTGGTTGTTGAAGATGACGGTGATGATGGGCAGATCGTAGCTGACGGCGGTGCAGGCCTCGTTGAGGTTCATGTGGAAGCTGCCGTCGCCGGTGAGCATGATGACCGGGCGCTTTCTGCCCAGCGCCATCTGCGCGCCGATGGCCGCGCCGTAGCCGAAGCCCATCGTGCCCAGGCCGCCGCTGGTGAGGAAGCTGCGCGGGCGCACATGCCGGATATACTGCGCCGCCCACATCTGGTGCTGGCCCACGTCGGTGACATACACCGCGTCGGGGCCGGCCTTTTCGCAGATGGCGCCCAGGATCTGGTGGGGTTTCAGCGCGCTGGCGTCATCTTTGGGGCGGTAGTCCTGCGCCTGCCAGGCATGGATGCGCTCGATCCACTCGTCGTGCCGGCCCGACTCGATCATCGGCAGCAGCGCGCGCAACACGCTCTTCACGTCGCCCACCACGCTGTGGAACACCCGCACGTTCTTGTTGATCTCGGACGGGTCGATGTCGATCTGCACGATGGCGGCGTTTTTGGCGAAGGACTCGGGATTCAGGGCCACGCGGTCGGAGAAGCGGGTGCCGATGGCGATCACCACGTCGGCCTCGTCGATGGCCTTGTTGCTGGTGCGGCAGCCGTGCATGCCCACCAGACCCAGGTTCAGCGGCTCGCCGTAGCCCAGCACCGCGGCCGCCATCAGGGTGTAGGTGGCGGGGATCTGGGCCTTCTGCACCAGCTGGCGCAGCTCTTCGCCCGCCTCGGAGGAGGCCACGCCGCCGCCGAAGTAGATCACCGGCCGCTTTGCCCCGTTGATAAGCTCGGCCGCCCGCACCAGCTGGGTGGCGTCGGGCGCGGCGGGAGCGGGCGGGGTCCAGCGGGGACGGGGGTTGAACTCGCACACCGCGCTGGTGACGTCCTTGGGGATATCCACCAGCACCGGCCCCTTGCGGCCGCTCTGGGCGATGCGGAAGGCGCTGCGCATCACGTCGGCCAGCTCCTCCACCCGGCGCACCACATAGTTGTGCTTGGTGATGGGCATGGTGATGCCGGCGATGTACACCTCCTGGAAGCTGTCGCGCCCGATCAGGTTGGTGCCCACGTTGCCGGTGAAGGCCACCATCGGGACGCTGTCCATATAGGCGGTGGCGATGCCGGTGACCAGATTGGTGGCGCCCGGGCCGCTGGTGGCCAGCACCACGCCGGTGCGCCCGGTGGCGCGGGCATAGCCGTCGGCGGCGTGGGCCGCGCCCTGCTCGTGGGCGGTCATCACGTGGGTGATGCGGTCGCTGTATTTATACAGCGCGTCGTACAGATTCAGCACGCTGCCGCCCGGATAGCCGAACAGTACATCCACGCCCTGTTCGATCAGCACCTCGGCGAAGATCTCGCTGCCGTTCAATTTCATGCGGTTCACTCTCCCTCTCTCTCCTTGCCCCCAGAAAGCACAAAAAGCCCCTGTCTCCATATAAGAGACAAAGGCTTTTTTCCAAAAGCGCTCTGCGGTACCACTCTCATTGCCGCCCGGCCAAACCGGGCGACCCCTCCTGCAAACTGCTCGGCGGCTGGCAGCACCGCCAAACAGACGCGCGGTAACGGGCGCGGGCCGGCCGGGCCTACACAAGCGCAGCGCGCTCTTCGGGCGGCAGCTACGGGATCGACTTCTCCCCGGCCGGCCGCGCTGCCTTGCACCAGACGGCAGCTCTCTGCAAGCGGCGGATGGCGGAGGATACTTGTTCCCATCTTTGCTGTTTCTGATATTGCTCCACATTATATCCACTTTTCACGGGATTGTCAATTGTTTTTTGGTAAAAACGCGCCCGGCGCGGACCTTTTTGGCGTTTTCCATAGCGCGGGCAAAGCCAGAGCGGCGGCGGCTGGAAAAAAGTCACAAACCGCCCGCCGTTCACAGCGCGCCGCGCCCCTGCGCCCACTGCACCAGCAGATCCACGCAGGCGCCGTAGCTCTGCATGCCGCGCTCCTCGCCGTGGCTCTGCAAAAACCCCTCATACACCCCGCCGGCCGCGTCGGACACCGGGCTCTCGTACCGGGCCCAGAAGGCGTTGTTGTGGGCAAAATCGGCGCGCGGCCCCGCCTCCAGCAGGCTGTCCACCCGCGCCCAGGCGGCGGGGTCGGCGGCGTAGAGCGCGTTGGACAGATGCAGGTAGCCCATCATGCAGGCCGAATAGCGGAACACCTCGATGTTCTCCGCCTCGCCGGTGAGGCAGGCGGCGATCCCGGTGAAGTTGGCCTCGTCCTCAAACACCACGCCCCGCTGGTGGGCCAGCTCGTGGGCGATGGTGGCGGGCACCATGCAGCCGGGCGCGTGCACGTTCACGTTCGCCTCGCCGGTGAAGGGGAAATAGAAGCCGGTGAACCCGATGGCGCTCATGATGGGAGAATACAGCATCGGCTTGGCCCGCCGCACCGGGCCGGCGAGGGCGGGGTATGCGGCTTCCAGGTTCTGGTACAGACGGTCGGTGTCGGCGAACAGCGGCACAAGATCCTGCGAAAAGACGCCGTTTTCGTCCCGCTGCACCGCGTTCGCATACCGGTTGGCCCCTTTGGCGAACAACCGCGCGGTGCGCTCCAGCTGTTCGGCGGAAACCTCCGGCGCGGGCGGATAAAAGGCGGGCGCGCGGTAGCCCACGCCCCAGAAGGCGGTGTAGCCCGCCTGCACGAACACCGCCGCGCAGACAAGGCCCGCCAGACGCCAGCCGAGGGTGGCCAGCCTGTGCCCGCGCCGGCGCACCGTCAGCCACACCGTGCGCACGAGGAATACCAGCAGCCCCAAAATCGCCGCCGTCCAGCACACCTCGGCCAGCGAGAAGGGCGCCAGCGCCGACACCGCCCCCATCTTCTGCCCAAATCCCAGCGCCAGCGTTTTCATCCACCGCTGCATGGCGGCGGGATCGTCCTTCTGCAGCTGCCAGGCCAGCAGCACGCCGCCGCCCGCGGCCCCCAGTGCGGCCGCCAGAAGGCGCGGCCAGGTGAACCATCGTTTCATTGTGTTTTGCTCCTTGTGGTGGTATTTTTTTCATCATACCACACCCCCTGCCGGCTGGACAAGCCCGCCAAAATGGAGTATCATAATACCTGTATATCCTTATCAGAAAAACGAGGTGAACCAACCGTGGAGGACAAAGAACAGCAGCTGCGCCAGTGGGCCGAAACGGCCGGCAGCTTCCATCTGCTGCGGTGGGAGGAACTGCCCGAACTGGAACTGTATATGGATCAGGTGGTGGTGGTGCTGGAGAGCAAGCTGGCCGGGCTGCTTCCCCCGCGCGACCGGCTGATCACCCCGGCGATGGTGAACAACTACGTCAAGCTGGGCCTGATCCCCAAGCCCAACAAAAAGAAATATTCCCGCCGCCATCTGGCCTATCTGGTGGTGATCCTGCTGATGAAGGAGCTGTTCCCCATCGCGCAGATCCGCACCGCCATCCAGATGCAGACCGCCCGGGAGGGCAGCGGCAGCAAGGCCTACGACCTGTTCTGCACCGAGACCGAGCACGCGCTGGCCGCCGCCTGTGCCGAGATGCTGGGCAAGCCCGCGCCCAGTGCGCCGCCCTCCGGCCCGGACGGACGACTCTTGCGGATGGCGGCCCGCGCCTTTGCCTGCCGCGCCGCCGCCGCACAGGAGGCCGCGCTGGAGGCGCTGCCGGCCGAGGCGGAATGATCGTTTCAGCTTTGTACAAAAAGGAGCGAAGAGTATGGCACACCGCCCAAACGAATTTGATCCCGACGAACTGGAGCGCCAGCTGGACCGCCTGGGCCGGCTGGGGTGCGACATCGGCCGCCAGATGGGCCGCGAGTTCGGCAAGGGGCTGAAAAAAGGGCTGGACAAGATGGAGCAGTCGATGCGCCAGCGCCCGATCGACGTGCCTGCGTCGGAGGTGCGCCCGGTGCGCCGCGCCGCCCCCACGCCGCCCGCGCGCCCGGCCCGCGACCCGCGCGCCTATCTGCGCATGCGGCTGCGCACCGGACGGGTGTGGCGGATGCTGGGCGGATGGGCCGCCGCGCTGGGCGCCCTCGCGGTGGGGTTCCAGTCGGCCCTGCTGCTGGACCAGAGCAGCTTCATCACCGGCATCCTGCTGGTCGTCTGCGCCGCCGCTCTGCTGGTGGCGGCGGTGCGCCTGTTCCGGGCCGCCGCCCTCTGCCGCCGCGCGGTGACCTATCTGGACGCGCTGGCACAGCGGCAGAGCTGCCCGCTGCATGAGCTGGCAGGCGCCGCCGGATGCAGCCTGCGCCGTGTGCGGGGCGACCTGCGGGTGCTGGCGCGCGGCAGGCAGCTGGGGCAGATGTATCTGTCGGACGATCGCAGCCAGGTATTTTTCAGCGAAGAAGCGTATAAAAAGTATCAGGAAGAGCAGAAAAAGGCGTCCGTTCTCCCCCCCGTTGAGCCTCCCGCCGACGGAGCGCAGAGCGAGATGCTGGACGCCGCCGCCCAGCAGTGCGCCCAGCTGCAGCAGCTTCTGCCGCTGCTGGACGACGAGCAGGTGCGCAGCCAGACCGAGCGCCTGCACACGCTGGCCGAAAAAATCCTCGACCAGGTGCGCCGCCACCCGGAAAAGCAGGACGACGTGCGCAAGTTCTGCCGCTACTACCTGCCCACCACCATCAAGCTGCTGCGCACCTATGCCCAGCTGGACGACGACCCGGTGGAGGGCATCCACACCGACACCATCCGCAGCGACATCCCGGGCATCCTGCACACGCTGGAGAAGGCGTTTTCCAGCCTGCTGGACAGCCTGTACGCCGATGTGGCGATGGACGTCTCCTCCGACATCCGGGTGCTTCGCAGCATGCTGGAGCAGGAGGGCCTGGCCGATTCCGAAAACAAGCTGTGACAGCGGCCGTTGAGGACCCCCAAGGCTTCCCCCTGGGGGGAAGCTGTCGCCGTATGGCGACGGATGAGGGGAAAGCTCCCGGCACCCACAAACCCTTGGCCGAACACGCTTTCAGCGGCCCCGCACAGAAAAAGCCCCTGCACACGGCGCGGATTTTTCCGCGCCGCGCTTTTTTGTGCGCCGCCTGCAAACTCTGTGCATATCCGCCAAACTTTGCGCATACAATGGCTGTACTTTTCAGAAACCGCTCCAAATTGTTTCAATCGTGCACTTTTTTTGCACTTTTAGTATTGAAATCCGGTTTTGGGATGCGTATAATGGTTGGGTAAGCCGCTGTGCACGGCGCGGCGGCGGGAAAAAAGGAGGCGTTTTGTATGCAGTGCTGCACCGTTTTGGCTCTGTTCGACCTTTCCCACACACTGGCCGCTCCCCTGCTTTCGGGCGTGGAATGGCCCTGGCAGGCGCTGGACGGCCTTGCCGATTTCATCCGCACGCTGGGGCCCACCCTGCCGGCCGGCGAATACACCCAGACCGCCCCCGACGTGTGGGTGGCGAACACCGCGGCGGTGGCGCCCAGCGCGCTGGTGAGCGGTCCCTGCATCATCGGCCCGGGCGCGGAGGTGCGCCACGGCGCCTTCATCCGCGGCAGCGCGCTGGTGGGCGCGGGCGCGGTGGTGGGCAACTCGGTGGAGCTGAAAAACTGCATCCTGTTCGACGGCGCGCAGGTGCCCCACTTCAACTACGTGGGCGACTCGATTTTGGGCCACAAGGCGCACATGGGCGCGGGGGCCGTCACCTCCAACCTGAAAAGCGACAAGAGCCTGGTGGTCATCAAAGACGGCGCCGAGCAGCTGGCCACCGGCCGCAAAAAGCTGGGCGCGCTGGTGGGCGATTTCGCCGAGGTGGGCTGCAACAGCGTGCTGTGCCCTGGCGCCGTGCTGGGCAGAAACAGCCAGGTATACCCCGCCAGCTGCGTGCGCGGCGTGGTGCCCGAGAAGCACATCTTCAAGGCGCCGGGCAGCATCGTGCAGAAAATTTGACGAATACAGGAGGGTTTTGAAGATGGGACGACTGTTTGGGACCGACGGCGTGCGCGGCATCGCCGGCGAGGACATGACCTGTGAGCTGGCAATGGAGATCGGCCGCGCGGCGGCCACCGTCCTCACCTACGGACGCCGCCGCCGTCCGCTGGTGGTGCTGGGCAAGGACACCCGCCTGTCCTCCGACATGCTGGGCGCGGCGCTGGCGGCGGGCCTGTGCTCGGTGGGGGCCGACGTGATCGACCTGGGCGTGGTGTCCACCCCGGCGGTGGCGTACCTGGTGGGCAAATACAAGGCAGACGCGGGCGTGATGATCTCGGCCTCGCACAACCCCTACCCGTTCAACGGCATCAAGATCTTCGGCGGCGAGGGCTTCAAGCTGCCCGACGAGCTGGAGGACCAGATCGAGGCGCTGGTGCTGGACAAAAAGGACCAGATGCCGCTGGTTTCGGGCGGCGAGCTGGGCCAGATCAGCCGCCGGGAGAGCGCCGTGCGCGACTACATCGAGCACCTGAAAACCACCATCCCCTGCAGCCTGGACGGCATGAAGATCGCGGTGGACTGCGCGAACGGTTCGGCCAGCGTCAGCGCCGAAACGCTGCTGCGGGAGCTGGGCGCCGACGCGGTGGTGCTGTCGGCCTCTCCGAACGGCGTGAACATCAACGAGGGCTGCGGCTCCACCCACATGGAGGCGCTGGCCGAGTATGTGCGCAGCCACGACGAGATCGTGGCGGGCGTTGCCTTTGACGGCGACGCCGACCGCTGCCTGTTCCTGGACGAGAACGGCAGCGAGGTGGACGGCGACTTCATCATGGCCATCTGCGGGCTGGATATGCTGCGCCGGGGCAAACTGCGCCGCGCCACCATCGTGGGCACCGTGCTGACCAACATGGGTTTTTCCCGGTTCTGCGAGGAAAACGGCATCCGCTTCGCGGCCACCAAGGTGGGCGACCGGTATGTGCTGGAGGAGATGGAGCTGGAGGGCTACAACCTGGGGGGCGAGCAGTCGGGCCATGTGATCTTCCGCGACTTCGCCACCACCGGCGACGGCCAGCTGACCGCTTTGCAGCTGCTGTGCCTGATGAAGCAGTGCGGCACGCCGCTGTCGCAGCTGGCGAAGGTGATGCAGCGGATGCCGCAGGTGATGCTGAACGTGGCGGTGTCGGCGTCCGGCAAGCTGCAATTCTACAACAACGAGGCCATCAAGTCGGCCATTGCCGAAAGCAAGGAGCGGATGGGCGACCGGGGGCGGGTGCTGGTGCGGGTATCCGGCACCGAACCGCTGGTGCGGGTGATGGTGGAGGGCGAGGACCCCGACGAGATCCGCCGCGAAGCCGAACAGCTGGCCGACCTGGTGAAAGCCGAGCTGGCCTGAACAATAAATACCGCAAAAAGGGCGGCCCGGAGATCCGGGCCGCCCTTTTTGGCCGCAGCGCCGCCAGACGGGGGAAGTCGGCGGTACGGCAAGCCTTCCCCAGCAGGGGAAGGTGCCCCCGACAGGGGGCGGATGAGGTCGAGTCTGTCCCCTTTCCTCTGCACTATCCCCGGCGCAGCGGGGCAAGCTCTCCCCTCATCAGTCACGCTTTGCGTGACAGCTTCCCCCCAGGGGGGAAGCCGGCGGTACGGCAAGCCTTCCCCAGCAGGGGAAGGTGCCCCCGACAGGGGGCGGATGAGGTCGAATCTGCCTCCCTTCCTCCGCACCATCCCCGGCGCAGCGGGGCAAGCTCTCCCCTCATCAGTCACGCTTTGCGTGACAGCTTCCCCCCAGGGGGGAAGCCAGCGGTACGGCAAGCCTTCCCCTGGCAGGGGAAGGTGCCCCCGACAGGGGGCGGATGAGGTCGAGTCTGTCCCCTTCCCTCCGCACCATCCCCGGCGCAGCGGGGCAATCCGTCCCCCTCCGCACGCAAAACGCCGCCCCGGGGACAGGCCCGGAGCGGCGTTTCGGAAAAGAGAAAACGGGAATTTGCTTCCTGTTTCGGCTTAGTGGGTGCTGCGGCGTTTCAGCACAACAGCAGCGGCGGCGCTGGCCAGCAGCAGGGCGCCCAGGACGACCGGCATCGCGGTGTCACCGGTGGCGGGCAGGCTGCTGCCGCCGTCCGGGGTCTGGGTGGGTGCAGCCGTGGGGGCCGCGGTGGGATCGGCGCTGGGTTCCGGAACCGGCGTCTCGGTGGGAGCCGGAGTGGGCTCCTCAGTCGGAGCCGGAGTGGGTTCCTCAGTCGGGGCCGGAGTCGGCTCTTCGGTGGGGGCCGGGGTCGGCTCCTCGCCCTTCAGCTCCACTTCGATGCGCGGATGCACGCCCTCGGCCAGCACATACCCGGCGGGGATGTGCATGTCGGCCTCGTTGGCGATCAGGTAGTAGGTGCCGGGCACGGCCGGGTTGTAGGCAACCTCGTTGTCGCGCCAGGTGATCACGGGGATCTCCAGGGTGCTCTGCTCGCCTTCCGGGGTGGTCACATTGGCGGTCACCGCGGCAGGCAGCGGCAGCTGGTTCATCGGGGTGCCCACATCGGCGGTGATCTTTTCGGGGGTGACGAAGCCGGTGATGTGGCCGGCCTTCACGTTCACGGTGGCCACGACCGGCATGCCGGTGGCGTCGGAACGGCCGATGACGGTGAAGCTGCCCTCCTGGTTATACAGGGCCGGGTCGATGGCAGGCCACTGCACGGCAATGGTCTTTTCGGTGCCGTCGGAGTACACCAGGGTCGCGGTCTCGGGCAGGGTGGGCGCCTGGCCCAGCAGGGTATCCACCGCAATCGCCTTCACTTCGGTCTCGTATGCGTCGGACAGCACCAGCGCCGGGGCCAGCGAGGTCTCGCTCTCCACGGTGACTTTGGTCACATTGCCGTCCGCGTCGACGGTGGTCACTTCGTTGTCGCGGAAGTATTCGTAGGCCGCCTTGGCGCCCTCCTTGGAGAAGGCGTCGAAGCCGCCGTTGTCCACATCCGAACCGCTGAGGGTGCTGTACGGGGTATCCACCAGGAGGCTGACGGTCTGGGTGCCGGCAGGCAGGCTGCGGATGTAGTCGGTCACATCGATCTCGATGGTGTGGTTGTTGGCGATGATGTCGCGGTTGTAGTAGACGCCGTGAGCCACCGGCTGGTACTGCTCATAGGTGGGCTCGCTGGTCTCCTTCTCGCCCAGGGGGCCGTGGTTCGAGGAGGCCTTCTCCATATCCGGGGTGTTGCTCCAGGAAATGGTGCCTTCCTGCCATTCGTTGGAGATGTCGTACACGTCCAGCACGCGGACGGTGTTCAGCAGCTTGGACTTGTCGTCGCTGCCGGCGCCGTTGTAGCTGTCGTAGCGGGCGATGTGCAGCTCGATGTAAGCGTCCTTGATGCTGGAGGGATCGCCGGCAAACTCGCCCAGGTTGAACTGTACCACGAAGCGGCGGTTATAGCCGGGGTCGGTGGCGTTCTTCACCTTCAGCACGTAGTTGTTGGTGAAGGATTTGCCCATCGGGCTCTTGGGGGCATATTTCTCGGGATTTCCGATGGTGCCGGGCTCGGTGCCGAAGGTCTTGTCGGCGGGAGAGCCCTGCACATAGGCGTCCTGGCTGGCCAGGATGCTCTGGTTGAACACGCCGGTGCCGGCGTTGCCCTTCACGGTGACGGTGGCGGTGGCTTTTTCTTCAATGCCGTCCACGGCGCCCTGCACGGTGAAGGTGCCTTCCTTGGCATACTGGTCGGCGGGGATGATGTCCCAGGTCACAGCGCGATTCTCAACGCGCTCGGTCTGGCTGTCGCCCACGGTGTCCACAAAGGTCACCTGCACGGTGGCGGGCAGCACGGGGTACACGCCGCCCAAGGTCTCCACGCTCACCGCTTCCACTTCCTTCACGGCAGTGCTGCTGGCGATGTTGGAGGCCTGGTGCGCGCCGATGTCGATGGCTTTGCCTTCCAGGCTGTTGCCGAAGAAGTCGGTGGCGGGGGCGCCTTCCACCTTGCGGCCGGCACCCTCGGCCACGCTGCCCTCTGCCAGCTGGAAGATGGACGCGCGCTCACGGATGCGCTCGGTGGAGGTGAACTCGGCCAGCTCGTCGTTGCCGGCGGTGGGGGCCAGGGCGTCCTTGTTCTGAGCTTCCAGCTGGGCCTTCAGCTCGTCGTTGCCCTGGATCTTCAGCACCGGCTCGGCGTCGGCAGACTGGATGATGTTGCCGCCGGCCTCAAACTCCTCGCGGGTGTACAGGTCGGTGATCATCTGCTCGGGGATGATGTTGTTCTGCACCAGGTTCTCGATGGTGGCGTTGGCGTTGCCCATCTTGCACTCGGTGGCTTTGTCGCCGCTGGTGGGGTAGTGGGTGAGGAACTTCAGCTCGCCCTCGCCCTCTTTCACGATCACGTTGTTGTAGAAACGGGCGATCACGCCGGTGTTGTCGTTGCCGTTGCCCTCGCCGTACAGGGCGGTGTCGTAGCCGTCGCCCACGTAGAAGGTGTTGTTATAGATGGTGGGCATGTTGGCGTTGTCGGCCTTGTTCCAATAGTGGAAGATCGACTGGGAGTCGTAGGTATAGCTGCCCGCCAGGCCCGGCATATCGGCGCAGGTGCCCTTGTTGCCGAAGCCGTCGTTGGCGGAGATGTTGTAGCGCACCACAGAATCCCTCTGGTCGCCCATGAACAGCATGAAGCCGCCGGAGTTGTGATGGCTGTAGTTGTACTGGTAGGTGTTGTTCACGCTGGAGAGGTCGATGTCGTAGGCCTCGCCGTCGTTGTAGCCGTAGCGGATGCCGTACACCTCGTTGTACTGGAACAGGATGTCGTCGGCAAACATCGACCACACGCCCGCGTAGTTGGTGGTGCCGTAGTCGGCGTCGTTGGGCTGCTTGGCCACGTTGTTCTCGGTCACGCCGCCCACGACCTCGGTCATCACGATGCCGTCACCGGCGATCTCCTCCAGGTAGTTGCCGCGGATGATGACGTTGGTGAAGGTCTTGTTGAAGGTGTTGCCGGAAGCGTTGTAGTTGGACTGGTTCTTGGTACGGATGCCTTCCAGGCCCACGCGCTGCACGTAGTTGTTCTCGATCACAACGTCGTTCAGCTTGACATTGGCCTTGCCGCGGTCGCTGGAGGGACGGTCGGGGTTGTTGCTGCCGCTGCCGCCCACCATCCAGTCGGCGTCCGGATTCAGGTAGTGGCCCAGGATGATGATGCCGCCGCAGGCCTTCAGGCCCTCAAAGCTGGTATCATTGCGCTTGTTGTGGTGCTCGGTCTGCACGTCGTGCACATAGCAGTTCTTCACCACGATGTGCTCGAACTGGCGCTCCTGGTCGTCCTCATACACCAGGATGCCGCAGCGCTGCGCCTCGCCGTTGGCCTTGTAGGCGTTGGGGTCGCCCATCTGGTCGGCGGGCATGTTGGTGACTTCCAGGTTGTAGAACTCGAAGCCGTCCTGGTTATAGATCATGACGGGGGCGGACACCAGCGTCTTTTTCGCGCCGATGCCCCAGGTTCCGTTGCCGTTGATGACGGGGCGGGTGTCGGCCTCATACACCGGCTGGCCGTTCTTGTCCAGCTCGTACAGGTCGATCACGATGGGGTTGGCGGCGGTGCCGTTGCCCTTGGGCCACAGGGTGTTGCCGCTGGCCTTCAGGTCGTTGTTGGCAGCGCTGCCGCCCTTATATTCGCTGTCGCCGTTCCAGGTACTGGAGGCGCGCAGCAGGATATGGTCGCCGGGCTTGAAGGTGGTGGCCGACACCTTGTCCAGGGTCTGCCAGGCCTCGGCGGCCGAAGTACCGCTGTTTTCGTCGCTGCCGTTCTCGGCGTCCACGTAGTAGGTGGTGCCGGTGGTGGACGGACCCTGCGAAACGTATTTCGCGCCCGCCTGCGGCTCGGCCGCAAACGTGGTCATCGCGAAGGTGGAGAGCAGCAGGCTCAGTGTCAGCAGCAGGCTCAATGCCCGCCACAGGCCGGCCTTGCCGCCGCGGATGGTGTGATTCATCGAAAAATTCCCCCTTATGATACAGTCTTTTCTCCGGGCAGAGAATTTCCGCCCCACCCGGCGCATCTACTCTACCATATTTCCCCTGCGCGCAAAACTGTGTAATTATACTAAAAATAATACCATGTTTATATTCTGAAAAATTTTGATAATACTTTTTTGGGAACTGGTATTATTTTGAAATCCGGTGTAAAATTCTGGCACAATCTGTTGCACAGTTTGTAGAAAAGGCCTTTTGGGGGAAAAGATGCCCTTGTGATGCGCACAAAGCAACCAGTTCCAGCCACCGAATTTTATAAAAGTTAGTATTTTTTTACAAATCCCATCCGTTTTCTTGACAGCGGCTGCCGGAATCTTCATAATGGAAACCAGGACTCTCACTCCAAAGGAGGCACAATTCATGGCAAAAAAAGCAAAAACTTCTTCCGGCCGGCGGCGGCTGGCGGTGTGCATCGCGGTGGCCGCAGCGGCCGCGGCGGCGGGCGGCATCGCGCTGGCGGCACTGGGCACCGGCAGCGGCGGGCTGGGCACGGTGAACGGGCTTCCTTTCTATGCCGAGGAACTTGTGGTATACGCCGACGAACAGCGGGCGGCGGTCACGGCGCAGATCTCCCAGCAGTACGACCTGCCGGGCACCGGCCCCAGCTTCTGGGACACCGAGTACGACGGGGTCACCCCGCGCGAGGTGCTGCTGGACACCGCGATGGAAGACCTGGTGCGCAGCAAAGTGATCCAGCAGGAGTGCATCACGCGCGGCATCGTGGCGCCGGCCGATTTCCGCGAGCTGGAGCAGGCGATGGAGGAGGAAAACGCCGCCCGGCAGAGCACGGCGGCCAGCGGCGGCGTGGTGTACGGCACCGAGAGCTACACGCTGGCGCAGTACAACGAATACCAGATGACGATGGCCATCGACGAACTGAAGGAACACCTGCTGAAGAACGAGCTGGCGCCCACCGAGCAGCAGCTGCGGGACGCCTACGACAGCCTGGACGAGAGCTTCAAGCGCAAGGACTTCACCTGCGCGGGATGGAGCATCGCCTGGCCGTCCACCGCGGACGACGAAGCGGCGGCCGCGCTGGTGGCCGAAGCGCTGGAGAGCACCGCCCCGGCCGACCTGGCCGCCGCCCTGGCCGACCGTCTGCCGGGCGTGACGGTGGAGGAATTCACCTTCGACAGCACCGAGGTGCACCGGGAGGACAGCACCGCCATCGAGCGCAGCGACATCCTGTTTTTCACCGAGCCGGGCGAATGCTCGTCCATCCTCTACAATGCGCTGCCGACCGTCTATTACGTGACCGAAAAGGACGGCGGCGGATACTATGCCTTCGAGGAATCCTCCCGTCTGGGCGAAAACAAGTACATCAACGACGCCTTTGAACAGTTCATCGACGAAAAGGTGGCAGCAGCCACCGTGGAATACTCCCGCGAAAAAGCCCTGGAGGCGCTGCGGGATCTGGTGTGACAACCGGTTTTGCCGCAAAAAAGAACAGCGCCCCGCACAGAAGTTTTGTGCGGGGCATTGTTTCACCTGTCTGGGAATATTTGTTTGTCAAAAAAACGGCGCTCTGTGCGGATTGGGAAGCCTTTGGAAAAAACCGCACCGAACGCCTTCCCCTGGCAGGGGAAGGTGCTCCCGCAGGGGGCGGATGAGGTCGAATCTTTCCCCCCGCACAGCGCGAGCGGCGAACACGCCCCGCAGCAAAAGCCCGGCAAAGCAAAAAGGACATCCGAAAACGGATGTCCTTTTTGTTCTGGTGCACTTCCAGGGACTCGAACCCTGGGCCCGCTGATTAAGAGTCAGCTGCTCTACCAACTGAGCTAGAAGTGCAAAATGCCGGCACCTACCTATCTTCCCAGGCCGTCTCCAGCCAAGTATTTTCGGCACGACCGAGCTTAACTGCTGTGTTCGGAATGGGAACAGGTGGAACCTCGGCGTC
>NZ_NFJT01000036.1 GCF_002160015.1 Anaerofilum sp. An201 | reverse complement strand
AAACTCTTTATAAAATGGTATCTAAACCAGATTACTCTGAATTTAAATCTTTGCTCAAAACGCAATCGCTTGCGTCCTGTCAAATTACTCTTTGGAATTTACTTCCTTGCGTCGCACTTTTCTGTGCGCTCTAAGGGCTTCCGTTCAAGCTTCTTTGATATTGTTTAATTTTCAAGGTCCTGTCTTTGCGTCACCATTTGGTGATGTTCTCTATTATATCACACTTTTCTCTTTTGTCAAGAGTTTTTTGTGATTTTTGGGAACTCACTGTCGAGTTTCGCATGCCGTTCACTTGCGGCTCAGTTATAATACCACACCCCCCGCTTTTCGTCAACACTATTTTACCCACTTTTGCACAGTTCGACATTTTCCACAGAAAGGCCGGATTTGCTTGAAAATTTGTGTCTATTCCAAAAGCTGCTGGCGCAGTTTTGCCAGGATCCTGCGCTCGCGGCGGGAGATCTGCACCTGAGTAGTGCCCAAAATCTTTGCGGTCTCGCTTTGCGTCTTTTCTTTAAAGAAGCGAAGATAGATGATCTGGCGCTCGTCGGGAGGAAGCGTGCGCAGCACTTCCTTCAAACTTAGCAGGTCTGCGATCTCCTCTTCCGGCGACTCCACCGGGATCTCCAATGTGCGGGGACCGTCTTCCCCGTCGGCCGCGCCGGTGAGCGACACCGCCGGCAGACAGGCGCACAGCGCATTCGCCACCTGCTCGCAGCTGACTCCCACCTTTTCGGCCAGCTGGCTGATGGTTGGCTCGCTGCCGTTCTGCTTCAGCAGTGCTTCGCGCGCGGCGGTGAGTTTGAGGCCCAGCTCCTTCACCGACCGGCTCACCTTCACCGTTCCGCCCTCCCGGAACAGCTTTTTGATCTCTCCCAGGATCACCGGCACCGCATAGGTGGAAAAGCACACCCCGCGCTCGGTGTCGAAGGCGTCGTAGGCTTTGATGAGGCCCACGCAGCCGGCGGAATAGAGATCGTCGTACTCGATGCCCTTGCCGCGAAAACGGCCGGCGCACGCATGCACCAGCCCCAGATTGTTTTGTATGAATGTATCCCGCGGGCCCAGCTGTGCCATGCACCGCCCTCCTTTCCGTTCTATGTATCAGCGCCTGCGGATGTATTTGGTCATGGTGACGCGGGTGCCCTTGCCCGGATGCGAGCGCACCTTCAGCTGGTCCATAAAACTCTGCATCACCGCAAAGCCCAGACCGGCGCGTTCGTCGGGACGGCCGGTGGTGAACATCGGCTGCATCGCCTGCTCGACGTCGGGGATGCCCACCCCCTTGTCCGCCACCGTGATGACCAGCTTGTCCTGCTCGTAGAGCGCAACGGTGAGCTCGATCTTCCCCACCGCGTCCGGGTAGGCGTGGACGGTGCAGTTGGTGACCGCCTCGCTGACCGCTGTCTTGATGTCGGACAGCTCGGCCACGGTGGGGTCCAGCTGGGATACGAACGCCGCCACCGCCCCGCGCGCGAAGGCCTCGTTGCTGCTGCGGCTGAGAAAGGTGATCTTTGCTGTGTTAATGGGAGCCATAGTTGTTTTCCTCCTGTTTTTCCACCTGGATGCCGGCCAATGCCAGCACGCGGTCGATCTGGGGCGAGGTGCCGCGCACGCGCAGCTGCCCGCCGATGGCCTGCATCCGCTTGCAGCGGCTGAGGATCAGCCCGATGCCGGACGAATCCATGAAGCCCACCCCGCTGAAATCCAAAATGAGGGTCTGCGGCATCCGCCGCGCGATCTCCTCGTCGATCTGTGTGCGCAGACAGGCCGCGGTGTGGTGGTCGATCTCGCCGCCCAATGCCGCCGTGAGCACGCCGCCCGCGCCGTAAAATGTTGTGGTTGCCGCCAAGGCTTGTCCCTCCCGCCGGGCCATCCGGGACGGCCCGTTCTTTTTATATATAGAATAGCGCGCCGGACACAAAAAAACTGCCGCACCCCGTCGAAGGGTACGGCAGAACAGAAAGGGAGAGACGCTTCAGTCGGCGCGCGGCAGGTCGCGGCAGGCCACCAGATCGACGCCGGTGCCCAGCAGGTCCGGGATGACCACCTGCCCCTCCTGCACCGGAGCGGCCAGGCATACCGCGCGGATGCGCCGCATGGCGGCGGGCAGCAGGCCCTTGGGGATGGCGGCGGCCGTCTTGACCGGGCAGCGCGGGTGTATCCCTCCCGTCACCGCCACGGTGCTGGTGAGCACGCGGGTGGGGGCGGTGAGCTCGGCGTGGGCATACTCCGCCCCGCGCGGGCAGGCGTTGCCGGCGGTGGCATAGTCGTTTTCCTCGTCCACCACAAGGCGGCAGCCGCGCGGGCAGACGATACAGGTCAGCTCTTTCATCTCATGCATCCTCCTCCACACACAGGGTCACGGGGCCATCGTCTTGCAGGAGAAGGGCGGGCAGGGCCACCTGCTCCATCTCGCCGGGCGCCATCCGCTCCCGCCTGAACCGCCCCACCTGCCGCCCGTTCTGGCGGGCGACGACGGCACACGTGCCATACACCCGGCGCGGGCGAAAAAACATCGGCACCGTTTTGTCCAGATGGGCAAGGTGCAGACGCTGCGGGACGGTGTAGCCCACGC
The DNA here is from genome assembly GCF_002160015.1 of Anaerofilum sp. An201. Classification (GTDB taxonomy): domain Bacteria; phylum Bacillota; class Clostridia; order Oscillospirales; family Ruminococcaceae; genus Anaerofilum; species Anaerofilum faecale. Next base: position 18,772 of record NZ_NFJT01000036.1, on the reverse strand, counting down.
CGTCCCCCGCGCACAGCTCCAGCTCTGCGCCCTCCCGGCGCTGCCCGGCGGCGTAGTCGGCGGCGGCGCGCCCGGCGCGCTGGCTTTCGGCCGTCACATAGTCCACCAGGTCGTGCACATGCAGCACATTGCCGCAGGCGAACACGCCCGGCAGGCTGGTCTGCATGTTCTCGTAGACCACCGCCCCTTTGGTGTGGGGGTCGATGGCGATGCCCGCCGCGCGGGACAGCTCGTTTTCCGGGATCAGGCCCACGCTGAGCAGGATGGTATCGCAGTCAAACACCTGCTCGGTGCCGGGGATGGGGCGGCGGTCCCCGTCCACCGCAGCCACCACCGCCTGCTCCACCCGGTTTTTGCCGCGGATCTCCACGATGGTGTGGGAGAGGAGCAGCGGGATATCGTAGTCGTGCAGGCACTGCACGATATTGCGCGCAAGGCCGCCCGAATAGGGCATGACCTCCACGCAGGCCAGCACGCTGGCGCCTTCCAGCGTCATCCGGCGCGCCATGATGAGGCCGATGTCGCCGCTGCCCAGGATCAGCACCCGGCGGCCCACCAGATAGCCCTCGATGTTCACATACCGCTGGGCCGCGCCCGCCGTGAAGATGCCCGCCGGACGGCTGCCCGGGATGCCGATGGCTCCGCGGGTGCGCTCGCGGCAGCCCATCGCCAGCACCACGCTGCCCGCCCGCACCACCCGGTAGCCGCCCGCGGCGCTGACCGTGTGCAGGCACAATCCGTCCAGCTCCAGCACCATCGTGTCCAGCCAGACCTCGATGCCGGCGCCATCCAGACGGCGGATGAAGCGCCCGGCGTATTCCGGGCCGGTGAGCTCCTGTTTGAAGTAGTGCAGGCCGAAGCCGTTGTGGATGCACTGGTTGAGGATACCGCCCAGCTCGCAGTCGCGCTCGATGAGCAGCACCTTCGGCGCGCCCTGCTCGCGGGCGCTGAGGGCGGCCGCCATCCCGGCCGGTCCGCCGCCGATCACGATCACATCATAATACAGCCCGTTCATCGCTCGCTGCCCTCCTGTTTCGTCTGTGCGGCCAGCAGATAGCTGCCGGCCTGGTCCTGCGGCACCTCCAGCGGGGACAGGCCGCGCTCCCGGCAGAGGATCTCCAGCACGCGCGGGCCGCAGAAACCGCCCTGGCAGCGCCCCATGCCTGCCCCCACGCGCCGTTTGACGCCGTCGATGCTGCGGGGCGGGATGGGCGAATGGCAGGCGGCGACGATCTCGCCCTCGGTGACTGTTTCACAGCGGCAGACGATGCGCCCGTACCGCGCATCTTCCCGCACCAGCTCCGCTTTTTCCGCGGCGGACAGCCGTGCAAAGCGCACCCGGCGGCGGGTGGTGACCGGCGACTGCTTTGCGGGTGCAGAAAGCCCCGCTCTCTCCAGCAGTTCCAGCGCGTACTCGCCCACCGCTGCGGCGGCGGTGAGGCCGGGGGACTTCATGCCGCCCAGGTCCAGCAGGCCCGGCGCGGCCCATTCGATGACAAAGTCGTCCCGGTCGGTGTTGGCGCGCACACCGGCAAAGTTGCGGATGGACGCGCCCAGCTGCAAACCCGTCACGCTTTTACGCGCGGCGGCGGCCACAAAGGCAAGGCCGGCGGCGGTGGTGGCGGTGGAGGGAGTTTGCAGCCCCTCGGCGTTGGGGCCGACGATCAGGTTCCCGTGGACGGTGGGGGCCACCAGCACGCCCTTGCCCGCTTTGGTGGGGCACTGGAAGATCACATGGCCGACCATATCCCCCTCGGATTTATCCAAAAGGTAATATTCCCCGCGATTTGGACAAATTGTAAAGGTTGGGGCGGCGGCCAGGTTGTGGATTTGGTCGGCGTTGACGCCCGCCGCATTGAGCACGAAGCGGGCTGTATAGCTGCCGCGCGGGGTGTCGAGCCGCCATCCGCCGGCGACCGGAGAGAGACCGGTGACCGGCGTTTCCAGCAGCAGCTGCGCGCCGTTTTGCACCGCGTTTTCGGCCATGGCCAGCGCCAGCTCCCACGGGCTGACGATCGCGGCGGTGGGCGCCACCAGTGCACCGCGCACTTCGGGGGAGAGGGCGGGCTCCATCTGCCGTGCCTCTTCGCCCGACACAATGTGCAGACCGGGCACGCCGTTTTTCTGCCCCCGCTCCAGCAGGACGCGCAGGTGTTCCCTCTCCTCCTCCGAGAAGGCCAGCACCATACTGCCGCACTGGCGGCGGGGCACGTCCAGCTGCTCGCACAGTTCGGCGGCCAGCAGGCTGCCGCGCAGGTTCAGCTTCGCCATCAGGGTGCCCGGCTCGGGGTCGTACCCGGCGTGCAGGATGGCGCTGTTTGCCTTGGTGGTTCCCATCGCCACGTCGTTTTCCGCCTCCAGCACCAGCACGCTGCACCGGCGGCGGGCCAGCTGCATGGCGGCGGCCGCCCCCACGACGCCGCATCCGATGATCGCAACATCCACCATATCGGTTTCCTCCTTCACAACGCAAAAAGAGCAGCACAAACACGCCCAGAAGGGGCGCATCCTGCTGCTCTTCTCTCTTACAGAACGCGGTATCCAGTTCTTTTATTATACGCCGGGCGGGAGGGTTTTGTCGTTGCACGTTCGGGCAATTTTTGTGGATGACTGTGCAAATTGATTGTGCGCGCCGGGCATGGTACAATAGAGAAAAACAAAAAGGGGGACGGCGGGATGGACCTGACGGCGCTGCTGGAGGAGTGCCCGGTGATCGCGGCGATCAAGGACGAGACCGGGCTGAAAGAATGCCTTTCAATCGACAAACCGCTCATTTTTGTGCTGTACGGGTCGGTGGTGAGCATCCCGGACATCGTGGCGCGGCTGAAGGCGGCCGGCAAGACGGTGTTTGTGGACATCGACCTGCTGGACGGGCTGGCGGCGCGGGAGGCGGCGGTGGACTATCTGCACCGCGCCACCGACGCCGACGGCGTGATCTCCACCCGCGCCTCGCTGGTGCGGCGTGCGGCCGGGCTGGGGATGGGCACCATCTACCGCACCTTCCTGCTGGACAGCATGGCGCTGGCGTCGCTGGAGCGGTCGGCCCAGCTGGCCGGGCCGGACTGCATCGAGATCCTACCCGGCCTGATGCCCAAGATGATCGCGCACCTCGCCTGCACACAGCCCCGCCCGGTGATCGCCAGCGGCCTGATCGCCGACAAGGAGGACGTGCTCACCGCGCTGGGGGCAGGTGCGGCTGCGATTTCCAGCACCAACCCCGCCGTCTGGGCGCTGTGAGCCCAGCATTTGGCACACATGCCCCGGCTGCCGCCTGCACATACTGGTGACAGAAAAGGAGGCAGACCACCATGGAAAAACGCACGTCTTCGCAGAACCTGTTCACCGAACCGCACCATCCCGCCCGTGCGCGGCAGCTGCGCCCCTCCCGCCCGGAGAGCCGCCTGTACGCCGAGAACCCCGAGGCCGAGGACTGGATGGTCAGCCCGTGGTACGACGAGGGAAAGGCCGCGGCCGACTATTTCGACGATACCCATTCGATGTGATGCACAGCGCCGGGAGAAGCGAATGGCACCAAAAGCCTTCGCCTGACAGGGGAAGGCGACTGCGGATGAAGTCGGAGCTTTCCCCTTTCGCGCACACCAGGCGCAGTAAAAAATCGCCGCCCCCGGAAGGCTTCCGGGAGGCGGCGATTTGGTTTGCCGAAAAAGTGATGATTCGTGCGGAACGACAGCTTTCCCCCCAGGGGAAAACCTTCGGACGGAACCATCGGCGCTTTCCCTGCCGGCAAGCCTTCCCCTTTCCCGCAAAAAAACGGACGCTGCGCACAAGGTGCACCGCGTCCGCTGCGTTTTGTGAAAAAACAACCCGCCTTGCCGTCTGCGACCAATCAAAACCTACCTGTATGGCAGGTGGGTGCCCTGCCAGCAGGATCATGCTCCCTTCTTCCGCCAGAGGCGGGAGGTCTGCAATCCGCTGCCGGACCAGTCCGAGCTCCCGATGATTGATTAGTAGGATTATATCAAGCCGCAACAAATCGAACAAGGCAGGATGCCAAACAAAAGTATTTTCCCGACAACCCCGGGGATCAGCCCTCGATGTCGTACAGGTCTTTCAGGCGCTGGGCGAACATGCCGCTCACTTCAAACAGCTCGTCGTCATCGTCCACAACGTCCAGGTACTCGCCCTCTTCATCCTCGTTCACACGCATGATGATGAGGTCCATATCTTCTTCCACCAGCTGCTCGGGGTTCTCCACATAGGGCACAACGGCCATATAGCGGGCGTCCTTGAAGTCGGCCGCGTCGATCACCTCGAAGGTGTGCTCTTTGCCGTCCTCGTCTTCCAGCGTCAGCAGGTCGGGAGTGTAGTCGTCTTCCATGGGCAGGTTCTGCTCACTCATACAAATTCCTTTCCGGGGGAATTGCCCCTTTGCGTTTCGCTCTATACATAGTGTATCCATTTTTATCGTATTCGTCAAGCGCTGGACAAATAAATTTTTTCCAGCCGAAAAATTCACACACACTCCATCACTTTTGCCGCAAAATGTGCTATACTGACACTAAATATCCACCATTGGGAGAAAAGAGGACACAGGGCATTGAAACGGAATTTCTTGCGCGCGGTTGTCTGCGCGGTGTTGTGCGCGGGGCTGCTGGCCGGGTGCGGCAGCGACGGCGTGAAAATAAAAAAACGGCCGCAGGTGGAGTCGGAACAGCTGCAGTTCCAGCAGCCGGCCGACGATGCGCCGGTGGCGGTATTCACCACCAGCGAGGGCCAGTTCCGGGCGGTGCTGTACCCCGACGAAGCGCCGCTGGCGGTGTACAACTTCACCCAGCTGGCCCAGGAAGGGGTGTATGACGGGCTGATCTTCCACCGCGTGATCCCCGATTTCATCATCCAGAGCGGCGACCCCACCGGCAGCGGCACCGGCGGCACCACCTGCTGGAACGGCGTGATGTTCCCGGTGGAGCTGAGCTACAAGCTGCACCACTATTCCGGCGCGCTGGCGATGGCCCACACCGGCGATGACACCGCCACCAACGCCAGCCAGTTCTACGTGGTGCAGACCCCGGCCGACTCGCTGACAGACGAGCTGGAACAGAAGATGCAGGACGCCGGAATCGGCGAGGATGTGATCGAGACCTACAAGGACGCCGGCGGCGCCCCCTATCTGGACAACCTGAACACCGTGTTCGGGCAGGTGTACAGCGGGATGGAAACGGTGGACACCATCGCCGCGGTGGCCGACCCGGGCGCGAAGGACCGCCCGGCCAATGAGATCACCCTGCTCTCGGTGAAGATCACCACCTATGCCGAGGCCGACGGCGTGGCACAGGCCGAGATGGACAAATTCTCCGCCGCCGCCTCTTCCCAGCCGCAGAGCTGACACCGTGCAAAAACGCCCGTCCGGGAGATGTTTGTCCCGGGCGGGCGCAGTTTGTTGAAAAAAGGATGGTTTGCGCTGTTCAAAAGCTTTCCCCTCATCAGTCGCCGTCCGGCGACAGCTTCCCCCCAGGGGGAAGCCAACGGTACCAAAAGCCTTCCCCTGGCAGGGGAAGCTGCCCCGCCGCACAAAGGGAATCGCTGGATGGACAGCCTGTCGCCCGTCCGGGAGATGTTTCTCCCGGGCGGGCGTTCCTTTTTTGTCTCAATCCAGATACCGCAGCAGCCCGGCCAGGCTGTCGGCGGTGACGGTGGGGCGGATGCTGCTCCGGGCGGCGTCGGCCGGGGTGGTCTCGCCGCACAGCACCAGCGCCGTTTTGATGGGACAGTTCTGTCCCAGCGCGATGTCGGTGTAGAGGCGGTCCCCCACCATGCACAGCTGCTCCACCGAGAGACCGGCGCGGCGGGCGGCGGCCCGGGCGATCATGGCGTTGGGCTTGCCCACCACCAGGTCGGGCAGACGGCCGGTGGACGCCTGCACAAAGGCGATGACCGCGCCGATGTCCGGGATGAAGCCCCCCTGCACCGGGCAGTTGTAGTCCGGATGGGTGGCGATGTAGGGCAGGCCCGCCCGCACCGTATTGCAAAGCTTTGTCAGCTTTTCGTAGGTGATGGTGGTGTCGAAGCCCAGCACCACCCCTTTCGGCTCTTCTGCGTCGATCCGATAGCCACGCGCGCGGAACTGCTCTTCCAGCGACGGGGTGCCGATCAGCAGCATCTCGCGCGGGAACGCACATTCGTCCAGATACTCGAGGGTGGCGTCGGCCGAGGTGAACAGCTCGTCCTCCCCCACCTGCGCCCCCAGCCCGGCCAGCTTGTCCAGATAATCGCGGCGGTTTTTGGAGGAGTTGTTGGTGAGGAACATGAAACGCCGCCCGCTCCGGCGCACGCGGGACAGAAATTCCAGCGCGCCCGGCAGCAGATGGTCGTCGAGATAAAAGGTGCCGTCCATATCCAGCAGATACAGACGCACGTCCTGCAAGGGATTCATGGTTTCTCCTTTCACGGGCGGATGCGGCGGCATTCAAAATAGCAGCGCTTTTCCTCCGCGTGGCCGATGCTGAAGGTCTTTTTGGGCAGAACGCCCCCCTGCACCACGCCGGGGAACAGGCCGTCCTTTTGGAATTCCGGCAGCAGGATGCCGATGTTGCCCTCCGCCGCCAGCCGCCGCACCTCGGATTCGCCGTGGATGTAGTCCACCGTGGCCTCCTTGTGCCCGGCCAGATACTCGCCCAGCATCGCTTCCAGCACGCCCACCGCCAGCGGGCTTTTGCAGTGGCGCAGCCCCACCTTGATCTGTTTGCGGGCGGTGAGGACGTGATACTCATACTGCGGGCGCTGGTTCGTGATCTCGATGCCCTCCTGGTCGCAGAACTCCACCGCCGCCAGCAGCAGGCTGGCCGCCGGTGCGCCGAACACCACCCGGTGGATGGCCTCCATCTGGATGGCCGGGCTGTGCAGGTTGCAGACCTCGGCCAGACACCAGCGCGCGGGATGGGTCTTTCGCTCGGCTTCGGACAGGGTGGGCTTGATGGATTCCCAGTGGGCCTTCGCGGTGGCGAGGCTGTGGTTGCCGTCCCCCACCGCCAGCGCCAGCGGCGGCTGCCCGGCACAGGCGGGATAGCGGCGGTTGAATTCCTCCTGGCTGCCCAGGCGCGCCATCGCCTCCACGATGCCCTGCACCAGCGCGGGGTCCTCCACCGCCCAGCCGCGGAGGAACCCGCTGCCCTGGAACAGCTCGCCGCCGTACACGCAGGGCAGCTGCTCCTTGGCCGCGGCCACCGGCCCCAGCAGGGTGTCGGCCGGGTCGTCCGCCAGCATCATGATGTGGGGCGTCTCCAGCAGGGCGTCCCTGCGCACCGCCAGGCGCGGCGGGATGCGCTCCACCACCGTGTTCTCGGTGGGGCGCACCAGCGGCTTTGCGCCGGGGGTGTAGTCGTAGTCCTCCAGGTCCACGCAGCCCACCAGCCCCGGCCGGACCCGGCCGTTTGACATTGTGCGCTCCACATATACAAATCCGTGCACCGTCCGGGTGAGCACCTCGGCGGCGTAGCGCTCCATGTCGGCGTGGATGGAGGCGATGTAGTCCGCCTGCTCCGGCGTGCCCAGATACAGCTCGGGCAGCACCAGGTCCAGCGTGGAGGGCTTGCCCTTGCGCAGGCCGGCGGCCTCGGCCCAGTAGGCCGGCTGGCTGGTGAACTGGTCGCAGGCCAGGCAGGCCCACTGGGCGGCAGATATATTCTCATCCGGCAGAAGGATCTCGCCGGGCACAAAACAGCTGTGCATGATCGTTTCCTCCCTCTTCCTCAAATCAAATTTCCCCTCGCGGACGGCGGGCGCATCCCGGCCGCAGCCGCCGCATAAAAATAGTGTATCACACAGCGGCGCGGTTTGCAAATGTATCCATACAGCGCACAGTTTTTTTGGGGGGGGGTTCGATGAGCCGATCAGGAAAAAACGGGCTTTTTCTGCTGTTTTGTGCCACCTGTATGTTCAGCATCGGCGGTGTGTGCTTCGCCTGCATCCCCTTTCACCCGCTGGCCGCGAACGGGCTGCGCTGCGCCATCGCGGCGGGGCTGTCGGCCTGCTTTCTGCGGCGGGATCAACAGAAGCTGCGCCTGAACGCCGCCACCCTCACCGGCGGGCTGTGCCTTGCGCTGACCACCAACCTCTTCGCGCTGGCGGTGCCGCTGGCCGGGCCGGCCGCCGCCACCCTGCTGCTGAACACCAGCCCGCTGTTCGTGGCGGGGATCCTGTGGGTCAAACACAAAAAATGCCCGCCCATGCGCCAGCTGGCGGCGGCCGTGCTGGCGGTGGGCGGGGTTGCGATCGCGGCCGGCGGGATGCCGGGGCGGATGGCGGGGCTGGCGGTGGGGCTGGCCAGCGGCGCCTGCTATGCGGGCGTATTCTGCGCCGGGCAGGGGCAAAATGCCCACCCGCCCAGCGCGTTTTTTCTGGGCCAGTGCATCGGCGCGGCGGCGGGACTGCCCTTTCTGGCCCTTGTGCGGCCGGAGCAGGTCACGCCCGCGGCGCTGGGGGCGGCGGCGGTGCTGGGCCTGGTGCAGCTGGGGTACAGCTACCGGCTGCTGGCCAAAGGGATGGCGCTGTCCGGGCCGATGGCGGCCAGCGTGGTCTGTTCGCTGGAGCCGGTGCTGGGCACCGTGTGGCCCTGGCTGCTGGGCGGCGGGGCGCCGGGCCTGCGGATGGCGGCGGGAGCCGCGCTGCTGGCGCTGGCGGCCGTCACAGCGAATAGCACAGACGGATCAGCACCGGCACCACAGCCGAGCAGATGATGCCGTTGAACACCGACATCACCACCACCTCCTCGCTGGTATAGCGCACCATCATGCTGAGGGTGGTGTCCTCGCTGGTGGCGCCGGCGGGGGCGATGCAGGAATAGTAGTTCAGATGGCGGGAGATCCACGGGATGCTGAAAAACGACAGCATCTCGCGCATCAGGTTGCTGAGAAAGGCCACGCTGCCCATCTGCGCGCCGGCCATCTCGGTGAGCATGACGCCGGCCAGGCTGTACCATCCCATGCCGCCCGCGATGGCGGCGCCGTTGCGGGCCCCCACCCCGGTGAGCAGGCTGCAGACAACGCCTGCCGCCACCGAGCCCACCACGATGCCGAACGGGATGATGAACACCTTGATGTGGTATTCGCGGATCTTTTGCAGGATGGTTTTGTTCAGGCCGATGCTGATGCCCACAAAGAACATCAGGGCGTACAAAATCAGGTCGGAATTGTCGCTGATGAGATCCAGCGGCGTGCCGGCGGGGCCAAAGCTGCCCCACGCAACGCCCAGCACCAGCGCGGCCAATGCAAGCAGGACCATCTTATTTGCCCCCCTTCTTTTTGTCCATCAGCCAGCGGGTGAGCAGAAACACCAGCACGGTGGAGGCCGCAATGGAGGCCACCGCGAACAGAAGGCTCAGCAGGCCCATGCTGGCCAGCTGCTGCAGAAAGCCTTCGCGGCGGCCCAGCATCACACCCATCGAGAAGATCAGCAGCACGGTGCACACCACCTGCAGCCGCTCGTTGTGCTTTTTGTATTTTTCCGGGAACACCAGCGCGCCCACCAGCACGCCTGCGAACATCACCACAAGGATCGACATGATTTTCCTTCCTTTTGCCCAAAAATATGCCGCAGGACGGCAAACCGTCTGCGGCAGCTGTGGAACATTATAGCATCCGTTTTCGCGGCGGTCAAGACGAAGCGTCCAGCCAGGCGCGCAGGTTTTCCAGCTGCACCTCCACCGCCTCGGGGGCCGGCCCGCCGTAGGAGCGGCGCTGGGACACACAGGCGATCAGGTCGATGGCGGCATAGACGTCCTGCTCGAACGCCGGGCAGACCGCTTTGTATTCCTCCAGCGGCAGGGTCTCCAGCGTGCAGCCCTTCTCGATGCACAGGCGCACCAGCTGGCCGGTGGCCTTGTAGGCGTCGCGGAAGGGCACGCCCTTTTTGGCCAGATAGTCGGCGCAGTCGGTGGCGTTGATGAAGCCTTTCGCGGCGGCGGCGCGCATTTTGTCCGGCCGGACGGTCATCGTGCGCAGCATCGGGGTGATGGCCGACAGGCAGGCCCTGGTGGTGGCCAGCGCGTCGAAGATGGCCTCCTTGTCCTCCTGCATATCCTTATTATAGGCCAGCGGAAGGCCCTTGAGCATGGTCAGCAAAGTGACCAGACTGCCGGTGACACGTCCGGTCTTGCCGCGCACCAGCTCGGTGATGTCGGGGTTTTTCTTCTGCGGCATGATGGACGAGCCGGTGGCGAAGGCGTCGTCCAGCTCCACAAAGCCGAATTCGCTGCTGCACCACAGCACCACCTCCTCCGACAGCCGGGACAGGTGGGTCATCACCAGGCACAGCGCCGCCCCCAGCTCCACGCAGAAGTCGCGGTCGGCCACGCTGTCCATGCTGTTCTCGGTCACCCGCGCAAAGCCCAGGCTTTTTGCCACCCTGTGGCGGTCGATGGGATAGGTGGTGCCGGCCAGCGCGCAGGCGCCCAGCGGCATCTCGTCGATGCGGGCGGCGAAGTCGGACAGGCGTCCGGCGTCCCGGCGCAGCATCTGGGCGTAGGCCAGCAGGTGGTGCGCGAAGGTGACCGGCTGCGCCACCTGCAGGTGGGTATAGCCGGGCATGACGGTGTGGGTGTGAGCCGAGGCGATGGAGGCGATGGTGCCGATCAGCTCCACCACCAGCTGTTTCACGGCGGCGGCCTGGTCTTTCAGGTACATGCGCAGGTCCAGCGCCACCTGGTCGTTGCGGCTGCGAGCGGTGTGCAGCCGCTTGCCGGCGTCCCCGATGCGGGCAGTCAGCTCCTGCTCCACGAACATGTGGATGTCCTCCGCGCCGGGATCGACCGCCAGCGCCCCGCTTTCCAGATCGGCCAGGATGCCCCGCAGCCCCTCCTGGATGGCGGCGGCGTCCCCGGCCGGGATGATGCCCTGGGCGCCCAGCATCTCTGCGTGCGCGATGCTGCCGGCGATGTCCTGGCGGTACATCACCTGGTCGAAGCGGATGGAAGCGTTGAAATCGTTGATGGCGGCATCCAGCTCTTTGCCGAACCGCCCGGCCCACATCTTCATAGAAAAATCCCCCTTTGGTGCTCTGGTTTTTACTGTACCACACCGCCGGGGGATTTGCAAGTATTTTTTGAATATTTATTCCTATATTTCGGATATTTTTTCTTATATCTGCATTTTACAGGGGTTTATGTATATATTTATTCATTTTTAGCTGTTCTCCAGCCAGTCGGCGATGCGGCGCAGGGCGGCGGCGGCTTCGTCTGCCTTTGCGTTGGCGGCATCCAGCGCGGCGCTCGTCTCGGCCAGCTGCCCCCGCAGGCGCTCGGCCTCGGCACAGCAGTCGTTCTGCTGGGTCACCAGGCGGGTGCGGTCGGGCAGGAGCGCCGTCCAGTACACCTGCCCTCCCAGCTTGAACTGCACCCAGAAAAAGCCGTTGTACTCCCCGCTGCTCCTGGCCACCGCCGGATAGAAGCCGTTTTCCAGGCTGCCCGCGATGTCGTAGACGTTGGGGGTGTTGAAGTACTCGGTGTTGGCGGTGCCGAACACCTCCAGCATCGTGTTCTGCAGCGGCACCATCACCGGGCCGGTGAAGCCGTTGTAGCCGCCCGCGAGGATGGCGGGCAGGAAATTCTCGTAGCTGTAGTCGAGATCGACATTGCCGCTGATGCCGTTCACCGAGCCGGTGGAGGAATACTGCCACATGGCATAGGGCCCGTTGTAGCCCACAAACCCGCGGTAGTCGGCAATGAAGAGCGGCCAGCCGCTGAGCTCGTTCATATTCAGGTAGGTGTTGGCGAAGTTGGTGTAGGTGTACAGGCCGGCATACCATTTTTTCTGGTCCAGCACGGTGAGCGCGAACCGCGCCAGCGCGGTGGCCTGCGCCTTCCCCAGCGCCGCGATGCTGCTGTCCTCCATATCCACGAACACCGGGTATTCCAGCTTCTGCCCCTGCAGCGCTTCCAGCACCAGCGTCAGTTCCCGGATGGCCTGGTCTTCGGTGGTGGCGTAGGTGTAGTAGTAGGCGCCCACCTTCAGCCCCGCCGCGCGCGCTGCCTCGATGTTCTGCCGAAAGGTGGGGTCGATGTAGGGGCCGCTGCTGCTCGACGAAACGCAGCGGATGATGGCAAACTGCTTGCCCGCCGCCTTCACCTTCTGCCAGTCGATGTTCCCCTGGTAGCGGGAGACATCGATCCCGCTTTCAAACACGGTTTGTGCCATAAAAATACAGCCTCCTCTCTGGTGCAGTGTATGCACGCAGGGAAAAGGCTGTGATTGTTTTTTCAGGTGACGAGCCCCCCGTTCACCCCCAGCACCTGGCCGGTGATGAAGCCCGCCGCAGGCGAGCAGAGGAACACCGCCGCCGCCGCCACCTCGTCGGCATTGCCCAGGCGGCACACCGGCGTTTCGTCGGCCAGCGCCGCGCGGTCCTCGGCGGAAAAGGAGGCCATCATGTCGGTGTCCACCACGCCGGGCGCGATGCAGTTGACGGTGATGCCGCTGGGGCCTTCCTCCTTCGCCAGCGCTTTGGTGAGGCCGATCAGCCCCGCTTTGGCGGCCGAATAGTGCACCTCGCAGCTGCCGCCCACCTGCCCCCACATCGAGGCGATGTTCAGGATGCGGCCATACCGCGCCCGGATCATGGCGGGCAGCGCCGCCCGGCAGCAGTAGAAGGCGCCGTCCAGATGCACCCCCATCATCCGCCGCCAGTCGGCGTCGGACAGGTCGGTGAACAGCTTCTGCTGGGCGATGCCCGCGTTGTTCACCAGCACCGACACCGCCCCCAGCTGCCTTTCCACCGCCGCGAACATGGCGGCGACCTGCGCCGGGTCGGACACGTCCGCCTGCACGGGCAAGGCGGCGCGGCCTTCGGCGCGCAGCGATGCGGCCAGCGCTTCGGCCGCCTCGGCGCTGTGGTTGTAGTTGATGGCCACCGCATACCCTGCCCGCGCCAGAGCCGCGGCGATGGCGGCCCCGATCCCCCGGGAGCCGCCGGTGATCAGCGCTGTTTCCACGGTTTGTCCCCCTTTGGTTGATTTTTGCGTTTCTCGCGCAGCATCAGGAAAAACTCCCGCAGCAATGCGCTTGCTTCGTCGGCGCACAGGCCGCTCTCCACCGCCGGGCGGTGGTTAAAGGGCAGTGCGAACAGGTCGGTGACCGACCCGCAGCAGCCCGCCTTCTCGTCGGCCGCGCCGTAGACGACGCGGCGGATGCGGCTGTTGATGATGGCGCCGCTGCACATCGGGCAGGGTTCCAGCGTCACGAACAGCTCGCACTGCCACAGGCGCCAGCCCCCCAGCGCCTTGCAGGCGGCGTCGATGGCCAGCAGCTCAGCGTGGTGGGTGGCGTTCTTTTCGGTCTCGCGGGTGTTGTGCGCCATCGCCACCGGCACCCCGTCCTTGGCCACAACGGCGCCCACCGGCACCTCACCCAGTGCGGCGGCCAGCCTGGCCTGCTCCAGCGCAAGGCCCATCAGTTCATGGTCGGTCATGCGTTTCCTCCTGTGATGTTCCAGATAAAGCGCGCCAGGTAGAGCGCGAATCCGCCGGCGGCCAGCGGATGGCACAGCGCGCCGGCCAGCCTGGCCGACACGCGCGGCCTGTGCTTCACCAGCCAGACCACGAGCACCGGCCAGCCCAGCAGCATCCCCGCCGCCAGCGCCGCTTTGCCCAGCCCCGGGTTCCACAGCTGCCCGAAGGCAAGCAGGTTGTTGCACAGGTGCAGCACAGCGCTGCACCCCGCGCCGTATTTCCAGGCCGCCGCCCCCAGCACCAGGCCGGCAAACAGCGCCGTCACCGCCTGGCGGGGATCGGGATGCGCCAGCGCAAACAGCACCGCCGTGCCCGCCACCGCGCCAGACGCCCCGGCCTCTGCCAGCAGCGGCAGCATCCGGCGGCGGAAGATCCACTCCTCACACACGGCGGGCAGCAGGCATTTCGCCAGCAATCCCGCCGGGATCATCGCGCCTTCGGGCGGGAGCGGGGCGGCCCGCTCCCCCGGCAAAAGCAGCGACAGCAGGCTTCCCAGCGCCGCCGCCCCCAGCAGCGCCGCCAGCAGACACGGCAGCCGCCGCACCGGCGCCCGCCCCCAGCCCTTTGCCGGGGCGGCGCGGTCCAGCAGCCAGATGGCAGGCAGGTATCCCGCCAGCGCCGCCAGCACGGTGAATAGCGGCTGCAGGGCCGGAAAAAGCCCGGCCGGCACTGCCGCCAGCCGGGCCGCGATCATCTGGCCGGCCGTGCAGCAGAGCGCCCCGGCCATGCACAGCATGCCGCCCCGGGCAAGCCCGCGGCTCACCCGTCAAACCGCAGCATATTGCGCCGCGGAAGGTTGTTTTCCCCGTGGAGCGCCCGCGCGCGGCGGCGCAGCCATCCGCCCTGCAGGTAGTACAGCGCGAACAGCACCGAGGTGATGGTCCAGGTGATGGGATAGCTGGTCAGCACCGTTTCCAGTTCCGGCCGCAGCGGCACCGCCGCAAAGATCCACACCACGCGCAGCACGCACACGCCCAGGCAGCAGATGACCATCGGGAAGATGGCGTCGCCCGCACCGCGCAGCGCGCCGCTGACGATCTCGATGAGGATATAGCTGAAATACCACGGGCAAAGGTATTGCAGGATCTGTTTGCCGTATTGCAGCACCATCGGGTCGTCGGTGAAGAGATAATACACCCAGTGCCCGAAGAAGAACAGCACCACCACGATCACCGCCGTGAAGCCGGTGGCGATGCCGGTACAGACGGCCACCCCCCTTTTCACACGGCCGTACAGCCGCGCGCCGAAGTTCTGGCCCACAAAGGTGGTGATGGCGATGCCGAAGGAGGAGATGGTCATCCAGAACAGGCTGTCGATCTTGCCGTAGGCGGTCCAGGCGGCGTTGACGTCGGTGCCGAAGGTGTTCACGCTGGACTGGATGATGATGTTCGACACCGAATACATCACCGACTGCAATCCCGCCGGCAGGCCGATCTGGATGATGCGCGGCAGCATGCCGCCCTTGAAGCCGATCTCGGCCAGGCGCACCTGGTACAGCGCCGGCTGGCTGAGCGCCAGCAGCGTGAGCACCGCGCTGACCACCTGCGAAAAAACGGTGGCAATGGCGGCGCCGGCCACTCCCATCTGCAGGCCGGCCACCAGGATCACGTCCAGCACGATGTTCACCAGGCACGAGATCATCAGAAAGTACAGCGGGCGCTTGGAATCGCCCACCGCGCGCAGCACACCCGAGCCGAGGTTGTAGATCAGCGACGGGATCATGCCCAGAAAATAGATGCGGATGTAGACGATGGACGGACCGATGATGTCCTCCGGGGTGTTCATCCAGGCCAGCGCCGCGGGCGAGAGGGCGATGCCGAGCACCGACAGCGCTGCGCCGCCCGCGATGGCCATCGCGATGGCGGTGTGCACCGCGCGGGAGACGTTCTGGCCGTCCCGCGCGCCGTAGTACTGCGAGATGATGACCGTGGCGCCCGAACCCAGGCCCACGAAAAAGCCCACCAGCAGGTTGATGATGGTGGCGGTGGAGCCGCCCACCGCCGCCAGCGCCTGCTTGCCGGCCACGTTGCCCACGATCACCGCGTCGGCGGTGTTGTACAGCTGCTGGAAAAACGTGCCGAACAGGATGGGGAAAAAGAACAGCAGAAGCTGCTGCCAGATCACGCCCTCGGTGATGGCGTTGGCAGCGGGAAGTTGGCGTTTCATCGTTGCACCTGCTTTCGCTTTGTTGGTTCCGGCTCCTCAGGCCAGCCAGGCAAAGCCCTTCCAGTAGCGGAACAGCACCTTGCCCAGGATCTTGTCTTTGTGCACAAAGGGATTCTCCCACGCGCGGGAGTCGTTGGAGTGGTTGCGGTTGTCGCCCATCATGAAATAGCAGCCTTCCGGCACCGTCCACGGGCCGCTGTCCTGCAGCGGCTGCTCGGCGATGTAGTCCTCCTGCAGCTGGTGGCCGTTGATGTAGACGTAGCCGTCCTTCACTTCCACGATCTCACCCGGCAGGCCGATCACACGTTTGACATACAAAAGGCTCTCGTCGTCCGGATAGGGGAACACCACAATGTCGCCCCGCTCCGGCCCGTCGAACAGGTAGCTCAGGCGGCTGCCGATGAAGCGGTCGCCCGGATTGATGGTGTTCTGCATGGAACCGGTGGGCACAAACCCGCTGATGATGACAAAATTCGTCAAAAACAGCGCCGCCAGCAGCGCGCCGCCCAGCACAAGCACCCAGGACAGCAGCTCGCGCCCGATGCCGCGCCGGGGCGGGCGGGCGGAAGGAGTATTGGATTGTTCCATCTGGGATTCCTCTCTTTCAGCTGAAATACACGATGTCCTCCGCGGCCGGCTGGGCCGGATGGATCTCCAGCGCCGTCAGCACCGGGCCTTCGCCGCGGTACAGCGGATGGTATTTCACATTCACCTTCGCCGTCACGTCGATCCAGCTGCGCTGCTCGAGGGTGTCGAGCCTGTCGTATTTGCAGACGAACCCCACAAAGGTGATGTCGTCCACGCAGCAGGTCATCGCAAAGCGGCCGGGCACAAAGCAGCCTTTGCCGGCGCGGGGCGTCTGGCAGACCTGCGCCTTGAAATGCAGCGTCTTGCCCTTGTATTTTTCGGGCGTTTCGCTGGCGTCCAGATACCACAGGCCGAACTGGTCGTCGGCCAGCTCGATCACGTCGGCGTTCACATCGAACGGCAGCTCGTCCTCGATCTCGTCGTATTCCACGCTGCCGTCGGCGTATTCGTAGGCGATGTCGCACCGGCGGCTGACCTGCCGCACCGCCTTGTGCACCTCCATGCGGTCGGCCACCGCCTCGGCGCGGTTCACCACCAGCAGCTCGCTGGCGGCGAATTTGTCCAGCATCAGCTGGCGCATATTGGCCAGATACATCGGCAGGGTGGCGCCGTCGGCGGTCATGATGCACTGGTACATCACCCAGTCGCCGGGCAGGGCGGCGGCCAGGTCGCTGAGCATCCACATGCCGTTATACTCGATCAAAACGCGCTCGGCCTTTGCGTCCCTGCGCCATTTTTCCAGATTCTCGCGGGTGAGCTGCTCTTTGTCCTCCACCTGCACGATGGTGGTGGAGTTCTTGCCGGCAAAGCGGGAGGGGTCCAGCTCGTTCTCCCCCTCCTCACACTGCAGCACCAGCGTCTTTTCCCCGCTGTCGAAGCGGGGGTCCTCCATCGTCTCCTGGATAAAGGCGGTCTTGCCGCTCTCCAGCATGCCCACGAACAGATATACGGGGATGGCCATCGGTTTCCCTCCTTATTCCAGCTCGAACAGAGCGGCGATCCCGGCCTCGTTCAGCCCCGAGCCGATCACGCACAGACGGCCGGTGACGTCGGCGCCGCCTTCCCGCACGCTGACCTCGCCCGGCACATAGTCGAAGTGCAGCCAGCTGCCCTCCCGGCCCGGCAGGATGCCCTTGGCGCGCAGGACCATGCCGTACTCGCCGCTGTCCAGCGCGTTCAGCGCAAACTCCAGCTGCGCCCTGGTGTAGGGATGGGAGGTCTCGCGGCCAAAGCTGGAGAACACCTCGTCGGCATGATGGTGGTGATGGTCGTGCTCGTGGTCGTGGCCGCAGCCGCAGCTGCACTCGTCGTGGTCGTGATGGTGGTGCTCACGCTCGTGCTCGTGGGGAGAACGCTCATGGTCATGCTCGTGGCCGCACCCGCACTCCTTATGGTCATGGTGGTGCTCATGGTCGTGGTCATGGTGATGGCCGCACACCGGGCACACCTCCATCTCCTCCAGCAGCTGCGCAGCCAGATCGGTGTGGTGCTCCATCGCCTCCAGGATCTGCTTGCCGTCCAGCTGGTCCCACGGGGTGGTGATGATGGTGGCGTCGGCGTTGCGCTGGCGCAGAACGGCCACCGCGGCGTCCAGCTTGTCCTGCGTCATGTTCTGGGTGCGGCTGAGCACGATGGCGCCCGCGCTGCGGATCTGGTCGTCGTAGAATTCGCCGAAGTTTTTGGCATACATCTTCGCCTTGCCCGCGTCGGCCACCGTCACGGCGCTGCTGAGCTGCACATCGGGCAGAGCGTCGGCCACCTGCTGCACCGCGCGGATGACGTCGCTGAGCTTGCCCACACCGGACGGCTCGATTACCACGCGGGTGGGGGCATACTGCTCGATCACCTGCTGCAAAGCGGTGCGGAAATTGCCCACCAGACTGCAGCAGATGCAGCCGGAATTCATCTCGGTGATCTGGATGCCGGCCTCCTTGAGGAACCCGCCGTCCACACCGATCTCGCCGAACTCGTTCTCGATCAGCACCAGCTTCTGGCCGGCATACGCCTCGCCGATCAGCTTCTTGATCAGAGTGGTCTTGCCGGCGCCCAGAAAGCCGGAGAAAATGTCGATTCTGGTCATACTATATAAGTCCTTTCTGTCTGTGCAGGAAAATATTCGCAAGAAAAAACGGCCGCTGCCGCTATTCCTCTTAATATACCATTATACTCCCTTTGTCAATCGGTATCCAAACGCCCGGGCATACCGGCCGGCAAAAATATTTTTCTCTTTTTTTGCGTTCCCCCTTTGCAAACCGCCGCCGGTATGCTATAATAATATCCGCACATTGTACGTGCGCTCGTAGCGCAGTTGGATAGCGTGTCAGACTCCGACTCTGAAGGCCGTGGGTTCGAATCCCGCCGGGCGCACCATGACGAGTGTTCTTATAGCATTTGAAACGCTGTAAGAACACTCGTCTTTTTTTATTGTTTTCATCCGGCGATGGTGGATGGGGGCTGTTGCAAAACGAAAGTGGAGCAACAGCCCCGTTTTCTGTGGAAAAGTGGTTCTGTGCAGTATTTTGGGGAACAAATTGTAAAAAAGTTTGTCACCAAAAGGGA
>NZ_NFJT01000035.1 GCF_002160015.1 Anaerofilum sp. An201 | reverse complement strand
ACAAGCTGAACAAGGACGAATACACCGCCGACAGCTGGGCTGCCGTCGCCAAGGCGAAGGAAGCCGCCGCCGCTGTGGCCGCCGATGCCAACGCCACCCAGGCGGAGGTGGACGCCGCCCGCGACGCCCTGCTGAAGGCCATCCGTGAGCTGGTGAAGGTCGCTGTTCCCGACACCGATCCCACCACCCCGCCGGACGATTCTTCTTCCGGCAGCAATCTGCCCGCCACCGGCGACAGCTTCGCCGCCCTGGCCGTGGCTGGTCTGCTGGCTGTCAGCGCCGGCGCTGCCGCTGTGCTGAACAAGAAGCGCAAGATGGACCAATAATCCGCGGATTTCCGTGTGAACCGGCAAGGGCCGGGTCCTCGAAAGGGGGCCCGGCCCTTGTGCTTGCTGCAAACGTGCCTTCCCGGAAGTCTGTGCATACCGTAAGATTCCCCCTCATCAGTCGCCTGCGGCGACAGCTTCCCCCCAGGGGAAAGCCTTTGGAACCCCTCTCTCCGGTTTGCCACACAAAAAAACAGGGGCGGCTTTGCAAAAGCCGCCCCCCAAAAGTTTTACTCGATTTTTTTCAAAAAATCGCGGATTCCAAAGGCGGAGCCTTTGGGCCTGCCGCAGGCATCCCGTCAATAGAACTCGCGGATGCGGTTGAACCATCCCCGTGCGGGGTCGTTCAGCTTCTCCATGTATCTGCCCATCAGGTCCAGCATCTGGTGCTTCACCTCGGCGTAGGCCGGGTCGTAGCACACGTTGTGCAGCTGGTAGGGGTCCTTCTCAAAATCATACAGCTCGCCGCGCTCGCTCTCGTTGAAGGTCAGCTGATAGCGGCGGTTGCGCACCATGCGCTGGCGGCATACGTAGAAATGGCTGTGGAACTCGCCGTATACCTCCTCGCGGCCGTTGGTCTCCTGGTCGCCGTTCATCAGGCCCAGCAGGCTCTCGCCGTCCACCGGAGCGGTGGGCTGCACCCCCGCCACTTCCAGCGCGGTGGGCATCAGCTCGTGCAGGTATACAAAGCTGTCGTTGTCCTTCTTGCCCGCGCCGCTCACCACCATCGGGATGCGGTAGATCTCGTCGAAGGTGAAGGCGCCTTTCTCGATCAGCTTGTGGGCGCCCAGACAGTCGCCGTGGTCGGCCGTGTAGACGATGATCGTGTTCTCGAATTCGCCGATCTCCTTCAGCTTGTCCACGATCATGCCCACCATGTCGTCGATCATCGTGCAGTGGCCGTAGTAGCGGGCGATGATCTCGGCAAAGCCGTCCCATCCGTAATCGCCCAGCCCCCACATCTTTTCGGTGAGATAGTAGCCATACGGCTTATCCTTGAAGGTCTCGCAGTAGCTGGGATGCTCCTTGATCTGCTTGGGATCGTACATCGAATAGTACGGCTCCGGCACGATGCTGGGGGAGTGCGGGCCCCAGAAGTTCGCCCACAGGAAGAAGGGACGGTCGTCGTCCTTGGCCTTGTCCAGCAGACGGCAGGTCTCCTGCGCCACAAAATACTCGATGGTGCTCTCCACCGGGCCGTCGTGCCGGGCATACATCTCCTGGATCTGCAGCGCCGGGTTGTTGCCCATGAATCCCTCGCTGATGTCCATCGGCCAGTAGCCGTTCTCCTTCAGATATTCCTCGTAGTAGTTCGGCTTGTTTTTGGGCGGTGCATCGAACTTCAGGCTGGGGAATACCCGGCTGCCCGGGAACCCGTACCCCATGAACGGCTTGCCGTCCTCAAAGCCGCAGTCGGTCGGGGTGCGGTTGGGGGACACATGCCATTTGCCCGCATAACCGCAGTAGTACCCGGCCTGCTTCATACAATCGCCCAGCAGGGGGATGCCGTCGCGGATATCGGTGTAGTTGTCCACCACACCGTGCTTGTGGGGATACAGACCGGTCATCAGGCTGGCGCGCGCCGGGGCGCAGATGGCGGACGGCGTGAAGGCGTTGGTGAACTTCATCCCGTTCTCGGCCAGCGCGTCGATGTGGGGCGTGCGGCAGATGTCGTTTTTGCCGTAGGCGCTCACGGTGTCGAAACGCTGCTGGTCGGCCAGGATGTACAGGATATTTTTACGTTTTGCCATGACAAACCTCCTTGTGGAATGCATAAAAAGCGGCTGTTTTTTACTGCTCTCATCATAGCATACCTTTCAAAACTATGCAACCAACAAAGTATATTTGTATACAAACCAAACAGAAAAATACAAATCCGTCAAACGTAATACACGCTCATGTCGTCGAGGCACAGGGCGGCCAGACGGCTGAGGGGGCTGTTCTGCCCGCAGCCGCAGTCGATGCACACCACGCCGTCGCCAAACCACACCGAACAGGGCTCATTGAAATTGTCGGTGAGAAAGCAGGTGGGCGTATGCCCGATGATGGCGGTGCGGTCGTCGAAGGGGGCGGGATCGCCGGGAGTGGGGCGCCCCCACAGACGGCTGTGCAGGTTGCCCGGATACCCGTGCACCAGATGGAAGGCCCGCCCGTTCACCTCGATCTCCAGAAAGGTGGGAAGATGGTCGATAAAGCGAAGGAGCCCGGCCCGTTCCACCGGCGTGCAGCGGTAGACGAGGTCGCGGTAGGTGCGATTGCCGCCGTTCTGCTTCCACAGCTCCCTGGCGCCGTAGACAGAGTGTACCCCCAGCGTGTCCAGACACATGCGCTCGTGGTTGCCCATCAGCATCTGCATGTTGGGCGTGTCTTTGATGCGGCGCAGGATCTCCACGCCGTGTGCGCCCCGGTCGATGACGTCGCCCAGCACATACAGCGTGTCGGAATCCGAAAAGTTGATTTTGTCCAGCAGCTCGGTGAAGCGGGCCGCCTCGCCGTGGATGTCGGATACACAGTAGGTCATAGTTCCACCCCCTATTCTATAGTATATCGCCCGAACGGGCGGCTGTCCACTGCCGGACCTTCCCGCCGGGCAGCAAAAAATTTTCGATTCCCTCTTGACTCTGCCGGTACGTCAACTGCTACACTGGATACAGAAGGAGGGAAGCGAGATGGAATACTCCATTCATGAACTGTCGCGCCTGTCGGGCGTGTCCACCCGCACGCTGCGCTGGTACGACGAGATCGGCCTGCTGAAACCCGGCCGGGTGGCGGAAAGCGGCTATCGCTACTATGGCCCGGCCCAGGTGGACCGGCTGCAGGACATTCTCTTTTATCGGGCCCTCGGGGTGGAGCTGGCCCGCATCCGGGAATGTCTGGACACACCTTCCTTCGACCGTCTGGCCGCTTTGCGCGGGCATCTGAAAGCGCTGCAGGCGCAGAAAAAGCGGCTGGAAGATCTGATCCGGTCGGTGGAGCAGACCATCGACTGCGAAAAAAGGAGAGACGTGATGAACGACGAAGCAAAATTTGCCGCCTTCAAGCAGAAAGCGGTGGAGGAAAACGAAGCCGCCCACGGCAGGGAGGCCAGGCAGAAATACGGCGATGCGGCGGTGGACCGCTCCAACCGCGCGGTGCTGGGCATGACGCGGGAGCAGTATGCGGAGTGGACCGCGCTGGACGATGAACTGCGCCGGCGCCTGGAAGCCGCCGTGACCGCACGGCTCGCGCCGGACAGCGAGGAAGGGCGCGCCATCTTCGAGCTGCACCGCCGCTGGCTGTCGATGACCGACAAAAGGCTGACCGCCGCCAGGCACAGAGGGATTGCCGAGCTGTATGTGCTGGACGAGCGCTTCACCGCCTATTATGACCGCGCCGTCCCCGGCTGCGCGCAGCTTCTGCGGGATGCGGTGGCCGTGTGGGCACAATAAAAGCCGCTGCGTTTTGAACTGTGCATCGCTCGCGGCTGCACAGACAGTACAAAAAAATTCTGGCGATATAAATCTTAAATTGGAACAGGGGTGGCGCTGCGTCAGCAGCGCCACCCCTGCTTTAGATTCGGATTTGGTTGCAGTTGTTAAAGCGGAGAGAGCGGTCAATTTTTCTACGCATGCAGCAGTGTTCTCGCAGAATCGAGCAGACGGCTTTCAAGTTTCTCCCACGACTGATGGAACTGCGATTTTCCAAAATGCCCGTAGGCCGCCGTGGAGAGATAAATCGGCCTGCGCAGATCCAGCTGTTCGATGATAGCGGCCGGACGGAGATCAGGAGATCAAAGTGACCGCATACCCAGCTCTCCAGCTCCCGGTCGGATACCCTGCCGGTTCCAAAGGTATCCACCGAGATGGAAACCGGCCGCGCTACACCGATGGCATATTGCAGCACTTTTTTCACGGCAAGGGCCTGGAGGTTTTCTTTCACGGTTCTTTCGCTCATAACGGTTCGTTCATCTCTGTGTTCGATTTTGTTTTGCAGGCTTCGACCTTGACGCCATTATAGTGCCGGGGCTCGCGGAAAGTCATGGGACAGATAAAGCCGAGTGGGAAAAATTGCGACAAACCGAAAAAGTGTTGCTTTTTTGGACACGGAGCGGATTTTGTCCCTTTTCTTTGGGCGGGCAATCGGCTATGCTAACATTGTATGAGAGTCGATGGATAGATGGATTCACAGGAAAGGTGTTGCGCCGCATGAAAAAAGATACAACCAGAGTTCTGGTGGAATCGACGGTCCGCCGGACGTTAAAGAATATCCAGGAATCCCCGGAACGGGCCACCCGCAACTTGATCGACCTGGGGCTGGAGTTTTCCAACGGCCGCTTCCAGACCAGGCTGCTCAAGCATGCGCAGAGAATGCTGAAGAATCAGAAGAGCGCGTATTATGACCTTGTCAAGCGTGTTGTTGCCGACGTGGACCATGACATCATCACCACCTTCGGCGTCAATCTGGGCTACAACAGCTGCACGAAAGGCGCCCGGGTGATCCGGGAGATCGAGGCGGAAAAGGGGTTCAATATCCCCTGGGCGCTGAATCTTCTCATCAACGAAAAAAAGCTGGAAGAGGAGCCGGATTTCTACCCGTCCGTGCTTCGGCAGGGGCAGGCGCTGGGGATCCACACCTACCTGCTCTTTGTGACGGGAGACCCCGAAAAGCTGCTCCCGGTGATCGAAGGGGAGCCGGACTGCGCCTTTGTCCTCTTCCTGCGCGGCCATCAGGTGAGCCGGCCGTTCCTGGAAAAGATGAAGGCGGTAAAAAACGCGATGATCTCGGTTTATGCAAACGAAGATATGCCGGGCGCCTGCCGAAAGCTCCGCGACGCCAGGCTGCTCTATGCCGTGCACCAGCGGTACACCGAGCAGGACAGGGAACAGATTCTCAGCGGGGAGTGGCTGCACTCCATCCTCCCGGCGCATCCGGCCTTTGCCTTTCTGCGGGCGGATCTCTCCTGCACGCCCCAAACGCAGAAGGAAATTTATCAGTATGTCAACAGGGTGCAAGATGAGCAGCAGGTCCCGCTGATTTTCATGGACATCAAACAGGACACGCGGCTGATCGACCGGATCATTTCCGACGGCGAGTGCCTGGTCGGGTTTGACGCGGACGGCAGCCTGCGCACCCACGAGGGCTGCAAGCGGGAGGAGCAGTACAACATCTTCTATCACCCGTTGGAGGAAATTTTGCAGAGCGCCGCGAAAAAGTGAGGCCGCTGGCTGGACGGGTCCGATCGCGTTTTTGCAAAAAACAAAGCGCCTATCGTTCCCCCCTCAGCGGCCCGGGGAGGAAAAATAAGCGCTTTACCGGCGAAAATTTTGTTGTATAATAGAAGCAGCCGCGCATCGGACGATCGCAGGGCTATTGTTTCTGTTCGGCTTCCGAGGAGAATTTCTGCACGATGGTATCCGACGTGCGCAGCAGGCAGTGTTTCAGCAGGCCGGTAAATTCCGCTGCCGGCATGCAGTTCCTGCTGAGCAGCCAGCGTTTGATGGCGCAGAGGAAGGCGTCGGTGTAAAAATCCACATAAAACGCAAGCGCGTCGTCCCGGCCGAAGATCTCCTCCATATCCGAGGAGAGGATCGTCTCGATGATGTCCCGGAAATACTCTGAAAAGGAATTCTGCCCGTCCACCTGCAGCGTTTTGCGGTAGAAGCTGCGGTTTTCATAAAAATAGGCGCACAGGTCCTCCAGCAGTTCCCACTCTGTGGGGTAGCCCTTTTCCTTCAGGGCCGCCACACATTCGGTGTAATAGATCCAGTTCACCAGGGCGTATTTGTCCTTGAAGTGGTAGTAAAAGCTCTTGCGGTTCATGTCGCAGGCTTCGCAGATATCGCTGACGCTGATCTTGGCGAAGGGCTTTGTTTCCATCAGCTGTTTCAATGCGGCCGCCAGCGCCCGCTTGGTGATATTCGAGTCTGCCACAAAGCCCGCCTCCTGCAAGTAGTTACTGCATTACTGTATCACAAAAATCCAGACAAATCAACAAAAATGCTCGTGCTTCTGCCGTTTGGGCTTTGGGACAAATCCGCCGGAATGTCCAAAAAAGTAACACTTTTTGCAGAGCGGGCAAAATTGTGACACCTCGTTTTCTTGTCCAATGACACCGCGCCGGCGCACGGGTAAAATAAGAGTATAAACAAACGATAGGAGGAATTTCACTTGAAACCGCATGCTGGAACACAGGTCCAGCTTCTGCAAGAGCTGCAGACCTCGCCGGAAAAAGGCCTTTCCAGCGATCAGGCCGCCCAGCGCCTGGCGCAGTACGGCGAAAACAAACTGAACGAAAAAAAGAAAAAGACCAATTTCCAGCGTTTTTTGGGGCAGTTCAAGGATGTGATGATTATCATCCTGCTGATTGCCGCCATGATTTCCTTTGTGATCGCCTGTGTGGAAGGCGATCCGATGGAATTCTTCGAGCCGGTGCTCATCCTGCTCATCGTGGCGCTCAACGCCATCATGGGCATGGTGCAGGAAAGCAAGGCGGAAAAGGCGCTGGACGCGCTCAAGAACATGTCGGCGCCCCATGCCAGAGTGCTGCGCGACGGGGAAGAAAAGGTCATTGATGCGTCCCGGCTGGTCCCGGGCGACATCATCCATCTGGAAGCCGGCGACTTTATCCCGGCGGATGCCCGGCTGCTGAAAAGCATCAGCCTGAAAAGCGAGGAGTCGGCCCTGACCGGCGAATCGGTCCCCACCGAAAAGGAGGCCGATGCGGTCGTGGAGGAAAAGGCCGGCGTGGGCGACCGGAGCAATATGGTCTTTTCCGGGTGCAGCATCACCTACGGCACGGCCACGGCGGTTGTCACCGGCACCGGCATGCACACCGAGATGGGCAAGATCGCCGGCCTGCTGGAAGGCGAGAGCGAGACCCAGACGCCGCTGCAGCAAAAGCTGGCCCAGCTGGGCAAATACCTGGGCCTCCTGGCGCTGGCCGCCTGCGCCGTCATCTTTGTGGTGGGGCTCATGAACGGCATCGACGTGCTGGATATTTTCATGACAGCCGTTTCGCTGGCCGTGTCCGCCATTCCGGAGGGCCTGCCTGCCATCGTCACCATTGTCCTCGCCATCGGCGTCCAGCGGATGGTGAAGAAAAACGCCCTGATCCGCCGGCTGCCCGCGGTGGAAACCTGGGCAGCGCCTCGGTCATCTGCTCGGATAAGACCGGCACCCTCACCCAGAACCGCATGACCCTCACCAAAGTGTGGCTGGACGGTTCCGACAAACCGGAGGATATCAGCAGCCAGAACTCGGCGGCGGCCAGGCAGCTGCTGTGCTGCGGCGCCCTTTGCTGTGACGGCTCGGTGACGTTCCATCCGGACGGCAAGGAACAGCACATCGGCGACCCCACCGAGACCTCCATCATCGTGGCCGCCCACAAGAACGGAATGGAGCAGGAACAGCTGAACCAGGAGTATCCCCGCCTGGCGGAGATCCCGTTCGATTCCGGTCGCAAGCTGATGACCTCGGTCAACCGGATCGACGGCAAAAACATCGTCATCGTAAAAGGCGCGTTTGATATGATGGCCTCCCGCTGTGTGAAAGGCGACATCGAAGCCGCCAAACGGATGAACGAGCAGATGAGCCGGAACGCCCTGCGCGTGCTGGCGGTTGGATACAAAGAAATTGCGGAGGTGCCGGCCGAACCCACCTCGGAGGAGCTGGAAAACGGCCTGACCCTGCTGGGCCTGGTCGGCATGATCGACCCGCCCCGTCCCGAAGCCAAAGCGGCGGTCGCCACCTGCCGCCGGGCGGGGATCAAGCCCGTCATGATCACCGGCGACCACGTGGTGACCGCTTCCGCGATCGCCGGAGAGCTGGGGATTTTGGAGGAAGGCGACCGTGCCATCACCGGCGCGGAGCTGGACGCGATGACCGACGAACAGCTGGATAAAGAAGTGGAACACATCTCGGTCTACGCCCGCGTATCGCCGGAGAACAAGATCCGCATCGTCAAGGCCTGGCAGCGCAAGGGCCAGGTGGTCTCCATGACCGGCGACGGCGTCAACGATGCACCCGCCCTGAAAGCCGCCGACATCGGCTGTGCGATGGGCATCACCGGCACCGATGTGGCAAAGGGCGCCGCGGATATGACCCTCACCGACGACAACTTCGCCACCATCGTGGACGCCGTCCGGGAAGGCCGCGGCATCTACGCCAACATCCGCAAGGTGGTGGGCTTCCTGCTGGGCACCAACATCGGCGAGGTCATCACGGTATTCGCCGCCATGCTGCTGTGGCATAAAACGCCGCTGCTCTCCATGCAGCTTTTGTGGATCAACCTCGTCACCGACTCCCTGCCCGCCATCGCGCTGGGGATGGAGCCCGTGGAATCCGACGTGATGGACCACAAGCCGAAGCCCAAGGACGAGGGCATTTTCGCCCACGGTCTGGGCCTGCGGGTGGTGCTGCAGGGGCTGATGTTCGCCATCCTCACCCTGACCGGTTTTGTGGTGGGGGAAAAGGTCACCGGTACGCTGGCCGGCGGCCAGACCATGGCGTTCCTGGTGTTGTCCCTGTCCCAGATCGTTCAGACATACAATATGCGTTCGGAACACTCCCTGTTCAAAATCGGGCTTTTCTCCAACCATAAGCTGAACTGGGCGGTGCTGGCGTCCATCATATTGGTGTGCCTGGTGCTCTTCACCCCGGTGGGCATCGCGTTCGGGCTGGTCATACTGCCCGGGAAGCTGTATCTGCTGGGCCTGGGCCTGATTCTGGTCCCGGTGCTGGTGATGGAATTTTCCAAGGCCTGCGGCTTGATTAAACACCAGCGTTGAGATATAATGTCCAACTGTCGATGGAAAGGAGCCTGGCATGGACAAGAAAACACTGAAAACCTATCTGCTGCTGATCTCCTTTACCATCGGGTTGGTACTGCTGGTCGTTCACTTTGAAACGGTCGTCCACGGGATCGGCGTTTTTCTCCGGCTGCTGACGCCGCTGTTTATCGGCATCATCATCGCCTTTGTCCTCAACCGTCCCTATGAATGGCTGAACCGGCTGTACGGAAAGAGGTGCAGGCTGAAACCCAAAGCGTCGAGGGTCCTGTCTGTGGTCACCGTATATATACTGGCTTTCGGCGCGCTCACCCTGCTCATCTGCCTGGTGGTGCCGGAACTGACCCGGAACCTGCAGCTGTTTGCGGAAAGCGCCGATCAGTATCTGCTGGACACACAGGCGACCCTGAGCGGCTTCACCGACCGGTTCGGTCTGCCGCCGGTGGATCTGAGCGCCCTGATCGACACGGTCAGCCGGTATCTGGGGACACTGTCCAGCGCCATCCAGGAGATGCTGCCGCAGATCGTCGAGGTGACGGGCAGCTTCCTTTCCGGAATCGTCACCGGATTCATCGCGATCGTTTTGTCGGTGTATCTGCTCAGCGGCAAGGACCGCCTGCTGATGCAGCTGCGCCGGACCCTGAAGGTGTATCTGCCAAAACACACCCATGCTTTTTTCGGCCGGCTGTATCGGATCGTCGCCCAGGTGTTCGGCGACTATGTGGCGGGACAGTGCAAGGAAGCGCTCATTCTGGGCTCCCTGTGCTTTGTGGGCATGACGATCCTGCGGCTGGAATATGCGGCCCTCATCAGCTCGGTGATTGCGGTCACGGCCCTCATCCCCATGCTGGGGGCATACATCGGCGGCGCTGTGGGCGTCATCCTGCTGCTGTTCATCTCGCCGGTAAAGGCGCTGATCTTCCTGGCGTTCCTGATCGTGCTGCAGCAGATAGAAGGGAACCTCATCTACCCCAAAGTCGTCGGGCGCAAAATCGGCCTGCCGGGGCTGTGGGTGCTCATGGGCATCACGGTGGGCGGCGGACTGTTCGGCATGTGGGGGATGCTGCTGGCGGTTCCCGTCACTACCGTCTTGTATCAGCTCCTGAAAAAGGACGTGCAAAAGCGGGAAGCCGGGGAGGTTGTCCCGGAGAGCGGAACGTCTGCCCAGGCATAGGAGAGAAAGCGGGAAAAGGCTGCCGGTCCTTTCGGCGGCCTTTTTTGAGAAGACGGGGCGGAAAGCGAAAAGAGAAACGGGAGGAAAGGGAATCGATGTTTAGGACTTTGTTGTTTACGGGGATGGGCTATCTGTCCGGGAGCCTGCTGTTTGCCCGGTATTTTGGCAGGCTCTGCTGCAAGCGGGACGTGACGGCGGACAGCTGCGATAAAAATCCCGGAACCTTCAACGCCTTCCAATACGGCGGTTTTCTGTGCGGGACACTCACGCTGTGCAGCGATCTGCTCAAGGGGTTCCTGCCGGTGTTCCTCTACCGCTGCGGAGCCGCAGCGGGCGCTGACATGGGGATGGCGTTCGTTCTGGCGGCCCCGGTGTACGGCCATATACTCCCGATTTTCCACCGGTTCTGCGGCGGAAAAGGCATCGCCGTTTCCTTTGGGTGTCTGCTGGGGCTGCTGCCCGAAGCCCGGCCCCTGCTTGTGTTGGCTTCTGCATTCCTGTTTTTCTCCCTGGTCGTGCGGATCACTCCCAACTACCACCGCACCATCGCTGCCTATTTGGTTTCCGTTGTCGGCATGATCCTGTTCGTTCCGGACGCGGCGGTATCCCTCGGCTTTGCCCTGATGGCCGCCTTGGTGATAGGCAAGTTCCTGTGCAGCCCGGAAAGAAAAGAATTGTGTGAGGTGGGGATGGCATGGAAGCACTGATCTTGTCCTGCGGGACGGGCGGCGGCCACAACATGGCGGGAAACGCCATCGCCGAGGAGCTGGAAAGGCGGGGCCATTCTGTCACGCTGATGGACCCCTACCGGCTGGTGGGAAAGAACACCGCAGACTATGTTGGAAATTCGTACATCAGGCTGGTCCAGCGGTCCCCCCGGCTGTTTGGATGGCTCTACTCGCTGGGCGAATTCTATCGAAAGCTCCCGATCCATTCGCCGGTATACTGGGCCAACGGGAAGATGGCCGACGCGATGCAGCGCTATCTCGGCGAACATCCGTGCGACTGCATCATCATGACGCATATGTATCCGGCCCACATGCTGGACCATCTGAAGGGCAAAATGCCGCTCCCCAAAACCGTATTGGTGGCCACCGACTATACCTGTATTCCGTTCATGGAAGAAAGTGACTGTGACTACTATGTTGTGCCTGCTCCCGACTTGATCGGGGAGTTCTGTTCGAGGGGGATCCCAAAAGAAAAGATCCTGCCATACGGCATACCCGTGCGCAGAGATTTTGCGGCGCATTGCGAAAAAGAGGAAGCCCGCGCCCGGCTGGGATTCAAACGCGACGGAAGATACATTCTGCTGTCCGGCGGCAGCATCGGCGCCGGACAGATGTCCGAAACGGTTGCGGTCCTGGAACGCTTTTTGCAGGAAACTGCAAACTGCCATCTGCTGATTGTATGCGGGAAAAACCGGAGGCTTTACGAAAAGCTGCAAAGCAAGTATGCGGGGCAGGAACAGATCCGGGTGATGGAGAGCACCACCCGGATGGCCGACTATATGAAAGCCTGCGATCTGTTCATCACCAAGCCGGGCGGCTTATCCTCCACCGAAGCGGCGGCCGCCGGCATCCCGCTGATACACATTTCCCCCATTCCCGGCTGTGAGCAGCGAAACACGGAGTACTTTTTGACGCATGGCATGAGCCTGTTGGCCAAAGCCCCAAAGAAAGAGCTGCTCCCGGCGCTGTACGAACTGCAGCAGGACGGCCGGTTTCGGGAGATGCTGTTGGCGCAGAAATGCGGTGTAAATCTTTGCGCCGCTGAAACCCTGTGCGAATTCCTGGAACAGGCAGTTGATCCGCAAAAGAAAGGATAATGGCTTTCTGTGAGCCGGCCGAATCCAAAACGGTTCCGCGCTCTGTGCTCGGTCTCTTTCATTCAAAAATCCCGAATGCAAAAGCATTCGAGATTTTTGTGCGCCCGGCGGGATTCGAACCCACGGCTTTTAGAGTCGGAGAACGGTGATGTGGGGGGCGACGTCATGCCTTTTCCACCACGCAAATCTGCAAGCACATTTCAATTCACGCCCCCGCGTAGGGGGCGACCCGCCCTGTCAAGTCAAGGTCCTCAAGGATCTCATTTCAATTCACGCCCCCGCGTAGGGGGCGACTCGCACCGGCACAAGCCGTGCACTGGAAGGCGCAATTTCAATTCACGCCCCCGCGTAGGGGGCGACGCCGCATGGACGAAGCCTTGCGGCAGATGGACAAATTTCAATTCACGCCCCCGCGTAGGGGGCGACCGTTGGGTGGATTTTGTGGGGCGAGTGGATGACCATTTCAATTCACGCCCCCGCGTAGGGGGCGACGGACGCGGTGCCAACACTTCCCGGCTCCCACTGCATTTCAATTCACGCCCCCGCGTAGGGGGCGACCCTTGATGCAGCCTTTATTCCGGCGGCCCTGCACATTTCAATTCACGCCCCCGCGTAGGGGGCGACTTCGGGCAGTTCTGCTTTGTCCAGCACCAGCCGATTTCAATTCACGCCCCCGCGTAGGGGGCGACTGGATGATGCTGGAGCTGTCCACTCGCACATAGTATTTCAATTCACGCCCCCGCGTAGGGGGCGACCATCCGGGGATTCCCGTCATGATGGCGATGGTTGTATTTCAATTCACGCCCCCGCGTAGGGGGCGACTGCAAGGCCACCCTGGAACTCGGCCCCGAATGGCTGATTTCAATTCACGCCCCCGCGTAGGGGGCGACTGTCCACGCCAGCGAAGTTGTCCATGAAGATCTGCAATTTCAATTCACGCCCCCGCGTAGGGGGCGACCCAGCGCTTGAAGGCTTTGGCCTCCGGCTTGTCCATTTCAATTCACGCCCCCGCGTAGGGGGCGACCGCCGATGGGCAGCTTTCCGGCAGATTTTCCCGCATTTCAATTCACGCCCCCGCGTAGGGGGCGACCGGCCGGCCCGGAACCGTCGGATTCGGCCGGTATATTTCAATTCACGCCCCCGCGTAGGGGGCGACTGATGGCCTTTCCATCAGGCTTGCGGAGGAGCTGATTTCAATTCACGCCCCCGCGTAGGGGGCGACTGAGACAAAATACCAGTATACCCATCTTCGTTACATTTCAATTCACGCCCCCGCGTAGGGGGCGACCACCCCAAACGGCTGGAGAATTGATGCCATATCATTTCAATTCACGCCCCCGCGTAGGGGGCGACTCGTCCTGCGGGTCGCACACATTCCCTGCATCTAATTTCAATTCACGCCCCCGCGTAGGGGGCGACGACTTGTGTCATATTTGGTTCGCGTGTATGCATTATTTCAATTCACGCCCCCGCGTAGGGGGCGACGCAGCGTTAGTCACGCTTGCGGCAACGCCGGACAGATTTCAATTCACGCCCCCGCGTAGGGGGCGACTGCAACTTGCGCATTACTTGATAGTCCGGGTCAATTTCAATTCACGCCCCCGCGTAGGGGGCGACCTTCGCCTTAAATACCGTGGTGGTGTATTCTTTATTTCAATTCACGCCCCCGCGTAGGGGGCGACCTTTGGTCAGTTGCATGGTTAGTCCACCTCCCCAATTTCAATTCACGCCCCCGCGTAGGGGGCGACAGCAAATTTGCACAAAAGCAGGTGTTTACGTTTGTGCAAATTAAGAGAAAAAACATGGAATCGCATTTTGGACTGGAAAATAACCCGGTTTTCCATACGGGCTGTGTATCACTCCCAGTGCTTCATGCCCAAAATGCAATTTTTCTCTGCGCCGACCTGCCGAAAGATTTTGTATGGGAATGGTCGGCGCAGAACATCCTTCTACAAAAGCAGCGGTTCACCGGTCTGTACAGGGCCGGTTTTCCCCATGGTGTCGATTCGATTTTTGTAGTTGTTGCCAAGGCGATAAAAGCGGACGGAGTCCTGTTCGGCATCAATGATGGAGGCAAGACCAGCTTTCAGCACTTCCAGCTGTGCCGCATCCAGCAATACTTCGAACACCGAGTTTTGCACCCGAATGCCGTACCGCTCGCAGAGTTTAGCGACCTTGCGCAGGCGTTTTTGACCCGCAGGCCTCTCAGTGTTGACGTCATAGGTGATGAGCACCAGCATACACTACCTCCATACAAACGGCGGGTAACGGTCCAAGTCGCCGCGCAGCACCCGGGCAAACAGCATGGCCTGCGCATAGGGGATCAAGCCGATGGGGATCTTTTCCTCAAGGAACGGGTGCAGAAGTGTCTCTTCCTTTCGCTTTTGCCAAGCAGACAGGACCGTGCGCCGCCCTTTCTCGTTGAGAAAAGCCGCTTCCTCGTCCGTTTCAAAGTGAGCGATGGACAGCTGCTTGCGGTGAAAAAGCGTCAGCACAAAGCGGTCGCACAGCGGACCGCGCAGTTCCTCCATCAGGTCCAGGGCAAAAGAAGGCCGCCCGGGGCGCAGTGTGTGCAGATAACCGGCGGCCGGATCTAACCCGACGGCTTCCATGGCAGACCGTACTTCCCGGCACAGAAGGGTATAGACAAAAGAAAGCACAGCGTTGACTTCGTTTTTGGGTGGGCGCCGGCTTCGCGTTTCAAATCGAAAGGGGCAGCCGCTGCCCAGCATCTGGTCAAAGCAGGAAAAGTAGACGGTCGCCGCGGCTCCTTCGATGCCACGCATCGTATCGACGCTGTCCGTCCGGGTGAGCTCCTGCGCCAGATCACCGAGACGTTCTGCTGCGCGGTACAGCGGCGCCCCATCGTCCGGTGCGTTTCTGGCCGCGCGGAGCAGGACGCATTTGCTGTTGCGCAGCTTTGCCATCAACAGGTCGCGCACAAAGGCGGTGACGAACGCCGGTTCGCCCAAACTTTCATACTGGCGCTTTCGCAAAAGAACATTTCCGCTGACAGGCCCCTCCACACGGGCCAAAAACTGCCCGTGTTCAGACAGAAAAACCAACGATATGCCGCGTTCAGCGCAAAAGCCGATGAACGGCGTGGATACTGTCGTCTTTCCGAAACAGACGATGGCCTCGATGCCGACGGCCGGGACCGATACTTTTTCTGCATCGCCGACCTTTATGCAGACCGTCTCGTTCCGGCAGAAGAGATAACTGTCGGGAGTCAGCACATACAGGGTGTTCAGCAGCTTTTTCACAGGTCCACCTCCCCCATTGCCTCCTGTGTCATTCGCCGGCAGTATGCCCCGGCAGACGCTTTCACTTTGGGCATACAATACTCCCGCAAGGAACATCGCTTACACTTGGGCCGGTATTCGGCGGGTGGGATGCGAAGGGTGTCCCGCAGTTCCCGCAATGTGGCGGCCCGCGCCTGCACAGCGGCCCGGAGCTGCGGTGTGAACTCCACCTCCATGCGCCGGTGAGCCGAGATAAAGAAGAGGGCGCCGGCGGGGATGCTGGTCGAAAACATCTCCTCCAGGCAGATGGCCTGTGCACAGAGCTGGATCATATAGGAGCTTTCCTCCCGCACGGAGCCGTGCTTATACTCGATGGGGTAGAGCCGGACCGGGAAATCCGCCGCACGGATTTTGCAGCCTGAGTCGCAGCGCCGTGCCTCGATGCAGTCGCATTTCCCCCGAAGGCCCAGGTCATCGGAAAACACGGTATATTCGTACAGTTTCAGCAGATCGCCCCGGCGTTCCACCCGCTGGTCGTGCACACGCTCGTGTTCCGAACGCCCTTTGGCGGTGTCGGCGTTTTCCACCCAGACGCGCTCGTTGAGCAGAAGCGCGGCGCGCCGCGGGCAATACTCCACCTGTCCCAGCCAGGAAAGTGGCAGATATTCGCGGTCATCCAAGGCAGAACCAGTCCTCTCCCACGGGCAGTTCGCCCCAACTGATCTCCCCATAGGGGTCGCTCAAAAAGCCCAGCTGCACCCCGGCGGGCACGCGGCTCGCCTGGACGCTGGCCGTATAATCCCGGTAGCTTCGCGGAAATTCAACTTCCGGCTTTTTCTGCACGTGCACCAGATCAAACAGTTTGTGAGCCGGTGCACAGCCCAGTTTGGCCTGGCGCACCCGCTGCCCGGCATCGGTGTCGGTGCCCACATGCTTGAAGAGGATCAGCGGGGAGACCACCGACATCTCGCCCTTGCTGGCGGAATGGTCGTGCTCGTACATATTCAGGATCGCTTCCAACAGCGCTTTCAGGTCGGCCTCGTCAAAGCCGGTCTCGGCGGCCAGGTTGGCGCTGATGAAGCCGCGGACCTCGTACAGGCCGAAGGGGATCAGCTGTTTGCGGCCCATCGTGCGCAGTTTGTCTTCCGACGTTTCGGCCTCCTTTTTCAGGTAGTCCTCCACCTTGCCGTCTTTGATGGGATCGGCCACCGCCATGCGGGTGATGGAGATATCCATCGGAAGCACCGGGTCCAGGCTTTTGCCGAAGGTGATCTGGACCGGGCCGCGGACCTGCCCGGCGTTGGGGCCGGTGGACATGACGGCGCCGAAGGTGCGCACATCGTAGAACATCTCACAGGCTTTTTTGCGGCCGGCATAGACAGCGTCTTTTGCCTTGGCGCAGTCCTCCACGCCGGCGGCGCGCTTGGCCTCGGCGATGTGGCGGTTCAGGTTGGTGGACTGCTGGACGATGATGTTCATGCCCGGCTGGTCCGCGTAGGCCATCTGGATATAATTGCGGATGCGGCGTTTGGTGGCTACATCGGTGATGAAGCCCTGCATGGTCTGAGGGTCCAAACGCGGGGTGTTTCCCATATCGGGGTCGCCGTTGGGGTTGGCATTGGTGCAGGCTACATAATACATAAATTCATAGCGATTCTGGATGGCCATATTACATTCCTCCTTGTTCATTCCCGATCCGTACGGCAGCGGCCGCAGCCTTTCTATCCAGCCGGTCTTTTTCCAGTCTGGCGCACATCTGATAGTAGCCCAAAGCAAAGTATGCCTGCTGCTCGGGGCGCAGAACGGTGGGGATCACCGGGCCGATGGCACAGGCCGTCCGGTCGCGCAGATCGCAAAAATAGCCGCGCAGTTTTTCCAGCTTGCTGATATGATAGTTGGACATCCGCGCCAGCTGGCCCAGAACCAGTGCGGGCGTCTGGCTGGCGGACGCATAGTAGCGGTCGATCAGGCTGGCATTGACGTCCGGCATGGCATATCGCTGGATTTCCCCGTAGATGGCCACCAGCGCACCGCAGTGGTAAGCCGGTTCGGGATGCTTTTCATTGTATTCCACAGAAAGCGCCTCCTTGTTGTATTTTTCGCGTTCTATGCGGCACAGGCAGGCTTTCAGCCATTGGCAAGCCCACGGGTCCGGTACTTTGCGTGTTTGCTCGTCCTCCAGTGCGCTGAACATCTGGGAACGGATATAGGCCAGCGCCCGGCTGATGACCGGGGTGGGAAATTGGGTGCCGCTGAGAATGGCGTGGACAATCGCGGGGGTGAGCCCGGCCAGTTCCTTGGCCAGACGGTCGAAGATTTTTGGGTCCGAATTTTGGCGGGCGATCAGGCGGATCAGCCGGGCCGCAAGTTTGGCGGGCTTCATCTGTCCGGTGCCGCTGCTGTTGGTCAGGGCCAGGTCCTGCTCCCACTGTTGCAGGTTTGCGGTCAGTTCCTGATAGCTTCCCTGCTGGTAGGTACGGACCATGACCCGGCCGCCCACGCCGGTGAGCAGCAGGATGTAATAGCAGTAGGGCAGTTCATGGACTGCCTCGCCGGTTTTGACGCTGCGGATCACTGTGTCAGCCTGGCGCCGCGCCTGAAGCGGGTTGACGGCGGAGGCATCGTCCTCGTCTTCTTCGTCCTCCTCCATAGGGATTCCTGCAAAGATCTGGCCGAGGAAGTCCTCTTCTTTTTTCAGCGGCTGATCGTACCAGTGCACGAACTTCATTCCGGCCAGTACGGGGGCATCCGCCAGCAGATCGTCCAGCGCGGCTTTCACCCCGGCAAAGGCATCCTCCGAGACCGGTGCGTTGGCCGCCTGTTTTCTGCCGTAGGAACAAAAGGCGTCCTTATCAAAGCAGATCAGGGCATCGCCCCGGGCATGACCACCAACCACCGCCAAGCCATTGATGGGCGGTACCGTGGCCAGCGGTACCGTGCGCCGGCCTGTGATGAGGCAGGGGACCTGCTCCCCCTGAGGGCGGAACTGCTGGCGAAACCCGTCCCACCAGCGTTGCACGGCGGGCAGTTCCAGGATGCTGCTTCCGTCTACCATAAAACTGATGACGTGGGTCGCCGTCAGCTTCATCCGGTCCAGTTCCGCCGAGACAGAGGTCACGGTGTCCGGGTCCTCCATAGCTTGCAGGCAGAGCAGGAGGCGGGGCTCCTCTTGGGCGGCATCTGCCAGCGCGTTGCGGAAATAGGCCGTCTTGGCGGCGTTCTTTTCCCGCTCGGTCTTACCATTGGGGCCCGCCGCATCACGGGGAAAGAGGATGCTGCGCTTTTCTGCAAAAACGTTGCATTTGTCGGTACTGTTGGCCATGCTGCCGATATCCGGGCAGGGAACTTTTTCGCCGCCCGGGATGATGCCGAGGAAGCGGCCGTCCTTTGCAAGGGATACATAAGCGCGGACATTCTTTTTGACATAGCCGGCCGGCAGGATCAGTCGTTCCCGAACCGCATAGTCGTAGAGCGCTTTCAGCATAGGGCATCCCCCTTTATGACCTCCGGGCTGTCGTAGGGCGGCACCTCGATCACACCCTGCTTCATCACGCAGTGATACAGCGAAAGGTGGGGCTGCGCCTTTTTGCGGACAGCGGAATCGTGCAGGTCAAACACATCGTAAACCATCAGCCCCAGGTCCATATCCACCGGGATCGGCTGGAGGCCGTTGTCATAGTCGGCCTCCTCAAAATAGGCGACAAATTCCCGCAAGCCCAGAGAAGGCTGGACAAAAGCCTTTCCCTCCCGGATGCGCCGCAAGGCCTGGGCGTACAGCTGGGCCGTGGTGCCGTCAAAGTCCGGCCGGGGGCAGATGCTGGCCGCAAACCGGTACCGCACATCCCGCAGGGCGATGGTCTGACGCTGGGTGCGGTCGTCCTCCGTGAAGACGGGCTTGTCCTTGACCTTGCTTTTGACCTCGTTGCGCTTGAAGCTGATGTAACGGATGGGCTTGAGCACCTCAATGCGATTGACCTGCCAGTAGAACTCCTTCGGTTTGGCGTACACGCTGGAGAGAATGCCCCGCACCGCCGACGGGGTGGGCACCGGGTAGGTCAACCGTTCCACCTTGGCAGCCGGCTGGGTAAAGCAGGCAAAATCTCCCCAAACTTCCACAACGACTTCCAAAAGATCACCTCCTGAAATCCATATTTCAATTCCGTAGCTGTGTATTTTCAGCTGTTATTAAAAATATAATTAAATATTTCATTTTTGTCAAGAAAAAATATTGCTTGTGCCTTGAATCACAGCATAAAGAGTTCCGCCACCGATTGACCGTCCAACCACTGCAGGCCGGTGTCCGCCCGGTAGCAGTTCTCGTGGCCGGTGCAAAGGATGTAAAAGTCGCTTTCTGCCGTCTGGTGGGCGCGCCGGCCGCGCCAGGGGATCTGTTCACAATGCTGTCGGACCTGCTCCTCCTGATAGCTGGAGACGAGGATCGGCGCGGCTTCCCGTAACAGGGCGGCGGTCCAGCCCTCCGCTCTCGCCTGCTGACGAACGGTTTGGAACAATTCGATTTTGGGCGGATAGGGCACAACGACCTGTACTCCCTGCTGCCGGATCAGCCGGTAGGCCTGTTCCACTCCGACATAGTCCTCCGCCCGCATGGCCTGGGATAGTTCGGGCCGCTCCTGCGTGGCGCCAAACAGCCGGTGATAGTAGGCGGCGATGGCTGTGGGGGCGTGGATGTCCAAATCTCCCTCCGCCTGCATGAGCTTGACGGTCTCCGCTGCCCTCCGGTAGAAGTCCCCCGGGTAGACATCGCGGATATCCTCCGGAATAAAGACGGTGACAAGTCCGCCGCCCGGCATCGTACCGTTGCGGTTGCAGCGGCCAGACGCCTGGATGATCGCTTCCAATGGCGCCAGAGCACGGTACATCGAAGCAAAATCCAGATCCACACCCGCTTCGATGCACTGAGTGGCGACCACTCGGCAGGGCTTGCCGTCCCGCAGTCTGGCACGGATGGCGGCAATGCTGTCGCTGCGGTGAGCCGGACAGAGGTCGGTGGTCAGGAAAAACAGCGAATCCTGTTCTTCCTCCGGGCAGGCGGTCTGCAATGCATCGTACAGCTGCCGTGCATGGCGGCGCAGGTTCACGATGGCGCAGACGCTGGTTTCCTGCGCCATCTCGCCGGCCAGTTCCGGCAGCGGTGTCGGCCGGTCCAGACGCCAGTCCACGCGGGTGCGCCGCAGGGCGGCATAGTAGCGCCCAGCATCCGGCAAAATTTCCCGGGCATGCCAGGTTTCCATGCCCGGCAGGGCGGAAAAATCCGGCTGCGTGGCGGTGGAGAGCGCGATAGTACACCCGTACTGACGGCACAGCGCATCGGCGGCCCGCATGGTGGCGGCTGCCAGGTCGGCGGGCAGGCTCTGCGCTTCGTCGAACAGGACCACGCTTTGCGCGATGTTGTGCAGTTTCCGGCAGTCCTTGGGCCGGCAGGAGAAAAGTCCTTCAAAAAAGCGGACCGATGTGGTGATGATGAACGGCGCATCCCAGCGGGCGGCCAGCTCCTGCTGCTCCTCGCTCAGGCGGCTCTGGCTGTGGTCTGCCAGAATGTGGGGGATCAACTTCTCATAGACTTTCTGGCTTTGCTCGGTCAGCGTGAGAAACGGCAGGACCAGAATGATCCTTCGCTTGCCGTACGCTGCACAATGGCGCAGGGCAAAATGCAGCAGCGCCAGCGTCTTGCCAACGCCGGTGGGCGCCGTCAGCGTAAAGAACCCCGGGGCTGCGTCCCCTGTTTCGCCGCACTGCCGGAACACTTCGTCGCGCAGGTCATTGACGCCCCGGTCGGCCAGAGAAGTCCGCCGGAGCGTCTGCATGTGGGCGTACAGGTCTTTGAGCAACCGATCGGGCTGCAATCCTTCCGATGTCATCGGAGGTTGCCCGGCGGAGGCCGTGTAGTCCGCATCCACC
Organism: Anaerofilum sp. An201; assembly: GCF_002160015.1. GTDB lineage: Bacteria > Bacillota > Clostridia > Oscillospirales > Ruminococcaceae > Anaerofilum > Anaerofilum faecale. The sequence goes on along the minus strand of NZ_NFJT01000035.1, from coordinate 1,583 downwards.
AGACAGGAAAAGAGCAGCCGGGTCCGCAGCATTTTTTCCAGAAGGGATTCTCCCGGAAACTTTTCCAGGGCCTTGAAACGAAAGTCTGAAAAATCCTGAAAAAAGGCATCCTTCGCATTCCCGTACGCAGCAGACCCAAACAGGGCAGCCTGTTTCCCGGAATGGCAAGTGCCGGATCCTTTCCCTGCTATCAGTTCCTTCAGTTCCGGCTCCAGGGAATCATACGCTTGCAGAAAGCTGTGGTGAGCCGCCGTCACACAGGCCACCATGCGGTAGGCGCACTTTTTGACAATGCCGCAGCCGTACAGAAAGGCCGCAGCGCAGATAGCATGGTCTATGTTGCTGGCTGTGCCTTCCAATACGTTTTGAAAAGCCGGGCTGTATTTCCCAAAGTCGTGGGTCATACCGGCCATCTCGCTGCAGGAGGGCATCCCTATCTCAACACCGAACTGCCGGGCCAGGACCGCTACCTGCTGCAGATGCTGGCGGTTGGTGATGCGGTTCCCGTGTTCATCGGCGGATTTTGCATAGTAGATCATCTCGGATTCGCACATCCCTTGCCGTGTATTGTCTTTTCTACTACTATACCAAATTGTCGGGCCATTGGATGGGATTTTTGCCGGAAACACAGAAAATTTAGCAGATTGAATAAACCACGGCCGAAATGTTGTGTATATAGACAAAGGCCGCCGCTGCTTTCCCAAACGCGGATGAGCGAACGGGTGGGGAAACGGGCGCCGGTGCCGTTGATTCCTGTGGTATCGCGAAGGCTCTTTAGTGGCAATAAAACCCTTTTGTGTTGGAAATACCACAAGACACAGCTCGGAAAACAAAGAAACCCTCCATGTTTCAAAAAACATGGAGGGTTTTGGTACGAATGGCGATACAGAACTTTTCAAAAAAACCCGTAATATCAATGGTTTCCGGGCTTGCCGGATAGCAAATAACTTTTATTAGACCCCCTTCTGGGCGGCTGTTTTTATGACAGCCGCCCTTTTTCTATCCCCAAATCAAGTGTGCGTTTTAGGGTGGGAAATCCCCTGATTTTTCGCCTGTGGGCGGCGCAAACGAGGTCGCCCATATCCTTTCCCTCATGGGAGGCCGGGCGGTGATACAGGGGCGTAAAACCACCGAAACGAACACTTTTCAAACCAACGGAAGGAGGTATCCAACATGGCGGTATTCCGCATTGAGAAAACCCGCGATTACACGGTGATGTCCAACCATCACCTGCGGGACAAGTCGCTCTCGCTGAAAGCGAAGGGCCTTCTCTCCCTCATGCTCTCCCTGCCGGAGGAGTGGGACTATACCACCAAGGGGCTGGCCCGGATCTGCAAGGATGGCGTTGACAGTATCTGCGCCGGGGTGCGGGAGCTGGAGGAACACGGGTATGTGATCCGCCAGCGGGTCCGCAACCCTAACGGCCAGCTCGGCGCCATCGAGTACACTATCCTGGAGCAGCCCCGCCCACCTGAACCGGAAAAACCTGAACGGGAAAATCCAGTCCTGGATAATCCTGAACAGGCTTCCCCTGTCTTGGAAGAACCTGAACAGGGAAACCCCGCACAATTAAATACTAATAG
>NZ_NFJT01000034.1 GCF_002160015.1 Anaerofilum sp. An201 | reverse complement strand
GACGCCGAGGTTCCACCTGTTCCCATTCCGAACACAGCAGTTAAGCTCGGTCGTGCCGAAAATACTTGGCTGGAGACGGCCTGGGAAGATAGGTAGGTGCCGGCATTTTTCTTTTGCCGATCTGAAAACAGGTCGGCAATTTTTTTGCAAAAAACGGCGAAAAAGGGTTGACAAAATAGATCTTCGTCGTTTATAATTATAAAGCAACAAACGTGGCCCGTTGGTCAAGCGGTCAAGACGACGGCCTCTCACGCCGTAAACGGGAGTTCGATTCTCCCACGGGTCACCATATGCACTTCTAGCTCAGTTGGTAGAGCAGCTGACTCTTAATCAGCGGGCCCAGGGTTCGAGTCCCTGGAAGTGCACCAAATGATCCATTGTCTTAAATAAATAGACAGTGGATTTTTTATATCGAAAATAAAATGTAAACTGCAGTTTGGACCGGTTAACGCCTGTGATGTTTTTAACATTACAGGTGATTTTTTTGGTGAAAACCAAACCCTCAAACTACAAGGGGGAAGTGTACCCTTTTGTGAACAGCGCCTCGGCTCATTTGACCGGGGCGTTTTTTCGTTTCCCCCTCTCCACACCTTTCCCCCTGAATATTTTACCGGCTGGGAAAGAATACCTGTCCCCTCCCGGCCGGGAGATAGAAACCACAAGGCGGAACGCCGGAAAGGATAAACACATGAACATTGGCATCGATCATGGCTACTACGCCATCAAGACCCGGCATCATTCTTTCCCAGCCGGTGTGTCTGTTTAACTGTGCATATGAAGCGCGGCTGCGTGAGATCGAACAGAGCATTCCGCACGACCGTCTGGAAACGATTGCAAATGATGGAGATCTGTCCATACACTGGCCGGAGGTGCTTTCGGTGTTTGTGGCAGATGTGAGCGGCGCGGAAAACGGCGAGCCGGTGGTGGTACTGGATGCCGCCCTGCAAGAAAAACTGAAAAATATCTTCTGGCAGATGAACGATGTGCCGTATGCCACACGCACGGAAACGCACGAGGAAGAAGTGACGGTCATAGACGACGAGGGCAACGAGGTCACGGTCATTCAGACGGTGAGCGAGGTCATCCTGACGATCTCAATCACACACAAAACGGCTGCCGAAATGGCACAGGAACACCATTTCAGCAGCCGTCAGAAAGAATATCTGGAATTGATGCTGCAGCCGGAGAATCGGGAGATGTGGGATTTGCTGGTGTTTTGAAAAAGAGTCGTATGCGAAAAATCAGCGGTGATATCAACGGCCGGAAGAGTTAAACATAGCACGAACCTTTTCCAGTGATAAGACAGTACCTGTGAATTCGTTGCGTTCAATAACAGGACAACTGCAATCGCGAATATTTGTAAAAGGAGTGCTGTAAAACCGAGAGGAAAGGAACACAACATTTCCGCGAAAAACCAAGTTACCGCAACAATGAGCATAAAGTAAAGCTCGGTCATTTGCCAAAAATGTGTTTCCTGTTATTTTGATATTTGTATGAAATTTCTGGTTTTGAGAGCGATAGGGGATTTCCGGCGCGATGCTAATGACGCCGTAACAAAACTGATATTCGGATGTGCAGCAGTTTGCAAACGTATTATTGCGAATCGTTACATCATGGCAGGCGCCCGATTCATACCATTCGTTGGCGTCTCCAGCCAGCAAAATGGCACTGCCGGAGGATTCAAACAGATTGTGCTCGATCAGTACAGGTTTGGGAGTGGAAACCAGCAGACCGCGGGCGCGGCAGCTCCCGAAATGGTTGTACCTGCAAACCAGAGAAGGCGTGTTGGAGAGATTTTCCAGCGCATCCCCCGGACAAAGTGCAGAGGGAACCGGGCCAGAAAATTCGATGGTGAATTCCTTTTCGCTGTTTTCACAAAACTGATAAGACACAGCCTTGGCGGTTCCAAGCTCTGCAAGCGTTTTGTGCTCCAGAAAAGCAATTTCATCGCTGCTCCGTGCCCAGTTTGAAAACCCATAGGACTGCGGGTGGATAAAAGCGCACCGCAAGACGGTGTCGGACAGCTTTTCAAGCACTCGCACAGAGGTGCCGTGTACATTGATAGGGTCGTCCATAAGGCCGCGAAACTCACAGTTTTCTACTCGGATCTTTCCACGGCAGTTGGAAAAATGAAGGCCGTCATCATGGCCACTAAGCACTTTACGGCCTGAATCCAAAGCGGGCGCGAATACAACCCGGCAGATGTCGATGTGCTCACAAAACTGGAACAGCATACCCAATCCACCGGTATTGCGTACATGGATGTGTGACAGTTGGATGTGTGTGCAGTTGTCGGCCAACAGGCCGGGATGGATGCGCGCGCCATGACGAAGCACAAGGACATTGCCGACAAGCGGAGGAACCTTGAAATCCCCCGTCAGCCGCACCAGACCAGCGCTTTGTAAGCTGGCGCTCACGCGGGGAAAGGTATCGCCTGCGCCGGCACGCACCTGTAGTGTGGATGCATCGAATTCAAGCGCTGCAAACAGGGCGGCTGGTTTTTCGTTTTCGCGCAGAAAAAGAAGCTTTCCGTTCCTCACTGTATACGGATACAGCGCGGAGTCGATCATGACGTCTACAAATTCGTGATTGGAATGCACGACAGTGCCTTCGGCGGACAGGGGAACTGCCCAGTCGAACGAAAGATTTTCGATGGAGATATTTCTGCACTCCAGAAGCATGAAAGGACTCAGGTCCTCGTGAAACAATAAAACGGCGCCCTGCCAGTCCAACGTAATGTCGCGGCAATTTTGCAGCAGGACGGCAGCTTTCAGCTGTGCGGCCTGTTCCGAATTGGACACTCTGCGGTGCACAGTTTGCGCGCCGCCCAGAAAATCATACAAGCCGGGAGCGAATTTTACGGTCGTGCGGGGGGCAAGGCTGCGCACAAGGGCCGCGATGCGTGCGGGATAATCGGTGTGATGCCCGGGCACGATCCCAAAGTCGGCGGCATATATAATATTCATCACATTTCACCTCGAATACAGATGCTGTATACAGCATACGGTATAGCGGCAAAAAGTGCTATGCGGGCATCTTACAATTTTTGGTGCTTTGCTGCTGTTTTGTACGCGCGGAGGCAATAAACTAAATATCCGTCATATTTTTCAAATATGCTGCCATACAGAGCAACCGGATTTTTGCGGCCGGCAGGTTCAGCCCTGGTGAATCGTCTGGTCTCGATATTGCTTGGGGGTCAGGCCGGTCTCCTTTTTGAACAGCTTGGTGAAATTGAAATAGTAATCGTAGCCTACCTGCTCGCTGATCTCCGAAATGCGCAGATTGGTGGTGGACAGCAGTTCCTTGGCGTGATCCATCCGCAGACGAGTGATATATGCGGTGAAGGTGACACCCAATTCTTTTTTGAACAGTTGGCTTAAATAGCTTGCGTTTATGCAGTAGTCCTGGCATAAATCTTGAAGGGAGATCGGTTGAGTAAAGTGCTGACTGATATATTCTAAAATCTCTCGGAAGGTCTTATTGTGCACCATGTCCAGATTCACAACGTTTTGGCATCGTTGCAAATGATTCGAAAGAATGCGCACCATCTCGCTGAAACTGGAATATGCTTCTGTCATTTGAAAAACACTGGAAAAAGACGGAAGGGGAGTGGACGCCTGCATGGCGGTGTGTGACAACAGCTCGGCACACAAGTTGTAGACGTTAAAAGCATCGTATATGGAAACCGTGTTGTTGTCGGACAGAAAACCCAGCTGTTTTAGCACTTCCATGGGACGGTTCTGATGCACAGAGGCGGCTAACTGCTCTATCAGATCTGAATTGTCCGGCAGCGGAGCAAGGGGAATCTCGCCTAATACGATGTTTTCCGGACATATAAAATGCGCCAAAGCGGCGTGAAACAAAAGATTCAACTGCGTTTGAAAGAAATCAACAGGGCGAGAAACCTCCGCAAATGCAAAAGAAGACAATTGTTTGTTCGCAGCGGCGTTCAAAAGCATGCGCCGGAAAGAAATAGAACGCAGATATTCACCATTTGAAGTGATAAGATACAAGTTGCAGCAGGAAGAAAGGCTTACCGTTGAAAAACACATGTTTCCAATCAGCGCAGGCGCGGCATCCCCACAGCAGGCAGCGATATACATGCGGCTGTTTGGGTCAATGCCGGAAGGTACAGAATGCAAAAAAGTAAGGATATTTTCTTTGCTGTGTGTTTTCAGCATATTTGTAAACGCCGACTGCATTACCAGCTTTTTTGCGTCGAGGATCTTCCGCGCGCGGGCCAGTGCGGACTCAATCTCATCGTCTTCCAAGGGCTTCAGACAATAAGCCAAGGCTCCTACTTCCAGTGCCTTGCGCGCATAATCAAATTCAGAGTAGCCGCTGATTACAACAAATTGGATCTGTGGAAGATCTCTGTGCACCTTCTGCATTAACTCAATGCCGTCCATGCCGGGCATGCGAATATCGGTAAAAACGATGTCAGGACGGATGAACTCGATCATGCGCAGAGCCTCCTGACTGTTTGTGGAGGTAGCGACAACCTCAAATCCGTTGCTGTGCCAGTCGAATCCCAGAGCGAGACTGTTCAGAATCATCTTTTCGTCGTCCACAAGAATTACCTGATACAAAGCCACACATCCCTTTCGCTTTCATCTCATAGCATAATACATATTCTGCTTTAGACAGGAAGAATAGGCAGTCGGATCGTCATGCGCGTCCCCTGGCCGAAAACACTTTCCACCTGCACTCCATACAGCGCACCGTACATCAGATAAATCCGATGGTGGACATTGGCAATACCGATGTGCCGGCTGGTTTCAGTGGAAGGATGAGAAAGACGCTCGTTCAATTCAAGCAGCTGCTGTGGTGCGATGCCTACGCCGTCATCCTGTATACAAATTACGAGGTCTCCGTCGCTGTGCTCGGCGGATATGGTAAGATGGCAAAATTCAGAAGCCGGCTCGATTCCGTGTACGATCGCATTCTCAATCAACGGTTGAAGAATCATTTTCGGAACACGGTCTTCCAGGCAGCAAGGATCGAGTTCATAATTGTCTGAAAAACGACCTTCAAAACGTGTCTTTTGAATTAGAATATAGTTTTTGGCAATTTTAAGTTCGTCTTTGAAAGGAACAATGTCGGTTCCTTTAATGCTGTATTTAAAAATAAGACTCAGTGCACGTGCCAGCTCTGCGATTTTCGGCTGCGATTCCGTGTAGGCGATGCCAACCATTGTCTCCAGCGTATTGTATAGGAAGTGCGGATTGATTTGGCTGCGCAGATGCGAAAGCTCGGCTTGTTTCGCCAGCAGACGACTTTCATACAGATCGGATTTCTGTTGTACCAGTTCCTGTGTGAGCGTGTCGAGCTTAGCGAGCATCGCGTTGATTTCATTGCCAATCGAATGGATCTCGTAATATCCGTTCAATTCTACGCGCGAAGACAGCATGCCCAGTTTTTTTGTGGATGTATTTTCCAGAAAAGCGGACAGCCTGTACAGGGGGGTAACAAGATGACGCACCCAAACCAGCCACAGGATCAGCAGAAGTATAAGAATGAGCATGGCCGCTGCAATAAAAAGATCCTTTGCGTCAAGGCTGGCGAAAGAAAGGTTTTGGGGCCACAGGAACAGGGCGACGGACAGATTGGTGGAATCGATCAGCCGAATGTGGGAGTAGATGGTGCTGTGCATGGCAGGCAGCGGTGTTGCGCGTTCCGGCGTAGTGCCCCAGATGATATTTTGCCTGCAATCGGTGAGATACAGGCGTCCGGCATCGCCCAGGTTCGGAGAGATCTGGTCTGCAATAAACGCGGATGGGGAAAGAACAAGATGTGCGGTCCCAATCAGCTTGTTGGTCTGCACATAGCTGTCAATCGAATAGATGTTTTGAGACAGAACCTGATAGTAAGATTCTGTTCCCAGAACCTTCAGCGAACGAAGCGGGCTGATATGCACGGAAACGTCGTCTTCGGGGATGGCGGGAACAGAGTATACAATATCTTCACTCAGGCGGTAGGTCTGACCGTGCGAATCAACGATGATGACGTCCAGAATCTCAGGATCAAGATTGGAAAAATCGCTCAAATTACGCAGCATGGCAGAATAGAGGCCGAACTGATCGGAGTCATTTTCGCTGAGCAGAAAATCCTGCACTGCGCTGTTATAGGAAATTATGTGGATGATCTTGCTGTAGGAATGGAATCTTGTCTGCACTGTGCTCTCCAGCTGAGCGCTGATCTCACAGGCGTGGTCGACCCACTGCTGATTGAGCAGGGAAAATGTTTTATAAAAGGCGAGCAGCAAAAACAGACACAGTGAAACCACGGTGGCAATCACCAAAACCGACAGCTGCTTGGATATTCTTTGGCCCGAAAGCCAGGCACGCAGTTTTTTCATGAGGAAGAATCCTTTTTGTGCAACGTAAAATCAATATAATATAACTATACCGGTTTTTCTGTAGAGATTCAATAAAAAAGTCCAGAGATACCCTAAAAACTAAACCAGAGATAATTTTTTATAAAATGAGAATATATCATATAGGTATTACAAAGGTTTCCGTTTGACTTTTTCAAAAATAGTCGGTAATATAAAAAATAATAGTGACAGGAGGGGATTGGAGTGAACAAACGGTGGGTTTGTGCAATGATGGCATTTTTTTTAGGAATGCAGGGATGCACACAGCCAGTGCAGGAACAGCCGCTTTCAGAGCCGGAAACTGCGCCCATGCAGATATCCGTTGCGTTTTGGAATATCGCGGATTATCTGGCAGGGGATTCGCTCCAGAAATACATAGAAGACAAGTTCCATGTTCAATTTGTACCGGTGAACATCACATATGACAACTACCCTTCCAAATATCAGGAAATGGCGGTAGCTGATGAACTGCCGGACATATTTGCTCATGATATCATGGGGACGTCTGTGTATGAAGCGTGGATCCAGGACGGGAAAATAAGCGCTCTGCCCAGTAATCTGAGCGAATATCCAAATCTGGAAGCTTATCTGGAAACTCCTTATAACCAGCGTTTTCGCACAGAGAACGGGAAAATTTATGCGATCCCGCGCATGACATATCCCAGCGAGGAGCTGTGGGCGCTGGATCGGTGCATCCTGCTGCGAAAGGACTGGATGGAAACTCTGGGACTGGAGGAGCCGCAAAGCTGGGAAGAGTTTGTTCATTTGCTACAGGCTTTTGTGAACGAGGACCCGGATCAAAACGGTGTGAACGACACGGGTGGTTTGACCTCAGTGCATTTGAATGTTCTGGAAGCGGTGTATCTGAGTATTTTTCCGGAACTGTCCAACACGGAACGCGGATGGCTGTATGAGAACGAGAGATGGATGCCCGTATGGGCCTCTTCAAGAACAGGTGCCGCACTGGATCAGATGCAGCGGTTGTATCGGGATGGCCTCTTGGCGCCAGACTTTGCCTATGTGACACAAAAAAAGGCAAAGGAAGATTTTTCTCAGGGGCGCGTGGGGGCGATTGCCTGTCAGTATTATGCAATGCTCAAGCATCTTGCGTCCGAGGGAGAGCTGGAAAAAGCACAGGATATGATTCTGGTCATGCGTCCTTGGCCAGCTGAGGATGGGAACCGGTATCGTTTTACCACCAGTCTGCATTGGTCGGAAACATATTTTGGCGGCAATGTAAACCGGGACAAGATGGAGCGTATCCTGCAAATTTACGATTGGCTGCTGTCGGATGAGTTTGAACGGATTTATCGATATGGTCTGGAGGGCACAGACTGGGTATGGAAGGGAAACGAGGTGCAGCCGCTGGATGAAACAGGAAATACGGTGTTGCTGAACAAGTATCCGTCACTGAATATATTTGGTTATCTGGCAGACTGGAACCAGCAGGATCAGTATGAAGATACATCTGCCAACGCACTGTTGTTTGGAAAGGAAAATGTGCAGTATGCACGCGAACTGCTGCGATGGTACAGTGAAAATACCGTTAGGGTCAACTATAATTACGACATCATTTTTATGTCTACACCCTCTAAGAACAGGTTGATCAGCAACCGTGATGTACAGCGGGAGATGGTGCGGGCGATCATGAGCCATGAACAGGCAAGCCTTGCATGGGAAAGGTCTATGCAGCAATTTTATGCAGATACAACCTTACAGGAGGCAATTGATGAGGTGACAGCCAAAGCAAAAGAAAAAAAGATTGTGGGATGAATTGCCGAACCAGAGGTATGATGCAATAGAATAAAATACAAAAACGTGGATGCTTTTCTCATCCACGTTTTTTATATCCAAAAATTATTTTTTTATATTCATTTTTTTGACATTGAGCAAACCAAAGTGGAAAACAGTAAAAATGCCCTAAAAATTGTAATCAGGCGATATGTGAAAAAGCCTCTCCAGTGTGTAATATAAAGACAGCAAAAGCAACTTCGTTGCACAATGAAAAAGGAGATGGAACCATGAAAAAGGCACTTTCACTCGCACTGGCAGCTGCCATGACGATGGGTCTGGCCGCATGCGGCGCACCCAGCAGCACTGCTTCCAACGCAAACAGCGCTGCTTCCAACAACGGCGATTCGGGCCTGTCCGGCACGATCGTATACTGGTCCATGTGGCAGGAGATGGAGCCGCAGGCCGAGGCTATCAAGCACGCCATCGAGGCGTTTGAAAAGGACAATCCCAATGTTACCGTAGAAGTGGAGTGGCAGGGCCGCGGCGTGAAGGATCTGGTTGGCCCCGCAATTGCTTCCGGCCAGCAGGTGGATATTTTCGAGAGCGATCCCAACAACATCTACAAATCCGATCCCAGCCTGATGCTGGACATCAGCGACTTCTATGAAGAAGAGGGCCTGAACGGCAAACCTGAAAAAGAAAATATCATGGGCGCTCTGATCCAGTGGGATACGGATATGGGACAGAAGGCCGGCCTGAGCGGAAACCATTCTATCCCCTATGCTCCCTACACCATGAGTTGGTACTACAACAAGGACATGTTTGCGGATGCTGGCATTACCGAAGTTCCTCAGACTTGGGAGGAGCTGGACGAGGCCTGCGCGAAGCTGAAGGCAAAAGGCTATGAGCCGATCGTTACCGACGACGCCTATATGGACATGATGTTCGACTATTACCTGGCCCGCGAGATCGGCCCGGACGCAGTTCTGGACATGGTGGACAAGGGCGGCGACGCTTATAACAATGAGGGTCTGCTGAATGCTCTGAAAGCAATGGAAGACTTTGCGAGCAAGGGTTATTTTGCTGAGTCCTGCAAGACCAACAAGTATCCTTCCGGCCAGCAGCAGTTCGCCCGCAAGGAAGCCGCCATGTACTTCAACGCTTCGTTTATGGCCAGTGAGAATGCAGAGACTGCCGGCCCCGACTTCCCCTACGGTCACTTTGCATATCCCACTGTACCGGGCGGCGTGGGCGCCATCACTGAAAATACCGTGGGCGGACAGGCTTTCATGGTAGGCTCTAAGACCGAAAACAAGGAAGCCGTATATGCTCTGCTGCACTATCTGGTTGGTGACGATTGCCAGAGCGAAATGCTGGGTATGGGCCTTGTTCCCTGCACCAACGATCTGGATTGGCCTGCGGCTGTGCAGGAGCAGAAGCCCATTGTGGCCGGTATGACCAAAAACATCGACTGGGCTGCCGGTATTGCCGGCGACTTCTGCGACGGCGTTCTGAAGCCCCATGTGACCAAGGTTATGCTGGGCGAGGAGACCGCGCAGCAGGCGTTTGACACTATCGTTGCCGAGGCCGCGAACTACCAGTAAAATATCTGCATCGAAAGCGGGCAAGACGATTGCCCGTTCGGGCAAAGCGGCACAGGAAAAGCTTGTGCCGCTTTTCTATTAACAAAGTGAGGTGCTTTTTATGAAAAAACAGGAAAGGAATATGCTGCTGAAGTTTGTGCTTCCGGTGGTGGCAGTGTTTTTGATCTTTTTTGTATATCCGTCGCTGCGAACGATTTATATGTCGTTCTACAAAATGGGTAGCCTGTCGATGGATCCTGCAGAATGGGAGTTTGCGGGATTTTCCAATTATGTGGATATGTTTAAAAACCCGCTGTTTGTGAAGTCGTGGGTGAATGTGCTGAAGATCGCCGTGATCGGCGGCGCTGCGGTGTTTATTATAGCGCTGTTTTTTGCGGTGACACTGTCGGCAAAATTCAAGGGCAGCAAGGTGATGCGGGCCATCGTGTATCTGCCTAACATCATCACTCCGGTGGCGATGGTCACCATGTGGAACCAGTATATCTACAACAACGAATACGGCCTGTTCCACGAGCTGTTCAGCTTTTTGCACCTGGATGCGCTGGCAGACATCCCTTGGACAAGCTCGGAATGGGCGTTTCGATCCATGATGGTAGCGTTCTGCTTCGGCAGCGTGGGATATTACATGATTATTTATCTTTCTGCGATGGAAAAGATCCCGGCCGATTACTATGATTATGCCGCGCTGGAAGGTGCAAGCAAATTTTATATGTTCCGCCGGATCACGATGCCGCTTCTGCGCGACACTACACGCACTGCTGTGACCTTCTGGATGATGGGTGCCATCAATTTCTTCCTGTGGAGCCGTGTGTTCAATGTAAATCCGCTGGCCCCCGAAACGATGGTCCCGGCAAACCTGATGTTCAATATGGTGTTTGGCGGCTCCACTTCCGGCGGAAGCGTCACCAAAATGAACGTGGGCGGCGGCTGTGCTGTGGGCGTGTTCCTGTGCGTTGCGGTGGTGGTGGTGTTCAGCATCATCAACTTCCTGGGCAACAAGGATCGTTATGAATATTAATGGGAGGAAAAAACAATGGCAAAAAACCGTTTCATAAAAACCAGCCGTACCTCCACGAATAAGCTGGGCATTTGCATCATGACACTGTGGTGCGTGTTCACGGTATTTACACTGGTTTGGATCGTGTCTGCATCTCTCAGCACCACCAGCGAGATCTTCGACAACAAAATCCTCTCCAGCGGCCTGCACTTTGAAAATTATGTGCTGGTGCTGGAAAAATACAATATCCTCAAATATTTCTTCAACAGCCTTTTGTACACGGCATCTTCCTGTTTTGCCGTTATTTTCCTGGCGGCGCCGGCCTCCTACGCCATCGCCACCTACGAGTTCCGTGGCCGCCGGCTGGTCCAGACCGCCTATGCCAGCGCGATGGGTATTCCCAGCGTGATGCTGATGGTGCCTGTGTATATGATGGTAGGACGCATGGGCTTGAGCAAAAACCTGCTGGTGCTGGTGGTGATTTATACCTTCACAATGGTTCCGTTCACTATGTTCTTCCTCATCAGCTTTTTCTCCACCATCCCCAAGGATATTCAGGAATCCGCTCTGGTAGAGGGATGCACCCATAGCCGCGCGTTCTGGAAGGTGATCTTCCCGCTGGCACAACCCGGTATCGTTACGGTTACTATCTTCAACTTCATCGGCACCTGGAACGAATACACTTGGGCGCTGATCTTTGCTAACAGCTCCGACCGCCGCACGCTGGCGCTGGGCTTGCAGGCCATTGTGGACGGTATGCGTTATTCCGGCAACTGGGCGGCGCTGTTCGCAGCGGTTGTGCTGGTATTCCTTCCCACGTTAATTATGTTCATCTTCCTTTCGGAAAAAATTATGGGCGGTGTTACTGCCGGCGCAGTGAAAGGATAAATATATGACATCACGAGAACGAGTTCTGACAAGCATCAACCACCGTCAACCCGACCGTGTGCCGCTGGACCTGGGCGCAACGCCCAGCAGCGGCATATCAGCCATTGCATACAACCGTCTGAAAGACCATATGGGAATCCATACAGGACACACCCGTGTGTATGACGTTGTCCAACAGGTGGTGCAGGTGGAGGACGAACTGATCGACCGTCTGGGCGTGGATGTGCTGGATGTGGGCCGTGCATTCAATACCAGTGACAGCGACTGGTACGATACTCGGCTGTCGGACGGAAGCCTGGCGCAGTACCCCATTTGGTTCCGTCCTGTGCAGGCATCCGACGGCAGCCAGGAGGTGTTTGACGAGGACGGCCGGCGTATCGCACGCATGCCGGTGGGAGCCACTTTTTTTGACCAGACCTGCTTCCCTTATCTGGACGGTTATCCCGATACCTACAAAGATCTGGATAAAGCCATGAACAAGGTGCTGTGGTCGGCACTGGTGCACAGTCCGTGGGATCATGCCGCAGATCCCGGCTTTTACGATACACTGCGAACGAAGGCGCAGCAGCTGAGAAAAAGTACCGACAAGGCACTGATGATCGTATGCGGCTGTAATCTGTTTGAATGGGGCACCTTCCTGCGGCGCATCGACAACTTTTTGATGGACATCTACACCGAGCCGGAAGAAGTGGAGCGCCTGGTGGCTGTTTTGACCGAAAAACATCTTGCCACCCTGCAAAAAGTGTGTGAAGCGGTGGGCGATGTGGTAGACATCCTGCGCTTTGGCGACGATCTGGGAATGGATACAGGTTTGTTTATGTCGCCTGAAAAATATCGCGCTATCTTCAAGCCGTATCACCGGCAGCTGTGCGATTATGTGCACAGTCACAGCAATATGAAGGTATTGCTGCACTCGTGCGGTTCGATCTATCCTATCATCGGTGATCTGATTGACGCCGGATACGATATCCTCAATCCTGTGCAGACTACGGCGCGCCAAATGGACCCGGAGGTGCTCAAGCGTGAATTTGGCCGTGACATCACCTTCTGGGGCGGAGGATGCAATACACGCACGGTACTCAACCGTGCCGCCCCACAGGAAGTATATGACTATACAAGGCGCATGATCGATATTTTCATGCAGAACGGAGGCTTTGTGTTCAATCAGGAGCACAATATCATGCCGGATGTTCCGCCGGAAAATATCCTGGCGATGTATCAGGCGGTGCACGACAGCGGCGCGTGACTTCTACACGGAAAGAGGAATAGACAATGAACAATACCTTACCTGCCAGCGGGAAGCTGGTATTTGAACACGCTATTCCGTGCTGGGACGAAGGCCTGCCGCTGGGCAACGGCTTTTGCGGCGCACTGATCTGGGGGCCTTCGGAAGGGCTGCGGTTCAGCCTGGACAGGGGCGATCTGTGGGACGCTACACCCTGCGAGGCGATTCGTGATCCGGAATTCACCTATGCGAACCTGGTGCGCTTTGCCAGAGAGGGTCGTGAGGACGAGATACGGCGGGTATTCGATGCGCCCTACAATCATCCTGTGCCCACCAAGCTTCCGGCAGGTAAGCTGGTATTTGACTTTGGAAGTGGAAAACCGCAGCGTTCCGTGTTGGAATTTGCGCGCGCAGAAGCTGTGATCCAGGTGGGAGACGTGGAACTGCAGGCGTTTGTGCATGCCTGCCGCAAATACGGAATGATCCGCATCGCAGGCAAAACCGACAGCTTCAGCATGCGTATCGAGAATCCGGCCTACGGTCTGGACGACGGAAGCCGGCAGACAGTGCAGGTGGACAGCGTGGCTACGGCATCCTTGCAGACCCTGCGCTACCCTGCGCCGGAAAAAGGCGCCGACGGGGAATTGCAATGGTTTACACAGAAGATCGGAAGCGGCGAAGAATATGGTGTGTTTGTCCGCCGGCGTGAAACACAGCAGGGCGTTGAGATTGCCTGGCGCGTGGCCAGTACAGCGGACGGTCCTTCATGGAAGGAAGACACCCTGTCCGAGCTGGCGCAGGCAATAGAGCGGGGATATGACCGCGAAATCAGAGAACATCTGCAATGGTGGGAAGCATACTGGAACCGGAGCGGACTGCGTCTCCCGGATCCCCTGTTTGAAAAAAACTGGTATCTCACGAATTATCTGCTGGGGTCCTGCTCGCGCAAAGGCTGCTATCCCATGCCGCTGCAAGGCGTGTGGACGGCGGATGACGGACATCTGCCGCCCTGGAAAGGGGATTACCATCACGATCTGAACACCGAGATGAGCTATTACAGCTATCTCAAGGCAGGCCATTTTGCAGAGGGCGAAAGCTTTTTGGATTATTTATGGAATATGCGCGATTGTGCCCGCCGGTTTGCGCACGATTTCTATGATGCAGAGGGGATTTGTTTGCCGGGGACTATGACACAGACAGGAGATGCGCTGGGTGGATGGGGCATGTATTCGCTCTCCCCTACAAATCAGTTGTGGCTGTGTCAGAGTTTCGAGCGACACTGGCGCATCACCGGCGACAGGAAATTCCTGTGTGAACGTGCTTATCCGTATCTGTGCGATACAGCACAGTTCCTGCTGAGCCTTCTGGAAGAGCGCGATGGGATGTACTATCTCCCGGTATCCTCTTCCCCCGAAATCCACGACGACACCATCCGTTCGTTCCTCACCCCCAACACGAACTACGACCTTTCTTTGATGCGCTGGCTGTTCGGCGCACTGACAGAAATGTCGGAGCAGGTGGGTGATGGACGGGTGGATGAATGGCAGGCCCATCTTGCGAAGCTGCCGCAGCTGGCGGTGAGCGATGAAGGTGTGCTGCTGCTCAGCCCGGACGAAGCGCTGGCGGAGTCCCACCGCCATTTAGCCCATGCGATGGCGATCCATCCGCTGCGCCTGATCGGGTACGATACCCCGGAAGACCGCCGCATCGTGGACGCGACGATACATGATCTGGAGCGCTGGGGCACCGGGTATTGGGTGGGCTTTTCCTTTACATGGATGGCGGAATTATACGCAGTACAGCAAAACGGAAACGGCGCGGCCTATCAGCTTCAGGTGTTCTGGAACAACCACTGTTCGCCCAACGGATTTCATCTGAACGGCGACTACCGCCGCCGGGGGACCTCCTGGTTCCACTATCGCCCCTTCACGCTGGAAGCAAACTTCTGCGCGGCGGACGCCTTGCAGGAGATGCTGCTGCAAAGCGAGGGAAACCGCCTGCGGCTGTTTGCAGCGGTGCCGGACGAATGGAAAGAAAAACGAATGGAATTCGTATGCCTGCGGGCCGAACAGGGCGTGCAGGTGTCGGCGGTATGGGACGGCGGCGCAGTGCGGGAGTTTTGCCTGCAAGCGGACAGTGACACTGTGGTGTGGCTGCACGCCGCGCCGGGATTGGAGCCGTTGGCACGGGAATATGATCGAGAAGGCGAATGGCTGCTTCTCCCTGTCCGGGCAGGGCAGCCGCTGCGATGGGATTGGAACGCGTAACAGGAGGAAATATGGAAAAACAGCAGATAACGCCGGGTCTTTTTGGCCAAACAGTGGCCGCCGACACACGGCGCGGAGAATTCGACTGGAAAAACGAACAGATTCTGGCTGGCGGTATCCAGCCGGATATTGTGTTCATCGGCGATTCCATCACACAGCTGTGGGAGCTGTCCTGCTATTTTCCTGCCAGTCTGCGAATTGTGAAGCGAGGGATCAGCGGCGACCAGATGCGGTATATCGCGCGGCGGTTTGAAGCTGATGTGGTGCAGCTGCACCCACGGTGGTGCGTGCTGCTGGCGGGAATCAACGATAGCTGGGAGCTGGAATACGATCCGGCGGCCTTTACGGGCGGCGAGGATCCGCAGCAGCTTTTGGAACGTGTGAAGGACTATTTCGACGCGGTAATGCAGCAGGCCCGAGATGCTGGCATACCGCTGGTGGTGTGCTCTGTACTTCCGGTGAATATGCCATACCGACAGTGCGACGCGCAGCGCAATGAATACATCCTTCGGCTGAACGCTTACCTGCGCGAGAGGTGTGCGCAGCAGGGCCTGGCCTATGTGGACTATCACACAGCGATGACAGACAGCACCGGGCAGCGTATGCGGGCTGGGCTGACGCATGAGGGGTTGCATCCCAATGCTGCAGGATATAAGATTATGGCCAAGATTTTGTATGGCGCGTTGTCGGAACAAAAAGCCTTTCTGTGAAAAAACGCTGTTCTGTACTAAACCAGAAACAAAAAAATATAAACTGCGGGCATATACATCCAAACTCGGAACGGATACAATAGAGATATGCGATACCCTGTGATTTATTAACAGACAAGGAGGAAAAGTAAGTTGAAAGAACATGCCAAAAAACCTGTGTGGCGCACGGCCGCAGGCTGTATGGCCGCTGTGATGGCGCTGAGTACCTTGCCGTGGATGCCGCTGACAGTGCGCGCGGAGGAAGAACCGAAAGTGCTGTACGAGAACGCTCTTGACAGCATGGACGGATTGGTACTGTGCGGGGAAAACGACAGCCAGGCCGAGATCGTACAGGATGGAGAACGCACGGTGCTGAAGATGCACGGTGACGAAGGACAGGCATTTTTGATCGATGAGAATGCCAATGCGCCCGCCAGCGGCATTATCCGCTTCGATATGAAGCTGACGGAAGTGAAAAACGTGGAAGGAGGACTTTCCAGCAAGGGCGGGCTGCTGTTTGGGGCTGGTGAGCCTTCTGCTGCAGGACCCGGAGAATACATGTGGTTTGGCGTTCAGGACGGCAGCCAGATCCGGATTCGCCACAACGAACCCAGCCAGGACATCATGGCGGGCGGTGAACACGTGAAGGTGGGCGAATGGCAGACCTGGCAGCTGGAGTACGGCGCAGACCAGCTGAAGATCCTTGTGGACGATCAGGTGCAGTACGAGGGAAAAACGCCCGGCGGTGCACAGACGCTGGAAGGCAATGCCGGTTTTACGGCCTGGTCGTCCTATGAAACCAGTTTTGACAATCTGCAGATCTTGGAAGTGAATACGGTCCAGCCCAGCCCGGAGCCGACCGAGGCGCCGAAGTTCCACTATGAGAACCCGCTGGACAGCAAGGACGGACTGGTGCACATTGCGGTGAATAACCCCGCTGAAGGCCAGCAGCAATGGGATATTGTGGAAATGGACGGCCGCACTGTGCTGCAAATGAAGGGCGGCGTTGGAAATCCCGGCAATATGTATATTGTGGATACAAACGCCAATCTGCCTGCCGAAGCGGTGATGGAATTCGACATGAAACTCTCCTGGGCCGACAATGGATTTGGAGGCCAGTCTTCCAAGGGTGGTTTCTTGTTTGGAGCCGCTTTGAACGAGGAAAAAACAGCACTGACAAATGAAACCTGGTTTGCTGCACAAGATATCACCAAGATTCGTGTCCGTGAAACAGGCGCCGGGGACATGATGCTGGATACCAGGAACATCAAAGCCGGGATCTGGCAGCACTGGCGTGTAGAGTACAGTGCGAGCGGCTTGGCCGTGTATGTGGATGGAAAAGAGGAATATAAAGGTGCGCTGCCTTCGGGCGGAGTGCCCAAGGCGGGCTTGGCCGGATTTGTGGCGTGGTCCGAATTTGACACTTGTGTCGACAATTTTGTAGTCGATGAGTACGAACCTCTTCCTCCGATAGACACCGGCGATGATGAGGATCTCTCCAACGCGCAATGGATTGAGAACGACACTTTGAAAGTGGCGCTGGATAAGACCTTCCCGCAGGCGTTGCGCTATCAGCTTGTGGAAAACGACGAAGTGATCTATGCGGGCTACACAAATGCAAAACACGAAGCTTATATCACGGATGATACCTCGCTGGAGGGTACGCCGTACCCGGCGGAGGTGACTTCGTTTGAGGCAGCAGGAGACCGGGCGGAATATGTACTGAGCATTCCCGATTTCCACGGAGGCCTGTCTGTTCGGTATGAGTTCCGTGTGGAAGGCAGCGAGCTGGTGAAAGAAATCACCGACATTTCCGGTGAGGGCGAGCCGTACCTGGTTTCCTTCAAGCTCGACACCCCGATTCTGCGTATCAAAACAACACAGCAGGGGGCCGCGGTGGCACACAATGTGGAGCTCTCCCCGGACCGTTATCAGAACTATCAGGGGGATCAGGGGAACGATGTGATCGGTGCACTGAGCGGACTGAATGTTTCCACCAACTACACCGACTGGGCTTTTCTGTACACAGAAAAGGCCTTGGGCACTGCCTATAACACGCTGTTTGACGTTCCCTATATCGTCAAGACGATGGACAACGGCGGCAACAAGGAAGAAGCACTGTACGACCGCGAATATTATTATCGCCTTGCTTACCAGCCCAATGAAGATAAGGATGGAGTCAAACAGCTGGGCGAGATGCAGCGCATCGATACCGGCGAACCGTTTGAGAGCCGTGTGTACATCTGCGCCGACATCAACGGCAATGGCAAGGTGGACTGGCAGGACGGTGCGAACTGGGTGCGCAAGCAGCTGCCTGAACTCAACGAGAATCTGCAGGAGTTCTTTGCAAAGGGCGGCACCTGGCAGCAGGGGCACGGCACCTTCCCCTTCAACCGAACTTCCTCTGAAGTGAAGATCCCGTATGACGTGTGGGCTTCCGAAGCGAGAAAGACCTACTATCTCACCGATGGGACCCCGCAGGCCTATGCCATCGCAGGCTGGCAGCAGCACGGCCATGACTGGCATTGGGGCAACTGGATGCAGAACTTCTCCCCGGCTGCAGGCGGTAATGAGGGTGCTAAGCAGGCTATGGAGGATACCCTGAAATACGGCTCCTATATCTCCTACCATATGAATCAGGAGATCGATACCCCGGAATCCGGCACATACGATACCAATATGGTTGCGCGCGACGCGAATGGCAACGAGCAGATGTACAACAACATTTTCGGCCAGGAGCGTTTCCGCAACAAGTCCTACTTCCTGGACTGGGCCGCCGGGAATACCGACGAGCGCATGGATTCTTTCTTCAGCAACAGCAAATACTGGACACCTGCGGTGCTGTACAATGACCAAATGTGGGACAACACCAGCCCCTACAACGGTGTTTACGGGGTGCACGAGTCCTTTGCAAAGAAAAAGATCATCGAAAAATACGACCAGTATGGCATCAGCATCTGCCATGAGGGCTTCCAGCCTACAATGGTGCGCAATGGTGCTACCCAGTGGAAGTATAACAATAACAACTCTCTGGTGAGCCAGTATGTGATGGCTGGCCGCGGCACCTCGCAGATGGCTTCGCCGGGCACCTATTTCCAGATTTTCGGAGAGAAGGTATCTTCGGATGCCCGCAACGGCAACATCACGTCGGTCGGTGATTTCGACCGTGCGATCGAGGACCATTATCTGTATGCAGCTCCCACCTTCTTCCTGCGTCAGTTCGAGCCGCTGGAATACATCGACAACGACGAGATGCAGGCGGTGCGCTGGAGCGGCGATGTAATGTCGAAGTACCTGAAAGCTACCGATTCCATCGAGTTTACCCAGAATGGTGTGGTGGTCGTACAGGGCAACAACCGATTCCTGCCGGATCTGGAGACGCCGGAAAGCAAGATCCATCTGTACAGCGTGTCCGGCATGGCGCAGGAGTGGCAACTGCCGGTGTCCTGGGAAGGCGTGACCCAGGTGGACCAGTATGAACTCACCAGCAACGGTCAGGTGTATGTGGGCCGTCTGGAAGTGAAAGACGGTAAAGTTGCGCCTGTGTGCTCTGCAAAGGTTCCGTATATCCTGGTGCGCGCCGAAGGTGAGCAGCCGGAACTGGGCGCTGTGAATATGGCGCTGGATGCAACCAGCAGTCAGCCGGCAGCGACCGATGGCAATGTGGAGACCGGCTGGACCGCAAACGGCAAGACAGGCAGTATCGAAGTGGATCTGGGCCGTGAGCGAGAGATCAACCGCGTGGAGATCGTGGAGGATGGAGACAACATCCGCGGTTTCCGCATCGAGGTGGAAAAGGACGGCGAGTGGCAGACCGTGGCCGAAGGCGAGCGCGTGAACGGCGAAAAGCAGCTGGTATTCCCGGCGGCACTGGGGAACAAAGTGCGTCTCACTATCACCCAGGCTGTGCAGGAGCCTATAGTGAACGAGCTGCGCATCTATGCGGATGCGAACCTGTCGCTCACCGCCAAGCCTGTTGCAAGTTCTTCCACCAACTATAATACCGTACATCCCGACGACGAGGGAGTGGATGTGACCTATTCGCACCGAGGAGACGCCTATTCTGCGGCGGACGACTCCCTGCAGACCATGTGGAAGGCGACCGGTACGGAAAATCAGACGCTGGATATGGAATTCAACCGTCCCACTAAGGTGAACCGCGTGGTGGTACGCGAGGAAGGAGACAACATCACCTCCTTCAAACTCCAGGGGCAGAAAGACGGTGTGTGGACCGACCTGTACAGCGGTGAGACGATTGGTGAACTGGCGGAAATCAACTTTTTCACCTTCACGGCCGACAAAGTTCGTCTTTTGATTGAAAGCGCGAAAGAAGCGCCTTCGATTCTGGAGTTCGCCGTGTACGGTGTGGACGAGGTGAATGAAGCTGCGATTGCCCAGGGTAACCTGGCTCTGAACAAGCCCGCTGAACAGAGCAGTACCTATACCGCGTCCTTCTTCCCGGCCAATGCCTCGCTGGCAGTGGACGGAAATACCAACCCCGACTGGAGTGCAGCGAGCATTTCGGCCACTGAGGAGGAAGTCGGCGCTTGGTGGCAGGTGGATTTGAAGGATACTTATGAGATCGGCGCCATTAAGCTGTTTGCCCGTAATGCCTGTCAGGATCGTATCTCCGACATTGATGTCATCATCATGGATGAAAACAATACAGTGGTGTGGAGTACTCATCTGAAAGACGCACCCAACCTTTCTGTGCTGCTTAATGTAGAACAGGAGGACGGTTCGCCGGTAAAGGGACGGTATGTGAAAATTCTGCATCCGGACTCCATAGGTCCAAGGATGTTGGAAATCGCCGAGTGTGAAGTATACGAGAGCAGTGAGGAGATCGGCAAGGTGGACAAGTCGGCTTTGCAGGATCTGTACGATGACTGCGTGAAATACGAGGAAGATCGCTATACTCCCGAAAGCTGGGCGGTATTCGAGGCTGCTCTGAAGTACGCAAAGGAAGTTCTGGACGACCCGGATGCGACCGAAGTGGATGTAAACAAAGCCAGCCAGGATTTGTTCTATGCCCGTGAACGCATCAAGGAAAAAGAAGGCGACAAAACGAAGCTGGAGGCGCTGATCGCACAGGCAGAAACCGAGGCATCCAAAACGGATGTATATACGCCGGAAAGCCTGGAAGTGCTGAAGAAGGCGATTGAACGCGCAAAGGCCGATCTGGAGACGGTGAGCACGATCACGGATGTGGAGCAGGCGATGGCGCGTCTGCAGGAGGGACTCGACCAGCTGGAGAAGCTGCCAGTTCCCACGTCTACGCCTTCGCCCACGACCACTCCTGAACCCACGGCTACTCCCGCGCCCACGACGGCTCCGCAGCCCAGCCCG
The DNA here is from genome assembly GCF_002160015.1 of Anaerofilum sp. An201. GTDB lineage: Bacteria > Bacillota > Clostridia > Oscillospirales > Ruminococcaceae > Anaerofilum > Anaerofilum faecale. The sequence continues at coordinate 4,633 of NZ_NFJT01000034.1, read as the reverse complement.
GATGCCAGCGCAACCCCGGCTCCCACACAGGCGCCGGACGTGACGGACCCGCAGCTGCCCGCTACAGGCGACGGGATGCCGGTAGCGGCTGTGGGACTGCTGTGCGTGTTGTCTGCGGTGGCTGTGCCTGTTGCGATGCGGCGGAAAAAACGTTGCAATGAATAATCCGTAAATAATCCTTCAAAATGGGAGCCGGCATTCCGCGTCCAGCGGGATACCGGCTCTTTTAGCCAGTTTGCGGGCGCAGAGAAACAACCGCCGGGCTTCTCTTAAAAAAACTAAAACAAGTCTGCAAATATATAATTTGTGAATATGGGAATCTGGGCGGGAAGTCAATATAATAAAATCTGAAAACAGGCCGATAGACAGCGAAGAAACATGGGAGCTGGCTGGCGGCAATTGTATAACAGGGGGAGAACTGTATGCATCGTATTATACACCGAAGGAAAATACTCTCTGCCGAAAATGGTTTTATTCTTGGCAACGGCGATCTGTCTGTCAGTGTATATCAGGGCGAAAACACAATTGTCTGGCGCTTTGGCAAGGGCGATGTGTGGGACCGACGTCAGGATTTCAGTGATGATCCGAAACCGGCCCATATTGATGAAGTGCGCCGGGGAATTCTGGAAGAGGGATGGCAGGTTGGAACGAATGGAGAAAATTTCAAAGCGCTGCGAGGTTTTCGAAACGAAAAGCGATCCCGAGAGATCTGCCAGGGAAGCCCGCAAAGCTATGAAACACGGCCGTATCCCTGCCCCAAGCCGGTGGGTGAGCTGGCGCTGCACCTGCCGCCCGATCTGTTGGAAATGGAAATCGAGCAGACGCTTTCGGTGGAACAGGGCATTGTGGACATCGTCTGCCGGCAACGTGACCTGTTCCAGATCGCGCTGCGCTGCTGGGTGGACGAAAGGGAAAACATCCTGCTGGTGGATTGGAAGGTCGATGCACTGCCCGTCGCGTCGTATGGGCGTGAACCGCTGATATGGTTTTCGCTGTATCGCTGGGCAGACCCGCGCGTGGAGGAATTTGCTGCAAAACAATATGCGGATTTCCGCGTGGGGCTGCTGACTGGTGCCAACGACCCTTCCAAAGCGTCCCCGCTTGCCCCGCCTTATGTGGATAGATGCGGCGACCTGTTGTGCGTGCGGCAGGATTTTTTTTCGGAAAAGACCTTTCCGCAGGGTTTTTCCTGCCTGCTGGCGCCGCTGCTGGGAGGGAAAACAGAGGTGCCGGAATGGACGCAGGACAATGCGGCATCGCTGCATATCCTGCCCGAAATAATGCAAGGTGTTCTGGCGGTGGGTGTTGCCACTACCGGCGACGAAGGCGATGCAAAGCAGACATTGCTGAGATTGCATGATACAGTGTGTGTGCAGGAATTCATGCAGAACAGTTTGCGGCGGCTGGAGAAGTCGATGCAGGATTTCTGGTCCCGCTCGGCACTGTCGTGCAGCGAGCCGCTGATAGAAAATCTATGGTATGAAACATTGTATGCGTTCCGCTGCATTTACCGCGGGGGAACCGTGCCGCCGGGGTTGATGTTCCCCAGTACATTGAAGGATTATTCGCACTGGCATGGCGACTACCACAGCAACTACAATTTCCAGCAGCCGTTTTGGGGGATCTGTGCCTCCAACCATCCCGAGGGGCTTGACTCGTATTTTGACGGAATGAAATTCTTTTTCCAGATCGGGGAAAAAATTGCAAAGGAGTATTATGACGCACGGGGTACGTTTGTGCAACTTTCGGCGTTTCCGATCGAAGCAGAGGATGATCCTATCGGAGTAGTTCCGCTGGGGCGCATGGCTTACATGACGGGCTGGGCTGTCACGCTGTATTGGGAACGATATTTGTATACGCTGGACAAAGACTGGCTGGCCGACACGGGCTATCCGGTTATTCGGAATTGTGCGCTGTTTTATACCGATTTTGTGCGCAGGGGAAACGACGGGTTGTACCATGCGTTCCCGTCCAACCAGGGAGAAGATGGTTTCAGCGGGAAGGCGGAAGATTTCTGCGATCGAGAAGAGGTTGCAGATTATTTGTGCTATTGCCTGCGATGTGCGGTGCAGGCAGCTGAACTGCTGCAAACAGACGCAGAGCTGGTCAAACAATGGAATGACATTTTGGAAAACTACCCCGCAGACAAATCGAATGCTTTCCCCAAAGGGAGTATACAGCAGAAACTGGCGCGGGAAAATCCGCCGGAGTTCAGCCACAGCTATCTGATCGAGCGCTCGCCGGGATTGCCGGGAAAACCGTGGCCGTTGGATACCGAGGATGTATACGAATGGTATTTTGGCCACTATCCCACGGTGCAGATGAAGCGCCTGCATACCGGAATTTATAATGCACAGCTGGATTATCCGAGATTTTTGGACGAGATCCGGCGCTGGAGACATCCCAATGGGCTATGCTGGGCGCTTTCGGTGAGGAACTACGGGCAGACAGGGGCTTGGACCGAAACGCTTGGTGTGCTGGCACTGGTTACCGAGAGCTTGCTGCAAAGCTGGGACGGCTGCCTGCACTTTTTCCCCGGTGTGCCGGCGGAATTGGATGTGAGTTTTGAAAATTTCCGTGCGCGCGGAGCGTTTCTTGTGTCTGCATGTCGCCAGAACGGCAAGGTGCGGAATGTCCGGGTATATGCCGAAAAAGGAGGCCGCTGTGTGTTTGAAAATCCTTGGCAGACCGCAGTGGTGCGCAATGAGAATGGAGAGCTGCAGTCTCTGAATGCGATGCAGCAGGACTGTCTGGCGTTCGATACAATACCAGGAGAAATGTATTATATAGGGGAAGAATAAAAAGGCAGGGCAGAAAACATGAACAAAAACCCCGCACCGCTGTTTCTGGCCGAACACATTTTGTCTATGACCGCCTACTGGGTATGCACCGGTCCGGTGCTGGCCAAGCTCACCGAATACCTGGCGTTGCCGCTGGGCGTGTCCAACATGATTACGCAGCTCACCTCCACCCTGCTGATGCTGCAGCTGGTGGGCGGCGCGTGGTATGGGCGCACCCGGCATCGCCGCCGCTACCTGATGGCCTCCAACCTCACCTGGCGCGTCTGTCTGGCGCTCACCTGCTTCACCGTCCTGCTTCCGCAAGGGGTGGGCGGCATGGCGATGGCAGTGTTGTTTCTGGGGGCACAGATTGCCTTTCAGCTGTGCTCTCCTGCCCAGACAGCCTGGCAGATCAACGCGGTGGACGGCAAAGTGGATGCCAGTTTCTACACCCGCCGCGAGACTTGGTTCATGGCGGTATACACTCTATTTATGTGCGTTGCCGAGCTGCTGGTTGCGCTGACAGATACACAAGCCGAACTGCAGCGCAGTTTTATGTGGATCGGCGGTATCATTACCGTGTTGCTGGCTGCGGCTACTCGACTGCTTCCACGTCTGCCCGCTCCCGAAGCTGTCGGATCTGCTATACTGCTGCGCGCATTGACTGCGCCGTTGCGATCAGTCGGCTTTCGACGGGTGGTTGTGGCTGGCACTCTGTGGAGCCTGTCCAACGTGTTTGTGAGCAGTTTGGCCAATCTCTATGCCGTGCGCATTTTACAGATGGACTTTTTTGCGGTCATGCTGTGGTCCACACTGGGCAATCTGCTGCGCGCCGCCTTCACCCCACCCGCCGCACGGATGGCCGAGCGGATAGGATGGCGCAAGACCCTCACCGTCTACATCGTGTTGGCGCTGGTGCTGGCGCTCGGCTGGTGGCGCATCACGCCCGACACCGCCGCCATCCTCTACCCGGTGCTGACCCTGCTTGGCTCCATCCCGGTGGGCGCGCTATCGCTGGGATTGTTCCGCCTGCAGGTGCAGCACAGTCCCGCCGCCACCCGCAGCGTCTATTTTTCGGCCAACTCGGCGGTCAGCGGTACCGTCTGTCTGGCGGGCGCTTCGGTCTGCTCGGCGCTGATCGAAACCATCGACCGCGGCTCGCTGCCCTTTGGCATCAATTCACTGTTTTTGGTGGGCGCAGCGCTGATGGCGGCGACGATTTTGTCGGTGTGGCGTCTGCCCCAAAGCAAATCCGATACATAAAAGGAGAACCATCATGCATCTGGAAACAAAGGACTACCCCTTTTCGGGCGGCGTTGCGCGTTATCTAACCGACCATGACACCGGCGCGGTGAGCCTTGTGCTGCTGCCGGACAGCCGTTCCGACGCCTATGCACAGCGCCGCACCATGCTGGGTGCGCCGGAGCTGGTGCGCATCGGGATGGACCCGCCCGCCTGGCAGGTGGGCAGTCTTGTTCACCTGTCGCTGCGCGGCGACGCACAGGGCAACAGCGCGGGCTGCACCCTGAAATACGGCGCTTCGGTGCGCGCGATGCGTCTGGCCTCCCAGACCCGCACCGGCGACACCGTCACCACCTGCCTGCAGGCGGACGGCTGGCATGTGGAGCACAATTTGACCTGGACCGGCAGCTGCTGGCAGATCGACACCGTTTTCTGCAACGACTCCGCCCGCCCCCTCACCCTCGATCTGCTCACCAGCTTCTCGCTGGACAATCTCACTCCCTTCGGGACGGCAGCCGAAAGCCGTTTGCGCCTGCACCGCTTCCGCGGCGGCTGGAGCATGGAGGGGCTGCACACCGCCGAGGATGTGCAGCAGCTGAACCTCGCCACCC
>NZ_NFJT01000033.1 GCF_002160015.1 Anaerofilum sp. An201 | reverse complement strand
CGCAACTGGACCAACCGGTACGCGCTGGAGAGCCGCCCCGGAAAGCTGGTGCATCACTCGGATTACCGCTCAGTGCCCCGGGAGTGGCTGGGGCCGCGATTTCTGGCCGATGCCGAGCATCTGCGGGATACCAACCCCACCGCCTACCGCCACGAATACCTGGGCGAGGTTGTGGGCAGCGGCACGCAGGTGTTCGAGAATCTGCGGCTGGAGCCCATCCCGGCTGATCTGCGGGCGGGCTTTGACCGCCCCCTGCACGGGGTAGACTGGGGCTATTATCCCGATCCCTGGGCCTACAACGGAATGCAGTATGACGCCGCCCGGCGCATCCTGTACATTTACGATGAAGCCACTGCCCGGCGCAGAGGCAACCAGGAAACCGCCGCGCTGCTTCTGACCCGGGGCCTTGCCGGCCAGCTTATCACCGCCGATTCGGCAGAACCCAAGAGCATCGGGGACTACAACGCCCTGGGGCTTCTCTGCCGGGCCGCTGCCAAAGGCCCCGGCAGTGTGGAATACAGCTACAAATGGCTGCAGAGCCTGGCCTGCATCTGGATCGATCCCGACACCTGCCCCGACACCGCCCGGGAGTTTGGCGAATACGAGTACGAGCGGGACAAGAAGTCGGGTGAGATTCTGGGCGGCTATCCCGACATCAACAATCACCATATCGATGCGGTGCGGTACGGCACCGAAAGCATCTGGAAACGCAGGGGGCTGTAATGAATCTTTTTCAAAGCATAAAGGAGGCTGTGAGGCAGTTGCTGGGAAAACAGGAGATCGCCGCTTTGGGGGCAAAGGAAAGCGGCCCGATGTACGAGGCGGTGCGGGAATGGGACAATCTGTTCTGGCGCAGCGAGCTGCCCGATGGTTCCCTGGGCATGGCTGTGCAGGTCACCGCCTATCTGGCCACTCTGGCCACCAACGAGATCACCCTTTCCGCCGGCAGCGGACAGCGGGCGGACTGGATCAATGCCCAGATCCTGGAGCATCTGCAGCCGGTGCTGCACCAGGCGGTGCAGACAGCGGCCCAGGGCGGCATGGCCGCGGTAAAGCCCTATCTCATGGGCAGCAACGTATACGCCGAGGTCATCCCCCGCAGCCGCATTTTCCCCCGGCGCTGGGGTCCGATGGGTCGCATCGACGCGGGCTTTTTCACCGACTTCGACCGGCTGGAAAGCGGCGCCCGGGTGTGCCGGGTGGAAGAATTTGAGCTGACAGCCCAAGGGCTTCGAATCACCAACCGGGCCTACCGGCTGCGGGACGGCGATCACCTGGGCGGCCAGATCGAGCTGTCGGCGGTGGAGCGGTGGGCCGCTCTGGCCCCCGAAGTACAGATTGCCGGGGTGGATCGGCCCCACTTCGGGCTGCTGCGGATGCCCATGGTCAACAACATCGATCCCTCCCCCGCCCCGGTGAGCTTTTACGCTCAGGCGGTGGAATCCATCCGCCAGATTGACGACACCCTGGCGCAGCTGTTCTGGGAGCGGGATACCGGCAAGCGCCGGATGATCGTAGACCGCACCGCCGCCGTGAAAGACCCGGTGAACGGCAAACCGGCCATCCCCTTCCGGCAGTTGGCGTCGGACTATTACCTCACCCTGGACATGCCCCAGGACGGCCCGCCCTGGGGTGATTACACCCCCTCCCTGCGGGTGGAGGAATACCGCAAACTGCTGGAAACCCAGCTGCGGTTGCTGGAGATGCAGCTGGGCCTGTCCCCGGGCACCTTCGCCCTGGACACCCCCAGCGGGCGGGTGACCGCCACCCAGGTCATCAGCGAGGACCGCACCACCTACAACACAGTGCAGGCGGTCCAGACCCGGGGCCTGGCTGCCGGGCTGCGGGACGTGCTGTACTGGTACGACGCCTTCGCCAGCCTGTACACCCTTGCCCCGGCAGGCGCCTTCCAGCCGTCGGTGAGCTTCGGTGACAGCATCTTCGAGGACACCGGCACCGAATTTGTCCGCCGCAAGGCGCTGGCCGACGCCGGCTATATCCGACCTTCGCTGCTCCTTGCCTGGTATTTTGGCACAGACGAGGACACCGCCGCCGCCATGCTTCCCCCCGATGCCGCCGGCGCCCCGCTCTCCTTCTGATGAGGTGAACCATGCTGACGCCGGACTATCTGGACACCCTTCCCGACGCGCTGGTGGAGCTGTGGCAGCAGGTGGAAGAGGATATTCTGCAGGATATCGCCCGCCGCATCGCAAAAATGGAGCGTGTCACCGATACCGCCGACTGGCAGCTGTGGCGATTTGAGCAGATCCAAGCGCTGCATCAGGATGTGGCGGCGCTGCTGGCCAAGTACAGCGGCAAGACCACCGCTGAGATCCGCCGTCTGTTGCTGGAGGCAGGACGGCAGGCCCTGGCATCTGACGATGAGCTGTACCGGGCCCTGGGCTTTTCCCCCTCCTCCATCGAAACCAGCGAGCAGCTGAACAACCTGCTCAATGCCGGCTACCGCCAGACCCTGGGCAGCTGGCAGAACCTCACGGCCACCACCGCCAACACCGTGACCGGCGAATTTGAACGGGCCCTGGACCGGGCCTGGCTGCAGATCTCCAGCGGCGCCTTTGATTACAAAACAGCCGTCAAGCAGGCTGTGGACGGTCTTGCCCAGCGCATGGCAGGGGTCACCTACCCCTCCGGCCACCGGGACACTTTGGAAGTGGCGGTGCGCCGGGCTGTCCTCACCGGCGTCAATCAAACCTCCGCCCAGCTGCAGCTGGCCCGGATGGAGGAAATGGACTGCAATTTTGTGGAGGTCACCGCCCACGGCGGCGCCCGGCCCCAGCATGCTGTCTGGCAGGGCAAGGTCTACCACCGGGGCGGGGCGGTGATATACGATGGGGTGCGGTACGAGGACTTCGAGACTGCCACCGGCTACGGCACCGGCCCGGGGCTGTGCGGCTGGAACTGCCGGCACAACTTCTATCCGTTTTTCCCCGGCTTGTCGGAGCCGAACTGGGGGCAGGGGCAGCTGGAGGCGCTGAACGCCAAAGAGGTGGAATACGGCGGCCATATGTACAGCCGGTATGAGATCAGCCAGATGCAGCGGCAGCTGGAGCGCAGGGTGCGCAAGGCAAAACGCCGGTATCTGGCCGAGGACGCCGCCGGACTGGACGCCACACAGGCAGCCGTTCAGCTGAAGGCCGCCCGGCAGAAGCTGGCTGCCTTTGTGCGGGATACCGGCGGCCGGGCGGACAGCCAGCGCACCGGCGTGGCGGGATTCGGGCGCAGTGCGGCGAGCAAAGCAACAGCTGCTGCTGAACGCAATCATCGTCTGTGGCTGAAATCCATCGGCGCAGAAAAAACTTCTCTGAATACCCTTGCCAAATACTATGATGGGAAGTATAATAATTCTCCTGCCTATCGTATGCTGACACGATATGCGCAAAGCGTAGAGTCCGGAATGCTTTCTCCCCTGTCCGGTCTTGATCTTTACAGTACGCTGTATGAACGTATCGAACAGGAAATCATTGGGCAGGAAACTGCAAACGGTATCCGGATTCGGGCGCAGAGCCAGCATTTTATGGAGCGTGTTTTAGGAACGATGAAGGACCCGCATACCGGCTATTCCCGTTCCGGCGTGCCGATCGAGGATATCATTGACTGCGTCCTCCACGGCACAGCACGCCCCGTTCGAAATTCCGAAAAGAGCTCCAGCCAGCTTTTTTGTACAGAAAAGTGCGCCGTGTCCATCAACCCCAAGACCGGCGTTCTGATTCAGTGCAATCCTTTGTGAGGTGACATTTGTGGAACGCTATCAACTTTCCCCGAGTGCATTCGATACTCTTTTGAAAGTAAATCTGGAACAGCTGGGAAATCATGTTGTTCTTGACCGCAGCACTTACAGCCTGCGCACCGATCGCTTTACGCTCTTGCTGATTTTGCTCAACGAGGAGATCGCCGCAGAAGGCATGACCCCCGATCAGGAGCGTGTCAACGAGTACGGAATCCAACTGTATGCGTTGTATGACGAATTGTACGCACAGAAATAATCAGCGCAGTTCAATTTGCAGTTTTGCAAATCGCAAGGCTCACCGCCCGCCCGGGCGGCGGGCCTTTTTATATGCCTGTTCGCCCTGCACGAGGGGTGGGCGGGCAATTTTTATACCCAAATTTGCCCGGCATGGCGTAAAACTGCACAGCCCGTGGGAGCGACCCCGTAAAAAGCGCAGGGCGGAAAGGAAAACAGATGAAACGCGACGAAGTAAAGGCCATTATCCCGGGCATCACCGACGAGCAGCTGGACAAGGTGATGGATCTCAACGGTGCCGACATCGAGAAGCACAAACAGACCATCGCCACCCTGACCACCGAACGGGACACCGCCCGGACCCAGCTGGGCGAGGCCAACGAGAAGCTGGAAGGCTACGACCCCGACTGGAAAACCAAGGCCGCAGACGCCGCCCGCAAGGCCCAGGAGCAGGTGGACGCGCTGCAGAGCGACTTTGCTGCCCAGGGCGCAGTTTCCGGCGTAAAATTTTCCAGCGAGAGCGCCAAAAAGGCTTTTCTGGCCGACCTCAAGGCCAAAAAACTTCCCCTGCAGGAGGGCAAGCTGCTGGGCTTTGAGGATTTTCTGGCCGACTACAAGCAATCCGACCCCGCGGCCTTTGCCCCCGATCGGCCCGGCCCGGCCTTCACCACGCCCGGCAGCGGCGCCGCCGGCAAGCCCGGCAATCAGCAGCTGCTGGACGCAAAGTACAAAAACAACCCCTTCTATCACCCGAAAGGAGACTGACCTATGGCAGTTATGTATGGTTCTCAGAACGTGGATGAGAAGTACCTTCCCATCCTGGAACCCAACCTCTACTACAACCCCGTGATGGTGCCCGGCGTCACCTTCACCGACAAATACGAAAAAGGCCCCGCCGGCCAGATCTATATCCACAAGATCTCCACCACCGCCGTGGCGCCCGGCAAGCCCGGCCGGGATTTCACCGATACCGCGGTGTCCGATGCCCTCATCCCCATCCAGCTGAACAACAACTTCCAGCGCTCCTACAAGATCTACGGCGTGCAGGCGGCCGCGGTGGACTTTGCTGTGGCCGAGGAAGCCCTGGCCACCGCCGTGGCAGAATGCCGAGAGGGCTGGATGCGCAGCGCCATCGCCTGCCTGGCCCACGAGGGCTTTGCCGCCGCCGCCACCGAAGCCATCACCCCCGACAACGTGAAAAGCGACATCATCGCCACCCGCAAGGAGATCGTGAAGAAAAAGGGCCGGGCCAACGTGGTGCTCTGCACCCCGGATTTCTACGGCATCGTACTGGAGGCAGCCGGCAAGGATTTCACTCCCGTCATGAACGACCGCATCGCCGACACCGGCAACGTGGGCAAATGGCTGGGCATGACCTTTGTGGAGGCCAATGGCGCCACCGGCAGCATCAGTTACTACGACCACGCCGGCACCCAGCAGACGGCAGATCTGTCCCAGGTGCAGTATGCCATGTATTACCACGAGGCCCTGAGCATTGTGAGCAACTTTGAGCTGGCCCGGATCATCGATTCCGAGCGGTTTGCCGGCAGTCTGGCCCAGGTAGAGATGAACGTGGGCTATCGGGTCAGCAACGGGGATCTGGCGGCCGTGCGCAGCCTGGCCGGCTGACAGAGAAAGGAGCCGCGGGATGTACTCCGATTACACCACCTACCAGCAGCGGGGCGGCAATCTGCCCCGTGCCCAATACCTGCAGGCAGCCCAGCGAGCAGCGGAACTGATCGACTATGTCACTTGGAACCGCGCCGCCCAATGCCCCGAAATGGAGCAGCAGCTTTCCGCCTGCGAATGCGAGCTCATCCCCTATCTGCTGCAAAGCGGCCAGGAGGAGCTGCTGGCCAGCGCCAGCACCGACGGATACAGCTGCAGCTGGGTGTCTCGGGCCGAACGGGAGGCGGCCAAAACCGCCATCCTGCGGCGCTATCTCACCTTCCCGGTGGATCTTATGCACTTTGCGGGCAAAGAGGGGCGGTGATGGGATGCTGAAAGCCGACCAGACCGTGACCCTCATTCACCGGCAAGGCAGCCGCAAGGAAAGCTACCTCTGCACCGTTATCCCCTGCGCCAGCTGGTTCTGGAAACACAAAGCGGCTGTGGGGGACACCGGGCTGCGCAGCGCCCGGGAGCTGCACTGCCGTATCCCTGCCCAAAACCTGCCCCCTGATCTGGAAGTGGAGCCCGGGGACAAGATCCTTCTGGGCGAAATGCACAGCATCAGCGGGGCGGAGTTTGCCGCCCTGGGCCGCACCCGGCAGGCGGCGGTGGTGCTGGATGTACACCGCAATTTTTTCGGGCCCACGCCCCATCTCTACATTCTGGGAGGCTGACCATGGCAAAAGGCAGACAGATCAAAACGCCCCGGGGCACTCTGTACGAACGGCGCTTCAAGGACGGCCGCGTGACCTGCGCTCTGCGCTGGAATCCCGGCTTTGGGGCAGACAGGAGCCGCCGCTTCGACAGTGTGCAGCAGTTTGTGGACAGCGAGGTACTGCGCCGCTGCGGCCCCTACGTGCCGATGCAGACCGGTATGCTGATGCGCTCCGGCGAGCTGTGCACCGTGATCGGGTCGGGCGAGGTGCGGTATGTGGCCCCCTACGCCCGCCGCCTGTATTACGGCACCCATTTCCGCTTTGACCGCACCGCCCACCCCAATGCCGGGGCGCTCTGGTTTGAACGCGCCATGATCGACCACAAAGCGGCTATCCTGCGCGGCGCCGCCAAACTTGCAGGAGGGACCGCCAATGGATAACACGAGCATCGCGGCGGCACTGCGGGAGTATTTCCTCGCCTGCCCTCTGCTGGAAAAATACCGCGTGGGGGTGGACTGGCTGCCCGACCACGGGGTGGCCTTTTCCATCGACACCACCCCCGCCTCCCAGATCCTGCAGCGCTATGCCAGCGGCAGCAGTCTGCGGCAGTATCTGTTCAACCTTTGCAGCGTGCAGGACTACGGCCCCGACACCCTGCAGAATCTTGCCAACAGCGGGCTGTATGAGGAACTGGCCGCATGGATGGACGCCCAAACCAAAGCCCGGCGGCTGCCCGACCTTGGCCCCGGCCGCACACCACGGCTGATCGAAGCTCAAAGCACGGGATACCTGTTTACCGTATCCCCCGATTCCGGACGGTACCAGATTCAGTGCCGTCTGGTCTATTTTCAGAAAGGAGATCGAAGATGAAACTCAGCGAACTGATGGCCGGCGTGACCCCCGACGAGGAATTTGCCGGCATCGTCACCGCCGGCGACATGGTGCTGGCGGTGGATTTTTCCGGCGTTGCCGAAAGCCCGGCCGAATACATCGTGGCCGATGAGGGCGTGACCGAACAGACCGGCGCCCTGGAGGCGGTGACCGCCGAAAGCACCTACCTGCGCAGCGGCAGTACCACCACCAAGACCGGCACCAAGCGCACCTTCACCGTCACCGGCGACCGTTTTGCCGGCGATGCGTTCCAGGACGCTCTGCTGGACCACAGCCTGAAATACGGCACCGGGCAGGCCGTTGTCAAGCCCTATGTCTATTTCAACATGCTCACCGGCAAGGGTGAGCAGGGCCTGCTGAGCATCACCGTCGAGGATGACAGCAGCGGCGCCGCCGGCGAAAACGCAGGCTGGTCCGCCACCCTCACCGCCCGGGGCACCCCCACCGAATACACCTACGCCGCCAGTTAAACCATTTTGCAGCCGCCCTCCCTTCGGGGAGGGCCAAACCTGTAAGGAGGAACACCTATGCTTCGGATATTGGACCACGAGATCGACTTCGACATCACATCGCCCCAGGATATGCAGCGGTATCTGGAGGCCGGCCGTGCCATGGAAGCGGCTGCCGCCGCTCTGCCCGACCTTCCCTCCGCCGCCCAGCTGGGCAACCTGGAGGGGCTGGAAGTCTACACCGCCTGCATCACCGCCCAGTGCCGGATGCTCACCGACTTCATCGACGCAGCCTTCGGCGAGGGTACCTGCAACATGCTGCTGGGCCCCAAAACCAGCCTGGACCGGCTGCTGGATCTGGTGGATGCCCTGCGGACAGCCATCGACGCCCAGGGAGAACAGACCGCCAAAAAGCTGACTGCCTACCAGCCCAACCGGGCCAGGGGCGGTGAGATGAAATGAACTGCCTGCTGTTGGAAGGCAGCTTGCCGGATTCCATCGACGGCGTGCCGATCTACCCCGATTATCGCAACATGATCCGCTTTGAGCAGATCCTGGAGGACGACACCCTCACCGACGAGCAAAAAACTCTGCTGGCGGCGGCGCAGCTGTTCGACCGGCTGCCACCCGGCGGCATCGCCCGGGCCGCCGACCGGCTGCAGTGGTTTTACCGCCGGGGGGCGGAAGGCTCCGGTGCACAGCCGGGAAGCCGCGCCCGCGCCTGGGATCTCACGGTGGACGCCGGCTGCATCTACGCCGCCTTTTTGCAGGCCTACGGCATCGACCTTGTCCGGGTGCCTTTTCTTCACTGGTGGGCTTTTCTGGATCTGCTGGAAAATCTGCCCGAACACACCCTGATGGCTCAGAAGATGCAGCTGCGCACGATGAATCTGTCCGAGATCAAAGATGCCAAGCTGCGGGAGCGATACAAAAAGCTGCAGCGCCAGGCGGCCCTCCCTCCCCGGAGAGGCAGAAAGGACAATGCGGCTGAGACCCTGGCCCAGCGGGTACAGCGGAGGCACGCCGAGGCGAAGCAGCAACTGGAAAGGAGAAAGGCAGATGGGGTATGACGGCTCGATTGCATTTGAGACCCGTGTGGATACCAGTGGTTTTTCCTCTGGTGCCAGCAAACTGAACAGCAGCTTCAGCAAGGTAAAAGCCGGAGCCGAAGACGCTGCCCGGGGAGTTGAAGAACTGCCCGAACAGCTGGACAAAACGACTTCCAGCGCCTCCCGGCTGTCGGACATCGTGAAGGGCGGCGGGATCTTCAAACTGATTGAAAAAGGGATGAACGCGGTGGTGGACTCCCTGGATGCCGCCATCGACCGCTACGACACCATGAACCGGTTCCCCAAAATGCTGGAGCAGATGGGGTATGGTGCAGACGAATCCGCCCGGGCTGTAGAGGAGCTTTCGCAGGGGGTGCAGGGGCTGCCCACCACGCTGGACAGTGTGGTGTCCACTGCCCAACGTCTCACTGTGCTGACCGAAAATCTGGAAAAATCGGTGGACACCACGCTGGCGCTCAACAACGCCTTTCTGGCCAGTGGGGCTGGAAGCGAAGGTGCCGCCCGTGGCATGGAGCAGTATATACAGGCAATGAGCCGCGGTAAATTCGAGGCGGAAGAATGGAAAACAATGCAGGAAACTATAGGCTTCGCCCTCAACAAGACAGCCGAAGCCTTCGGCTTTGCCGGCGAGAGCGCCCAGAATGACCTGTATGCCGCGCTGCAGGCGGGAGAAATCACTTTCGACCAGTTCAATGCCAAGCTCATTGAGCTGGACGGCGCGGTGGGCGGTTTTGCCGAGCTGGCCAAAACCTCTACAGCCGGTATCGGCACCGCCTGGACAAACTTCTCCAGCGCCATCGTGCGCGGCACCACCGGCATCATTGAGAGCATCGACAAGGGATTTTCCAAAACACGGTTTCAAAGCATCCAGACGGTGATTGAAACCACCGGCAAGGGCATCGAAAGCACCATGAAGCTGGCCGCCCCGGCCATTGAGCTGGTGGCTGCCAACGCCGACAAGCTGGTGGTGGCCATCGGTGCGCTGACCATCGCCTACGGCGCCAACAAAGCAGTGCAGGTGTTTGCCAATGCGCAAACACTTGTAAATTCGGCTCTTGAAGCCACAAATAAAGTAGGCAAAATTCTGATTCCCACCCTGGATGCAAAAGCGCTGGCTGAAGCCAGGGCGGTCGCCATTTCCCAGCTTCACGAAAAAGCGACAGAAAAAGAAATTATTACGCAGATGGCAGCGAACGGCGTCATCACTGCCAAGACCTTCGCCCTGGGCGGCATGACCACCGGCATGGGCCTGGCCACCGTAGCCTCCGGTCTGCTCACCGCCGCCACCACCGCCCTGAGCACGGCTATCAAGGTATTGCTGGGCCCGGTTGGATTGATTACTCTCGGGATCACCGCTTTGGTTGCGGGAGCCGTTGCCCTGTTCAAATGGTTCACCAGCAACTCGGAAGCCTGCGAAGAGCAAAAGGCGGCCCTGGAAGAACTTGCGGGCGCACAGGAAGAACTTGCTGAATCCGAAAAAAACAGCGAAAAGGCATCCAAAGAGAACATCAAATCCATCCGCGCAAATGCTGACGCAGCCAAGTCTCTGGTATCTCAGCTGAAAACGTTGGACGGCGCCGAGAAAAAAAGTGCCAGCGAAAAGCAGCGCACAAAGCAGCTTGTGGAACAGCTGAACGAACAGTATGCCGACCTTTGCCTTGTCTATGATGAGGAGAACGACCGGCTGAACATGAACACTCAGCAGCTGCAGGACTACATCGACGCCCAGCGGATGATGGAGGAAGCCTCCGCCCTCCAGCAGCGCTACAATGAACTGCTCACAGAAGAATCCACGATCCGGCAAAACAAAGCCGAGCTGGACGCAAAAGAACAGGAGCTGGCCCAGCAGCTGGAGCAGCGGCTGATCACCACCGCCGAATACAACGGCCTGCTGGAACAGCTGAACGAGACCCGTGCCGGATATCTGACGCAGGAAGAGGAGATCGCCGCGCGTAAGGCCAAGCTGGATACCCAATTGACCGAGCTGGACACCGCCAAGGCAGAGAAAATCATTGAAAACACCGCCGCGCAGCAGGAAGCTGCGCAGGCTGCCGCCGAGGCCGAGGAAGCAGAAATGCAGCGCCGCAAGGACGCGCTGCAATCCTACACCGAGGCGGCAACCGATATGTTCGACCGCATCAATACCGAGAGCGAACAGAGTATTGGCGAAATGATTTCCAATCTGGAGCACAACCAGCAGGCTGTGGCCCAGTGGGCCGACAACATTGCTCTGCTGGCCCAGCGCGGCATCGACCAGGGCCTGTTGCAGCAGCTCCGGGATGCCGGGCCGGAAGCCGCCGGAACGGTGGCTGAATTGGCGTCGGCCACAGACGAAGAGCTGGCGCGCCTGAGCGAAGTGTTTGCCAACGGCAGTGAAGTGGCCGTGCAGGCGCTGCTGAAAGAACTTGGATTGCCCGAAGTGACCAGCTCCGGCAGTGATATGGTGGACGACATCGCCGCCGGTGTGGAGAAAAATCAGTCGCTGGAGGATGCCACCGTGCAGCTCATCCAGGACACCAAGGCAGCTGCCGCCAACCAGGTGCGGGCATCCAACTTTGATTCCATCGGCCAGCAGATGATCGCCGGCATCACAGCGGGCGTACAAGCCGGGGCGTCGGGCCTGCTGGAAGCGATGCGCGGGGCTGTCCGGTCGGCAGTGGCTGCCGCCCAAAGCGAGGCGGACATCAACTCCCCCTCCCGGGTGTTTCGGGATGTGATCGGCCTGAACATCATGCGCGGCTGGGCGCTGGGCGTGAAGGATGGACAGCCTTTGGTGGAGCATGGAATGGTTGAGGCAATGGATGCCCTTCGGCGGGAGATCGCCGGCGGGCTCTCCCCCGCCAGCCTGGTGCTCTCCATGCGCAATACCGTGGCCAGCGCCCAGAGCAGCTTTGCCGGGCGTATTTCCACCACCCCCCTTTCTCACTTCTCCCCGGCCGCGGCGACAGTGCAGCCGTCCGCGCCCCATACGCAGAATATCTACTTTGAGCAGCCGATGCAGGCCCCCGACGAGATCGCCCGGGCGCTGCGCATTGAGCAAACCTATGGATTGGCAGGTGATCGCAATGGATAGAGATGTAATTGCCCGCTTTGTGCGGGAGGACGGCGAGCAGCTGCTGGTGGACGAAACCGACTGGGGCCTCACCTCCATCGAGGGGGCCGCCGCCCCCGCCTATCAGCTGTTCACAGAAAACACCGCATCCGGCGATGGTGTGGTGGTTACCGGCAAGCGGGTGGGCGCGCGCGACCTCAAGCTGGAGGCCGAAGTCATGGATACCCGCAACAACGACATTCTCCGCCGCCGGGCCGTCGCCTTTTTCCGCGGCAAAACCAACTTTCAGATTCATCTCACCTACATGGGCGTCACCCGCTGGATCGCGGGCGAACTGGCTGCCTTCGACGCCCCCTCCAGCCAGATCGACCAGCCCCAGGGATTTTCCGTATATTTTGTCTGCCCCGCTGCCTTCTGGCAGAGCGAGGACGATTTCGGCCAGGACATCGCAGGGGAAACCGCCCGTTGGGGATTTCCCTATATGGACCACCCCAGACAGGGAGTGCTGGTGTCTGCCTACCGGTTCCAGCGCCAAGTGGAGCTGGACTACGATGGGGACGAGCCCGCCTGGCCCCGCATTACCCTCACCGCCTCGGAAACGGTGACCAACCCCAAGATGAGCATAAACGGCGCCTATGTGCGCCTGCTGGACACCTTGCTCGCCGGGGACAGCGTCACCCTGGCCTTCGACCCGCCCCGGGTAACCAAAAACGGGGAAAATATTCTCAACCGTATCGACCGCACCAGCAACTTTTCCGCCATGCAGATGCAGCCCGGCATAAACCGCATTGAATTTTCCGCCGATGCCGGCGACAATGCCCTGCACTGTGTGGTCCGCTACAACAAGCAGTATCTGGGGGTGTAGCAAATGCAGCTTCTTGCATTGGACAAGGATTTTCAGCCGGTGGGCTACCTGATTCCCCTGAACCTCCAATGGACGAGGGAGTACTACACCATCGGTCAGTTTTCCATCCAGGTGGCTGCCGAGGGCTATACGCCGGATATGGCCTACCTGTACCGGCCCGACCGGCCGGAAACCGGCATCATCCAGAAGGTGCAGCTCACCGAATCCCTCAAAGGACGGTTCGTGCAGCTGTCCGGCTATTTCCTCGAAGCCATCCTCAACGACAAGGTCGTGTGGCCCACCTACTATGCCTCCGGCAGCCTGCCGGCGGCAGTGGTGCAGATGCTGCGTCAATACAAGGGCGACATCCCGCTGCTGGATGTCGCCGACGCGCCCGCCATGCAGGCGGACGATGCCTGGCAGGAGACCGGCGGGGCGCTGGCCACGGTGGCCTACACCCGGCTGCAAACCATGCAGATGTCGCTGCGCTGCCGGTACGACTATCTTGCCGGGCGCATCACTGCCGAGGTGTGGCAGGGGCTGGACCGCACACAGGAGCAATCCACAAATCCTTTCGTCGTCTTTTCCGACACCTTCCGCAACCTGGCCCAGGTGGACGCCACCCTGGACACAAGCAACTGGAAAAACTACGCTGTAGTGGCCGGGCAGGACGAGGGCAGCGCCCGCAAGGTGGCATATGCCGACCTGTCCGAGGGGGGATACCGGCGCATATTGTTTGTGGACGCCCGCAGCGAGCGCTGGGACCCGGATGAACAAAGCGAGGCCGAATATTTGGAAAGCCTGCGCCAGCGCGGGCTGGACGCCCTGCTGGACTATCAGGTGATCCGCAGCGTGGACATCGACGCCACCCAGGCGGGGTTCACCTATCTGCAAGACTGGGACCTGGGCGACAAGGTGGACGTGGCATTGCCGGATATTGGGCTTGCGATGCAGGGCCGCATCATAACCGTGCACGAGGTGCTGAAAAACAACGTCTCTTCCATCTCCATCACGCTGGGCGACAAAAAGCTGACCCAGCTGAAGAAAGCGAGGATGATCTATTGAAAAGCTATCCCTTTACCAGTCAGGTGACCTACGATGAACAGGAGCTGCCGCAATACGACCGCGCCGTGGATTCCGCTTTTTTGCGGGATGTGTTCAAACAATATTTTTCCGACGGCGTGTTCTATCGCCCGTCCACCGGCATGCAGGTGGAGGTGGACAGCGGCATGCAGGTGGGTGTGCTGCCCGGGGCCGTGCATATACAGGGTGCGATCGGCATCGAGGACAGCCGCCGCACTCTGCAGGTGCAGGCGGCCGACACACAGGATCGCATCGACACGGTGGTGGCCCGGCTGGACCTGTCGCTGGCCGCCCGCAGCATCGACCTGTACATCGTCAAGGGTGCGCCTTCCACTTCGCCCTCACCCCCTGCGCTCACCCGCAATGCCACTGTGTGGGAGCTGGGACTGGCCAATCTGTTCGTGGCAAAAGGCGTCACCTCCATCACACAGCAGCGCATCACCGACACCCGGCTGGACACCGCCCGCTGCGGCACCGTGGCCGCGCCGCTGGCCCCGCCGCTGGACACCGATGCCTATTTCGAGCAGCTGCAGGCACTCATCGACGATCTGGAAGAGACCATCGCCGGCATCAAAATCGGCAGCGAGGTGATGCTACGCACGGTGTACGACAGCAACGGGGACGGCGTGGTGGACAAAGCCCGCAACGCCAACGTGGCACAGGACAGCGAACTGCTGGCAACGCATTCGCCGGAATGGTACGCCCCGCCGGGTGTGATCGTGCCGTATGGAGGCGCAACCGCCCCCGCGGGCTGGCTGCTGTGCGACGGCAGAGCCGTCTCCCGCACCACCTACGCGGACCTGTTTGCCGTCATCGGCACCACCTACGGCGCGGGCAACGGCAGCACCACCTTCACGCTGCCCGACCTGCGCGGCCGGGTGGCGGCGGGCGCGAACGCATCCAACGCGCTGGCGAGCAGGGCGGGGGCCGACAGCAAACAGATCGCCCGCGCCAACCTTCCCGCCGAAAAGCTGCGTATCGCCGACAACGGAAGCTGGATAGTCGACACGACACAGTTTGGCGTGCACAGCGGAAAGCCTTTGAGCCTGGGCAATAACCGTTCGGAGGCCGAATACCTCTACACCGAACCGATGGGCAGCGGCACCGCTTTCGATGTGCGGCAGAACACCATCTACCTCAACTATATCATCAAGTGCTGAAGTGCTGATGGGAGGAAGCAATGGAAAGAATCGAGATCCGCCGCGGCGACACCCTCCAGCTCGGCGTTGTGCTCACAGATCAGAACGGCGAGACGTTTACGCCGGCGCCGGGGCAGCAGCTGATGCTTTCGGTCGGCATTGCGGGCAGTCCGATGTTTACAGTGCCGGTTGTGGACGGAGTGGCCGGCATCCGGCACGAGGACACAAAAAGCATCAGCCCCGGCGAATATCGCTTTGACGTGCGGCTGTACGACGCCGACAAAACGCTGGTGGCCACACCAATCTACGGCGAATTTGCCGTGTTGGAGGTGGTGAACGATGACATCTGAGTTGCGCGGAAGCATCCGCACACGGGCATCTGTACACGGCAGCATCCGCCCGGTACGGATCGCAGGCTGCATCGTCCTTGGGCCGCGGATCACCGGGAGGGTGTATATCGGCCAGGCCGGCGAGCAGTATCCGGCGTATGATGGCGATTACACAGCCATTCCGCGCCCCGCTGCACAAACACTGCCCACAGAAGGCAAACGCATGGAGCAGGATGTGACGGTGAAAGGAATCCCGTTTTTTGTCACCGAAAACCCCGCAAAGGGAAATACCATCTATATCGGAGGGAACTAAATGGCACTGAATAACAACAAAGTAATCTATGGCGGCAAGGTGCTGATCGATCTCACCAGCGACACCGTCACGGCCGATAAGCTGGCAGAAGGGATTACTGCCCACGACAAATCCGGCGCAATCATTACCGGCACCAACACCTTCGACGCCGACACCAGTGACGCCAACGCCACAGCTGCCGAGCTGCTGGAGAGCAAGACGGCCTATGTGCGCGGAAGCAAAGTTACCGGCACCATGCCCAACAACGGCGCGGTGGCCGGCGAGATCGCCGACAAGGACACCCCCTACACGGTGCCCCTGGGCTACCACGACGGCAGCGGCAGGGTGGGCATCGCCGCGGCCGAAAAGTCCAAGCTGGTGCCGGACAACATCCGCCAGGGCATCACGATCCTGGGCGTAGAGGGTTCGATGAGCGGCACCGAGGACGTGAAAGCGCAGGCAAAATCGGCCACCCCCGCCACCGAACAGCAGGTAATTACCCCCGACGAGGGATACAACTACCTGTCTCAAGTGACTGTGGAGCCTATCCCGTACACCGAGAGCGAGAACTCCGCCGGCGGCCTCACGGTCACCATCGGCGGCACGGGGAAAGCCGCAATGAGGGCGCGCAAATGGAAGTGAACAAGGTGGAATTCGCCGGCCGCATCCTGATGGATATCTCGGATTCAACTGTCCGGCCAGAAGACTTGCTGAAAGACGAAACCGCGTACAATGCCGCCGGAAAGCAAATACGCGGCACGCTGGTGCCCGGAGATATGTTTGAAAGCGAATACGGCGGCAGCGCGCCGGGCGTTGTGGCCTCGGCCGACAAGGCCGCCGAGGCTGCAAACGCACAAACGGCCAATACGCTGTTGAATCGTACGGGCGGGCAGGGACATGCCGGAGACTGGTATACTCCCCCTGGCGCGGTGATGCCCTACGCGGGTACATCTCTGCCGAGCGGATGGCTGTGGTGCGGCGGGAACCTGGTGTCCCGCACACAATACGCTGCACTCTTTAAGGCCATTGGCACCACCTATGGAGCAGGAGATGGCAAAACCACCTTTGCCCTGCCCGATCTGCGCGGCCGCGTGGTGGCCATGCGCGGCGACAGCCAGAGTGTGGGCGATACGGCAGGCGCCGACAGCAAGAAAATCGCCAAAGCGAATCTGCCCGCTGAAAAGCTGAAAATCGCCGACAACGGCATGTGGTTGGTAGATACAGCGATTTCGGGAACGCGCAGTGGCTCGGCTATTACCAAGAGCAGTAAGCAACATATGGATTATCTCTATACAGAAGCATTGGGAAGCGGCGCCGCCTTCGACGTGCGCCAGAACACCATCTACCTCAACTATATCATCAAATATTGATACAAAAGGAGCACAACAATGGCACAGATCCTGGATGTAAGTAAATATCAGCCGACAATCAATTACACCGAGGCGGCAAAGCATATCGAGGGCGCAATCCTGCGCTGCGGGTACACCGGCTGGGGCGACGCCAACGAGTGCTGCCCCGACGAGTGCTTTGAACAGCACTATGTCGGGTTCAAGGCGGCGGGCGTGCCGGTGGGCGCCTACTATTACTCCGCGGCCGACACCATTGCCAAGGCGCGCGAGGAGGCCGAGTTCTGCAAGCAGCTGCTGGCGGGCAAGCAGCTGGAACTGCCGGTGTATTACGATCTGGAGGAGCCCCACCGCATGGGCGCGCTGAGCCGCGCGCAGCTCACCGCCCAGGCCGAGGCATGGGCTGAGGTGATGGAGGCGGCCGGGTACTTCGTGGGCATCTACGCCAACACCAGCTGGTTCCGCACCAAGCTGGACCATGCCCGCCTGGTGAAAAAATACACCCTCTGGCTGGCTGATTACCGCGCCCAGCCCGACACTCAGCTCCAGCGCGACCTGCACCAGTACACCAGCGCCGGGCAGGTGCCGGGCATCGCGGGCGGAGTTGATCTCAGCCGCGTCGAACGCCCCGACCTGCTGACGGTGGTCAAAGCGAGCGGCCTGAACGGCTGGACCAAGCAGCCGGACAAGCCCTCTGTGCCCGATCCGCAGCCCCAGCCGGGCCGCACCTATACCGTGCAGCCGGGGGACAGCTGGTATCGCATCGCCGCCCGGCAGCTGGGCAGCGAAAGCCGTGTGCAGGAACTGCTGGCCGCCAACGGCGCCACTGTGGCCACGGTGATCCATCCCGGCCAGATCATCCGCCTGCCGGGCGAGGGGGCGGCAGCGCGCACCTATACCGTGCAGCCGGGGGACAGCTGGTGGCGCATCGCCGAGCAGCAGCTGGGCAGCGGCAGCCGGATGCAAGAGCTGGCCGCCGCCAACGGCCGCACCACCGCCGACACCATCCACCCCGGCCAGGTGCTGGTACTGCCGGAATAACGGGGGACATATGTGGGATATCACTGCCAATATCATCTCGGTGCTTTTGCCGCTGCTCACTGCCTTTGCGGGCTGGGCGGCGGCAAAGCTCCGCACCAGCGGTAAGCGTGATCGCGCCCTCGAAGCCGGCGTGAAAATGATGCTGCGCGAGCGCATCATCGACCTGGGGATGCACTACATTGATCGCCAGGAGATTCCCCCTTTCGCCCTTGAAACGATCAAAGGGATGCATGCTGCCTATATCGAACTGGGCGACGGGGATCGCAGCGTGAGTATAATCGTAGAGCGCTGCAAGAACTTACCTATTGTAAACGGAGGTTAAAAGCATGGATTTCATGGGTATCGCCGGCGTGGCCGGCATCACTGTAATCTGCTATCTGGTGGGCGTTATTATCAAGGCAACGCCCTGGAACAACAACAAGATCATTCCCGTAGTCTGCGGCATCACCGGCGCCATCTTGGGCGCGGTGGCGCTGGCCACCGGGATGCCGGAGTTCCCGGCCAGTGACTACATCACTGCCGTGGCGGTGGGCATCGTGTCCGGCCTGGCTGCCACTGGCGCTGATCAGGCCGCCAAGCAGCTGCATAAGTAATGATAAAGCCCTCAACTTGTAAGCATTGCTTACCGGTTGGGGGCTTTTTTGTGTAGCGACTTTTTTGAAAAGTAGTCAAAAAGTAGTCAAACCGTTCTGCGCAAACAAAAAATCCCACAACACAAACGCTTTTCAACGTTTTGCTGTGGGATTTTTGGAGCTGGTGGCAGGAATCGAACCCGTAACCTGCTGATTACAAATCAGCTGCTCTGCCAGTTGAGCTACACCAGCGCATCTGCCGGGAATGCACAAGGTATTTTACCACATTCCCGGCAGGTTGTCAATGAAGAAGGCGGCTCTGCAGCGCCGCGAACTGTTCCAGCGTCAGCTGCTCGGGGCGCACCAGCGGCGGCAGGCCGGCGGCCTCCAGCGCGGCGGTCACCTGCGCTTTGGGGATGCCCAGGCCGGCGGCGATGGAGTTGGCGGCCGCTTTGCGGCGCTGTCCGAAGGCGGCGCGGATCAGCCGGAACAGGCCGGCCTCGTCGGGGGTGTCCACCGCGGGCCTGTCCCGCAGCACCAGCTGGATCACCGCGCTGGTCACCTTGGGCGGCGGGTAGAAGCTGCCCGGCTGCACGCTGAACAGCAGCTGCGGCTCGGCGTAGTAGTGCACCGCATAGCTGATGGCGCCCGCGGCGCGGGTGCCGGGCAGCGCGGTGATGCGCTCGGCGGCCTCTTTCTGCACCATGACGGTGATGTGCTTCACCGGCAGGCGCTCCTCCAGCAGCTTCATCAGGATGGGACTGGTGATGTAATAGGGCAGGTTGGCGCACACCGCCACCTGCAGCCCGGCGAATTTCTCCGCGATCAGGGCGTGCAGGTCGGTCTTGAGCACATCCCCCTGCACGATCTCCACATTGCTGCACTCCGCCAGCGTTTCGGCCAGCAGGGCGGGCAGGCGGGTGTCGATCTCAACGGCGGCCACCTTGCTGGCCGCGGCGGCCAGCTCCTTGGTCAGCACGCCGATGCCCGGCCCCACCTCCAGCACGCCGTAGCTCCTGTCGATGCCGGCGGCCTGCACGATCTTGGGGCAGATGCCGGGGTTCACGATGAAGTTCTGTCCAAATCCCTTGGACAGCGAGAACCCATGCCGGGCGCACAGATCCTTGATGACAGAAACATCCGTCAGATTTGGCATACTCGCTCTCCTTGCGTCGATCTTACTCCGCCGCGCTGGTGCTGGCGGGCTCCGAAGCGGGCTGGCTGGCCGGTTCACTGGACGGCTGGCTGGAAGCGCCCTGGTCGGCGCTGCCGGTGGACAGCAGGCTCACGGCGCGCTGCACCACCGAATCGACGGCCGGGTCCAGCATGCCGCCCAGCTGCTCCTCCTCGGCCTTCAGGCTGGCCTCCACATCGGGGGTCAGGCCGGTGCCGTTGTAGCTCTCGCCGCCGCCGGTGAGCAGCTCGGCGATGGTCACCGACACGGCCGAGCCGTCGCTCAGGCGGTGCGGCTCGTCCTGGATGGTCCACTTGCCGGTGGTGGTGGTCCCCACCAGCTGGGCCTTGCCGAACTCGCGCAGCGAGGCGGCAAACAGCTCGGCGCTGGAAGCGGTCTGGTTGTTCACCAGCACCGCCATCGGCAGGTCCACCATGTTCTCGTCCGACTCGCCCATGCTCTCCTGGGTGCCGTCCTTATAGCGCGCCTGGGCCACCGTCCCTTCGGGGGCCAGCAGGTCCACGCATTTCACCGCCGCCGACAGCAGGCCGCCGGTGTTGCCGCGCACGTCCAGCACCAGGCCCTTGGCGCCGCGGTCCATCAGCTGGCGCAGGGCGCCGTCGAAGTCGGAGGGGGTGCTGTTGTTGAAGGTGTTGATCTTGATGTAGCCGTAGCCGCTGTCCAGCAGCTGGAAGTCCACGGTGGTGGCGTCGAACCGGCGGCGCTGCACCTGCAGGCCGTCGCGGGTGACGTTCTCGCTGTTGATGTAGCTCAGGGTGACGGTGGTCCCCTCTTCGCCGCGCAGCCTGGCGTCCACGGCGTCCTTGGTCAGGCCACGCACCTCGGTGTCGTCGATGCGGGTGATGAGGTCGCCCTTCTGCAGGCCCACTTCCTCGGCGGGGGAGCCGGTATACACGCGGGTCACGCGGGCGTAGCCGCCGGAAGAGGCGTCCTTCATGATCTCCACGCCGATGCCGATGATCCTGCCTTCCTGGATCTCCAGCAGCTCGGCGTACTGCTCGGCGGTGTAGTAGGTGGCGTTGCGGTCGCCGGTGCCCAGGATATACCCGGCCGACAGCATGTCGAACAGGGTGTTGTCGTTGATCTCGCCGTAGTAGGTGTCGCGGACATATTTGTCGATCTCGGCCAGCTTGTCGTACATCTTTTCCCGCTCGCGCACCGAGTTCATCGTGACGGTGAACTCCCGCTGGGACATCACGAAGGTGATGGAAAAGGTCACCGTCATGGCGATCAGCGCCAGAGCGATGGCAAGGCCGATGGAGATTTTCTTATTCATCGTTTCCCTCCTGGTGTGTGGGGTGGATCAATCAAAGCAGCTGCGCCAGGATCGGCGCCACAACGCTCAGCAGCATCACCGCCGCCAGTGCGGCACAGACGCCGCGCACGATGCGGGTGCGTTTCTCGTTCATAGGTTGCCTCCTGTTTTATACATTCAGATATTTGCGCATGGAGAGGGTGGTCCCCAGGCTGCCCAGCAGGATGCCGAACAGCAGAAACCCGCCCAGCACGAGGGGCCACACCGCCGTCAGCGGCAGCACCATATCCGGGCCCATGAATTCCATGCCCTGCAGCATCCCGGCGGCGCGGTCGGCCAGCGCGGCATAGGCGCCCAGCACCAGCCCCGAGGACAGCAGCCCCGCCAGGACCCCCACCGTCACGCCCTCCACGAAGAAGGGAAGGCGGATGAAGGCGTTGGTGGCGCCCACATATTTCATGATGGTGATCTCGCGCCGGCGCGCAAAGACGGTGAGGCGGATGGTGTTGCCGATCACCACAACGCTCACGATGCCCAGCAGCGCCACCAGCCCCCAGCTCACGGCGCGCACCGTGCGCTGCAGGCGCAGGAAGGTGTCCACCAGCAGCTGCGGCGAACGCACCACCTCCACCAGCGGCATCCCGCTGATCTGTTCCCCGATGGCCTCCATCTGCTCCGGCTCGGAGACCGACACGGTATACCGGGCATACAGCGGGTTCTCCTCGCCCGACAGGTCCTCAAACAGGCTGGCGTATCCCTCCATCTCTGCGCTCAGCTCGTTCAGCGCTTCCTCTTTGGTGTGGTACGCCGCCTCCGAAACGCCCGGGATGGCGCGGATCTCCTCGCCCAGCTCCAGGTATTCCTCCTCGGTGGCGCTGCGGTCCAGCATCACCACCATCTCGTTCTGGCGGCCCAGCCATTCCATCATACTGGTGAGGTTGGCGCTCAGCAGCCCGGCGCAGCCGGTGATGACCATACAGACGGTCAGCACGCCCACCGAGGTGACGGTCATCATGCGGTTCAGCCGCATGGCGTGCAGGCCCTGGCCGAACAGGTACCGGAAACTCGACCATTTCATCCCCGCGCACCCCCTTTGCCCTGCCCGGGCTTGCCGTCGGTGACGACGCGGCCCTCCTCCAGCAGGATGATGCGCTTGCCCATCCGGCGCGCCATATCCTGCTCATGGGTCACCACCACCACGGTGGCGCCCACATTGTTGGCCGCCACCAGCAGTTTCATCATCTCCAGCGACATGGCCGGGTCGACGTTGCCGGTGGGCTCGTCGGCGATCAGCAGTTCGGGGCTGTGCGCCAGCGCGCGCCCCACCGCCACCCGCTGCTGCTCGCCGCCCGACAGGGTGGGGGGATAGGCGTCGGCCTTGTGGGTCAGACCCACCAGCTTGAGCACGATGGGCACCCGTTCCCGGATGCGGTCCTCGCTGACGTCGGTCACGCGCAGGGCAAAAGCCACGTTGTCGTAGACGGTCATCGTGGGGATCAGGCGGAAATCCTGGAACACCACGCCGATCTTGCGGCGCAGATAGGGGATCTGTTTTTCCTTCAGGTCGGCCAGGTCCACGCCGTCCACCCACACATGGCCGCGGGTGGGGCTCTCCTCGCGCAGGATCAGCTTGAGGAAGGTGGATTTCCCGGCGCCCGACGGCCCCAGCACAAAGACGAACTCGCCCCGTTTGATGTGCAGGTCCACATCGTGCAGCGCCTCGTTGTCGCCGGGATATTCCTTGTATACATTCTCAAATCGGATCATTAGCAAACTCCTACAGGTCTAAGGCAAGCCCGCGCGGCCATAAAAAATGGGCGGCCGCCCGCAGTGCAGCGCCCATTTTCCCAAACATGGCGGCGCGGCCCCGCAGAGCCGCCCGCCCCTTTTGCAGGCTGACCGGACTGCCAGGCGCCTTTTAATACTTGGCGGGATTGGAGTCCAGATATTTGCGCACCATCAACGCCACCTTAAAGACGATCGCGTCGTCGAACTCGCGCAGGTCCAGCCCGGTGAGCTTCTTGATCTTCTCCAGCCGGTACACCAGCGTATTGCGGTGCACGAACAGGCCGCGGCTGGTCTCGGACACGTTCAGGTTGTTCTCGAAGAAGCGCTGGATGGTGAACAGCGTCTCGCTGTCCAGGCTCTCGATGCTGCCCTGCTTGAACACTTCCTTCAGGAACATCTCGCACAGGGTGGTGGGCAGCTGGTAGATCAGGCGGGCGATGCCCAGGTGGTCGTAGCTGATGATGGTCTGCTCGGTGTCGAACACCTTGCCCACTTCCATCGCGATCTGGGCCTCCTTGAAGCTGGTGGCCAGGTCCTTCAGGTTGGCGATGGGGGTGCCGATGCCCACCACGGCCTTGATATAGTGCTCGCCCGACAGGGTGTCCACGATGCTGGAGGCCAGCTTTTCGATGTCGTGCTGGTCGATGCCGCGCTTGATCTCCTTCACCAGAACGGTGTCGGTCTCGTTGATGTTGAAGACAAAGTCCTTCTGTTTGTCCGGGAACAGGCTGCTCACCACATCATAGGCCGAGATGTCGTTGCTGCTCACCACACGGATCAGCAGCACCACGCGGGACACATCGGTGGAGAAGTGCAGCTCGCGCGCTTTGGCATAGATGTCGCCGGGCAGGATGTTGTCCAGCACCACGTTCTTGATGAAATTCGTCTTGTCGAACTTCTCGTCGTGGTACTGCTTGATATTCTGCAGGCTGATGGCCACCACCGTGGCAAAGCGGGCGGCCATGTCGTCGGTGCCCTCCACGAACACCGCATAGTCGTTGCGCTTGTTGGCGGTGAACGGATGATAGGTGTAGCCCTCGCTGACAAACCCGTCCGATGCGGCGGCGCGCTCCATTGTGAACGCGCTGCGCACTTCGCCGATCATATTCAGGTCCGACGCCGCGATGACCGTACTGGTCTCGTCCACCACGCCGATGATGCGATTCAGCGCATCTTTCATCTGGTATACAACACTTTGGAACACTCTGTTAGCCATACAAACCGTTTCCCTTCTTGCAGCCCGCACAAAAAGCGGCCGCCAAAATTGTGATTTTGAACAACTCGCTTATCCAATTCATTTCTATTTTACACAATAAAACTGTGTTTTGCAACATATTTGAACAAAAAATTTCCGGCTTTATTGTACAGTTTGGAGCGCTGGGATACGGCTTTGCCCACACGCTTTCCAGTTTACCAGCAAAGTGTGTGCATTTTTTGAACAAGCGCGCAGTTTTTGCCGGGTTTTTTGGGCTTTTTTCATTCCCGGCAGCGCAGACGCCGCAGCTCGTCGGCGGTCAGCTCGCGCCACTGGCCGGGCTGCAGCGCGCTGTCCAGCGGCACGCTGCCCATCCGCACGCGGTGCAGGGCATTCACGCCCGCGCCGTACACGCCGAACATCCGCTTGATCTGGTGGTAGACGCCCTGGGTCAGCACCACGCGCACGCGGCAGGGATCGTCCCCGGCCGGCTCGGCCCGCGCGGGCGCCATCCGGCTGCCGTCCGCCAGCGTGACGCCCTGGGCGAACCCGCGGCGCATCTCCTCGGTGAGGGGGGTGTCCAGCGTGACCAGATACTCCTTCTCCACGTGGCGTTTGGGCGCCAGCAGATCGTGCGCAAAGGCGCCGTCGTCGGTGAGCAGCACAAAGCCGGTGCTGGTTTTGTCCAGCCGACCGGCGGGGAAGAGGGTGCGCCGCGGAAAGGCGCCGCCCACCAGATCCACCACCGTTTTGTCCCGCTTGTCGGTGCTGGCGCTGACCACGCCTTCCGGCTTGTGCAGCATGATGTACACAAATTCCTGGCGGGACAGCAACTTCCCGCCGGCCTCGATGCGGTCGGTGTCCTGCACCTGCGCGTCGGCCCTGCGCAGCGGCTGGCCGTTGCACACAACGCCCCCGCGCGCGATCAGGCGGCGGGCATCGGCGCGGGACAGCTGCATCGCGTCGCTGATATATTTGTCCAATCGCATACGGGTTTCCTTTCCCGCGCGGCAAAATGCCAGGCATCCAGCCGCGGATTTGGTCGTTTTTCCTCTATATTGTACACGATTTTCGTCAGATTGTACACTGCCAATTGCTGGCCCACGCAAAAAGACCGGCCGCTCTGTGCAGAACAGAGCATGCCGGTCCCTATGGAAAGGCGGGTCTTATTCGATGGGCATCGCGGCTTCGTCGGGCGCCTGCTGCGGCAGCGTGTTGGCGGCAAAGTCGTCGGTCACCTGCTCCAGCGGCGCGGCGGTCTGGGCGGCGTCGGCAGGCGCGGTCACCTCGCCGGACGGCTGCTGCAGCATATACACGCCGATCACCTTCTGCTTATACACCAGCAGCACGCCCAGGCATTTCTGCTCGCCGTTGTTCAATGTTGTGCATTGCATCGTCCATTTTTCCACCTGCTTGCCCTTGTATCTGGCAAGGCTCAGGCCGCTCTTTTCGATCTCCGCATTGAACGCCTCAAAATGCACATCCCAGTCGCGGGGGATCTGCACCTTGTCCACCGTCACCGTGGCGGGGTCCATCTCCAGCCCGAACTGTGTGAAATAGGCGGTCATATCCTGGGCGTTCTCCACCTTGACCGTCTGGGTCTGGGCGCTGGTCTCGGCCGCACCGCCGGTCATCATGCCGTCCACCGCAAAGATCGCGCCCGCCAGCATCACGCCGCACACTGCCATCACAGCCGTGCGCTTGAGCACCGCGCGGTTCAAAGTCAGTACAAACATGGTTTTCTCCCCTTCCGCATCTGTGCGTTGTTTGATACCAGCATATGCGGAAGGAAGGGACAATATGCAGAAAAATCCGCCGGCGGGCAGTTTCCCGTCCGGGCGGATTTTCAACGGATTTTCCGGTTTTTGTGGAGAGCGGAGCGGACACTGCCGAGCACATCCAACATGCCTCACAAAACAAAAAAAGCGCCGGCGCCTACCTATCTTCCCAGGCCGTCTCCAGCCAAGTATTTTCGGCACGACCGAGCTTAACTGCTGTGTTCGGAATGGGAACAGGTGGGACCTCGGCGTCATCGGCACCGGCGATACAGCGCAGAAATCACACGCTGCTTCGCACAAGATTCAATTGTCTGTGCAAAAATGGTGACCCGTGGGAGAATCGAGCCATTTTGCCTGGGCAAAATGCTCGCAAATCGAAATCGGCCTTTGGCTCTGCCCCTGCGGGGGCAAACCGCCAAAGATGCCGAGGAGTTCGATTCTCCGGCAAGATCGTATGAAAATAGTGGTGACCCGTGGGAGAATCGAACTCCCGTTTACGGCGTGAGAGGCCGTCGTCTTGACCGCTTGACCAACGGGCCATACAAAAAGTGCCGGCACCTACCTATCTTCCCAGGCCGTCTCCAGCCAAGTATTTTCGGCACGACCGAGCTTAACTGCTGTGTTCGGAATGGGAACAGGTGGAACCTCGGCGTCATCG
>NZ_NFJT01000032.1 GCF_002160015.1 Anaerofilum sp. An201 | reverse complement strand
CCCCTGCCCCCACGCCCGACCCGGTCCCGCCGGATTCCGGTTCGCAGCCGGACGGCGGCAATTCCCAGCCGCAGGGCTGACAGAGAACCCTTTCCCAAAAGCCGTTTGTGCCTGCGCCAAACGGCTTTTGGCCGTAGAAAAACAAACTGTTCCCCCCAGCACACAGAGGAGATCACAGGACAGATACAGGAGGAAACACCATGAAACTCACCGTTTTGGGATGCGGCCGATGGGGCTCGTTCCTGGCGGCCTATCACAGCGCACGCAACGAGGTGCTGCTGTGGGGCCGCGACACATCCCGCGCCTATCAGCAGCTGGCCGCCCAGCGCAAAAATGAATATCTCACCCTTCCCGAACAGCTTGTCCTCTCCAGCGACCTCCGGCAGGCGCTGGAATGGGCGGACACCGTCATCATCTCCATCAGCGCCCAGCAGCTGCGCCAGCTGGCCGGCTGCATCGACCAGTACCCGGTGGAGGGAAAAACCTTCGTCCTGTGCATGAAGGGCATCGAGGTGGAGACCGGCAAGCGCCTCACCCAGGTGATGGAGGAGTGCATCCACCAGCCCATCTCGGTGGCCGTGTGGGTGGGGCCGGGCCATGTGCAGGACTTCTCGGCCGGAATCCCCAACTGCATGGTGGTGGATTCGGCCGACCCTGCCGTCACCGACCGCATCGTGGAGAACCTCTCCTCCGACCTCATCCGCCTGTATAAGGGCCGCGACATCATCGGCACCGAGGTGGGCGCGGCGGCCAAGAACGTCATCGGCATCGCGGCGGGATTTCTGGACGGCGCCGGTCTGTCCAGCCTGAAAGGCTCGCTGATGGCGCGCGGCGCGCGGGAGATCGCCCGTCTCATCCACGCGATGGGCGGCAACGAGCTGTCCGCCTATGGCCTGTGTCATCTGGGCGACTACGAGGCCACCCTATTCTCCGCGCACAGCCACAACCGCATGTTCGGGGAATGCTTCATCAAGGGCAAGCCCTATTCTCAGCTGGCCGAGGGCGCCTCCACCGTCAAGGCGCTGATCCGTCTGGGCGAGGAATACGGCGTCGATCTGCCCATCTGCCGGACGGTGAACGACGTGCTGTACCACGGCTGCAAGCCGCAGCAGGCGCTGGACCTCCTGTTCAGCCGCAGCGTGAAAGGCGAATTCTATCTGTAACAGGGCGCGCCGCCTCCGCATAGCATGATGCGAAGGGAGGCGAAACGCCATGTACAATAACAACAAGTCCTGCGGCTGTGGCCGTGAACGCTGCGGCTGCAATCGCAATGAACAGGAGTGCCAGACCTGCCGCAGAAGCACCGAGAATTGCTGCCAGGAGAACTACGGGTTCGACTGGGGCGACCCGGTCCCGCAGCCGGAGCAGCGCCAGCCGGGCTGCCGCTGGCCGTGCGGCAGCTGCCAGACCTGCCCCGATCCGCAGCCCACCGAGTGCGAGGTGCAGCTGGCCGAGTGCCGCGAGCAGCTGCGCAACTGCCGCCGCCGTCTGCGCGCCTGCCAGCAGGAGCTGTGCGCCTGTCTGCGCGACGAGTGCAGCTGCGAGCAGGAGGGCAACGAGCCGATCCAGCCCCTGTACGACGAGCAGGACGCATACCCCATGTGTGAGGAATAATCCCTCCGCAGCCAACTTCCGGGCCGGCACAACCGGCCGGCCCGGTCTCTTTTATCCCAAGAAAAGCGAGGAAACATACCTATGGCATTTTACAATTGTTTGCTGTTCGATGTGGACGGGACCCTGCTGGACTTCGACGCCGCCGAACGGATGGCGCTGCGCCAGACACTGGAGCAGTTTCATCTTCCGGTGGACGAGGAGACCATCAGCCGCTACCACACCATCAACACCGAGCTGTGGCAGGCGCTGGAAAAAGGCCGTATGAAAAAGGACAAGCTGGTGGTGCAGCGCTTCTCCACCCTGCTGAAAGAGCTGGGGCAGGAGGGCGACCCCGCCGCCATGAACCAGTACTATCTCACCTGCCTCAGCCAGCACGCCATCCCCTATGAAGGGGCGATCCAGCTGGTGAAGGACCTCAGCGAGGTGGCCACCATCGCCATCATCTCCAACGGCGTGGAGCGGGTGCAGCAGGGCCGCCTCCAGCGCAGCGGGCTGGATCAGCTGGTGGACGCGGTGTTTGTGTCGGAAAAGCTGGGCGTCACCAAGCCGAACCGGAAATTTTTCGATGCAGCGCTGAATACATTGGGCATCAACAACCGGAAAAAGGTGCTGGTGATTGGCGACAGCCTCAAGGCGGACATCCAGGGCGGCATCAACGCCGGCCTGGCCACCTGCTGGTGCAATTTCACCGGTGCGGAGAATACCGCCGGGGTGCAGCCGGATTTTGTCATCGACAACCTCTCGCAGCTGATGCAGATCGTGATGGAACAGGAGGAACTGGACAATGTCGGAAATCCAACGAGAAGACATCTGGTTTAATTCCTCCAACGGCGCCTCCCGGGTGGCCGGCTTCTACTACACCTGTCCGTCGGTACCGCCGCGGGCGGTGGTGCAGCTGTCCCACGGCATGTGCGAATACATCGGCCGCTACGAAGAGGTGGCCGCTCATCTGGCGAGGAACGGCTACGCGGTGGCCGGCAACGACCATCTGGGCCACGGCGCCACCGCCGCGGGCGAGTATGGCTATTTCGGCCCGGACGGCGCGCGGCATATCCTGCACGACCTGCACACCATGAACCGGCTGGCGCGCGAGCGCTTTCCCGGTCTGCCGGTGATCCTGCTGGGCCACAGCATGGGCAGCTTTTTTGCGCGCCTGTTCGCGGCCGTCTATCCCGACGCCATCGACGCGCTGATCCTCAGCGGCACCGCCGGCCCCAATCCCGCCCTGACGGCGGGCATTCTGCTCAGCCGGATGCTCTCCCGCACAAAAGGGGATAAATATCGCTCGAACGTGATTCAGAAGATGGCCTTCGGCAGCTACCTGGCGCGCATCCCGCATCCCAACACCCCCTACGACTGGATCACGCGGGACGAGGAGATCGTCGCGGCCTATGCGAAGGACCCCCGCTGCACCTTCACCTTCACCGTCAATGCGTTCTATGAAATGTTTTGCACCTTGCGGGCAGTCAGCAGCGAGCGCTGGGCAGAGCGCCTGAAAAAGACCACGCCGGTGCTGCTGTTTGCGGGCGATCAGGACCCGGTGGGCAGCTACGGCAAGGGCGTGTGCACGGTGGAGCGGATGCTGCGCGCCGCCGGTGTGCAGGACCTGACGCTGCTATTGTATCCCGGCGGCCGCCACGAAATGCTGAACGAGATCAACCGGCAGGACGTGTATGCGGACCTGCTGGACTGGCTGGATCACCGCTTCAAACACTGACATTCAATCACAATTCACGAGGAACCTATGCTTATCTCATTGCAGAATATCGGCAAACAGTTTGGGGAGCGCGTGGTGCTCAAAGGCATCACCGCCACCATTGCCAAAGAAGACCGCGTGGGCATCATTGGAGAAAACGGCGCGGGAAAAACAACATTGCTGCGTATTTTGTGCGGCGAATATGAACCGGACGAGGGCGAGTTCAACCTGGCGGGCGGCGCGCGCATCGGATACTTGGAACAGAACAGCGTGCTGGATGCCTCCCTCAGCGTCTACGGCGAGATGCAGCGCGCCTTTGCGCCGGTGCTGGAAGCCATGCAGCGGATGCAGCAGCTGGAGGAGCAGATGACGAAGGACGCCTCCCCCACACTGCTGGAGGAGCACGACCGTCTGGCGGCGGTGGTGCAGGCGGCCGACGGCTATCACATGGACGTGCAGATCCGCAAGATCCTGAACGGCATGGGCTTCCCGGCCGAGACCTGGGAAAAGCCGGCGGGCGTGCTGTCCGGCGGCGAGAACACCCGCCTGCGTCTGGCGAAGCTGCTGGCCCAGAATCCGGACGTCCTGATTCTGGACGAGCCCACCAACCATCTGGACTTCATCACGATGGAATGGCTGGAAAGTTATCTGAAAACCTATTCCGGCGCGGTGCTGGTGGTCAGCCACGACCGCTATTTTCTGGATGCGGTCTGCAACCGCATCTTCGAGGTGGAGGACTGCGGCCTGACCACCTACAAGGGCAACTATTCGGCCTATCTGCCGCTGAAGGAAGCGGCGCAGGCGCTGCAGCAGAAGCAGCACGACGCCGATGTGGAAAAGGCCAAAAAGCTGGAGGACTACATCGCGCGCAATCTGGTGCGCGCCTCCACCACCAAAATGGCACAGAGCCGCCGCAAGCAGCTGGAGAAGATGGAGATCACCGAAGCGCCGCGCACCTGGCACACCCAGCTGAAATTCCGGTTTGAATTTGACGTCACACCGTATAATGAATTGCTCACCGCCAAAAACATCAGCATCCGCATCGGCGACCGCATGCTGGTGGAGAACCTGGATCTGCAGGTGCTGCGCGGGGAGCGTCTGGTGATCGCCGGCCCCAACGGCGCGGGCAAATCCACCCTGCTGCAGGTGCTGGACGGAAAGCGCCGTCCGTCGGGCGGGATGGTGCGCCTGGGAGCGGGCGCGAAGCCCGGCATTTTCGAGCAGCAGCAGCTGCGCCGGGGCGGCACCGTCATCAGCACCATCTGGGACGCCTGGCCGCGCTTCACCGAGCTGGAGGTGCGCAGCCATCTGGCCCGGTTCGGATTCCGGGGCGAGGATGTCTTTAAGCCCTGCCCGGCCCTGTCGGGCGGCGAGCTGGCGCGCCTACGCTTTGCCGAGCTGGTGCTGGAGCGCCCGAACCTCATGTTCCTGGACGAGCCCACCAACCATCTGGACATCTACACCCGTGAAAGCCTCACCGAGGCGCTGGCTGCCTATGAGGGCACGCTGGTGATGGTCACCCACGACCGCTACTTGATGAATACGCTGGGATGCCCCATCCTGTACCTGGAGGACGGCAAGGCGACCGTCTACCCGTCCTACGATGCGCTGATGAATCGCGGCAATGCTGCCGCCGCACCGGTGCAGGAAAAGCCGAAGGACTCCAAACCCGCCTACGGCAAGGAGCAGCGCCGCCGCCGGGCCGAACTGCGCACCCGCATCCGCCAGCTGGAAACCCAGATCGAGGAGCTGGGAGCAGACATTGTCGGCTATGAAAACGCCATCAACGACCCCGAAGTCCTGCAGGATTACCAGAAACTGCAGCAGACCTGCGACGACCTGGAGGACGCCAAGTTCCGCCAGCAGGAGCTGTTCGACGAATGGGAAAACCTGATGGAGGAACAGGAAGCACTGGAAGCCGAGGAATCCTGATTCTTCCGCAAAAATCCCCAAAATCAAAACCCGCCCGCAGCCATCCAACGGCCGCGGGCGGGTTTGCTGTGTGCGGTTATTTCCGCTGCAAACGGTTGTATAGTTTGGTAAACTGCCAGCCGAAATAGACAAAGATAAAGGTGTAGACCACGCCCAGGAAAAGGAACATTGCCAGCAGTGCGTATTCCACCGGTGTGCTGTAGGCGCTCAGCGGGCGCAGCAGATTGGGCAGAACCAGCAGCAGAAAGATCGGCAACAGGGGAAGCAGCCGCCCTTTGATGATGCGCCGCAGCATATCCAGCCGGGAGGCGTCATCCGAAAAGATCGCTTCCTCTCCCTGCATCGCGGAGGCGGGTTTGCGGAAATAGCTGTATCCCACATAATCCTGCAGATACTCCCATCCGCAGTCGCGGAAAATCTGCAGATATTCCTGCTTGTTTGCCGCCGGGTTGTAGTCCAGCTGGTACACCACGTCCTCCGGCTCACACCGCACAAAATGATATGCCATCAAAAAGCTCACGCCGGTGAACTTCCAGCCGTTCTGATGCTGGCGGCGGAGGTATTGCTCCTCCTTTTCCCAGTCTGCGATCGAGAAAAACTTCCATTCTGTCTTTGTGTCTTTCATACTCCCTGCACCTCCCGCATGTTCCGATACAGCCGTTCGATCCGCTTCGTCTCCAGCTCCAGCACCTGCCGTCCCAAGTCTGTGATGGAGTAGATTTTCCGTTTTTCCTCTTCCCGCAAAAACCGGATCAGCCCATCCTTTTCCATCTTGGACAGGCTGCCGTACAGGGTGCCGGGGCTGATGCGGATCTCGCCGCCGGTCAGCTGTTCCACCTGCTGCACGATGCTGTACCCGTGCGCCTCCTTTTGCAGGCACAACAGGATATAGAAGCCGGTTTCAGTCATGGGAACGTATACCTTTCTGATGTGCGCGTCCAAACAAACCTCACTCCTTTTGCAGTGCGATATATCGTACTGCGATGTTTACACCATGAGTATAGCACTGCGATCTATCTTCTGTCAAGAGAAAATGCAAAAAAGGCTTGCTCCCACACCGGAGAGCAAGCCTTTCTGCATGCACTATGCTGGTTTTGTTTTATTGCGCCAGGTTCAGGTTCAGACAGCGCACGCTGTCGTCTTTGTAGAAGCTCTGGAAGTTGTAGAGGATCAGCACCTGGTCGTACTGCTCCATCAGATCCTCCAGATTGGCCTTGCGATAGCGGAAGTCCACCACGCCGACCTTGGCGTAGTTCGCGGTGAGGAAGGGGGCGAAGCTGTTGCCGTAGCTGTCCTTCACCACCAGGATGCTGCCCTCGCCGTCGCCTTCGATCTCGCTGTAGCCGTTGTTGCCCCACAGGAAGGCGGAATACTTGTCCCGCTTTTCCAGCGCGGACAGGTTGTACATCGTGCCGTCCGCACTGGCGGCGGAGTTCTCGCCGGGCACCACGATCTCCATGGAGTTGTCCAGCGGGTAGTAGGTGAGCGTATCGGAGACCGCGTTCCACAGGCGGGACTTGGAGTAGCTGGTGCCGTAGAAATCCTCGATCTCCACCTTTTCGTGGGCCTCGGTGTCAAAGGGGGTCAGACCGTTGCGGGCGCAGAACTCGCTGTAGGCCAGCCAGGCGCCGTGGGTGGTCCAGTGATGGTCGGTGCGGTAGAAGATATATTCGTCCTTGTGCTGGGTGAACAGCTCCCGCAGGTCGTACACCTCGGCGCTGGGAACGGCGGCAAAGATCTGGTCCAGATAGGCGGCTTCATCCGCCAGCGGCAGGTTGGCGGGCAGGTTGTCCTCGTAGATCAGCGAAGCGGAAGGGGCCAGCATGAAGCTCACCTTGCCGGGATGCCGTGCGGCAAACTGCTCCACCGCCTGTGCGTTGCGCAGCCAGGTGTCGCCGTAGCGCTCCAGCGAGTAGAACTTGGTGAACATCATGTCGTCGTCGCCGTAGATCACCTCGTTGTTCTCGGTCTTGCCCAGGAAATATTCCGCGCGGGATTTCAGGTCGATCCAGCTGTCACGGAAGGCAAACTGGTCCTGGATATAGAGCCCGTAATCCGCCGTCCACTGGTTGGAGAACAGAGCGCTCCAGCTGAAAGCGGGCACCTGCTGCAGCTTGCGGTTTTCCAGCTCGGAGTATTCCCGCTTGGGCCACATCATGTCCAGGATCATAAATCCAAACAAAAATGCGAAGAAAAGCAGCGCCACAGGGGCGGCCTTCAATTTTTTCCATGTCTCTTTCACAGGTTCCGCCTCCTCAGAAGTTGAAATACAGGAACGGGCTGTTGGTGGAAGCCACGATATAGCCAACGCTCAGCACCAGCAGAGTGCCCAGGATCAGGATGCGCAGGAACCGGTTGTCCTTGAGGTTGTCCCAGATCTTCTGCGGCAGGGGAGTGCAGCACAGCACCGAGATGATCAGCAGCACGCCGTAATTGCGCAGGAAATACCACGGCCCCACGCCGCCCGAGAAGCTGAACATCTTCTCAAACAGCAGGCCCAGCCCGATGCCCGGCTCGTTGCCCACAAACAGCGCCCAGCCGATGGCCACAAAAAACAGGGTGTAGATGTGGCACCATACCTTGCTCTTGTTCAGGTACTTCAGCAGGAAGATCTTCTCGATGGCCAGCAGCACAAAATAGTACATGCCCCACAGGATGAAGTTCCAGTTGGCGCCGTGCCAGATGCCGGTGAGGGTCCACACCACGAACATGTTGAAGATCTGGCGTTTCAGGCCCTTGCGGTTGCCGCCCAGCGGGATGTAGACATATTCACGGAACCAGCTGGAGAGGGTCATGTGCCAGCGGCGCCAGAAGTCGGTGATGCTGGTGGCGATATAGGGAAGGTTGAAGTTGGCGGGGAAGTCGAAGCCCATCATCTTGCCCATGCCGATGCCCATCAGCGAATAGCCCGAGAAGTCGAAATACAGCTGCAGGGAATAGGAGATCAGGCCCAGCCACACAAGGCCGCTGGACGCATTGGCCAGGCCCACGCTGCCCATCTCGCTGATGAGGCCGGTGGAAGTGTCGTAGGTGCCGATGATGTCGTGCCACAGGGCGCTGATGGTGTCGGCCAGCAGCACCTTTTTGGCCAGGCCGAAGATGAACAGGGCGATGCCCTCCTCGATCTGGGCCAGGTTGTAGCGGTTTTTGTAGACGTGCAGCTGGTTCGATACATCGCGGTATTTCACGATGGGGCCGGCGATCAGCTGCGGGAACATCACCACGTAGGCGCCGAAGTCGATGATGTTGTGTTCGGTTTCCACCTCGCGGCGGTATACGTCGATGGAGTAGCTCATGGTCTGGAAGGTGTAGAAGCTGATGCCCAGCGGCAGCACGCTCACGCCCTCCAGATGGGGCAGTGCCAGACCGGCCAGCGCGTTGATGCTGTCCACAATGAAATTGGTGTACTTGAACACCACCAGCATCGACAGGCTGCCCACAACAGACAGGATGAGGAACACGCGGCGTGCGCGCTGGCTGTGGTCGAATTTTTCCATGCACAGGCCGCAGATGTAGTTGATGAGGATCAGCACCACCATGATGGGGAAGAAGCGAACCTCGCCCCACGAATAGAACACCAGACTGCATACAAACAGCGAGAGGTTCTTCAGCTTTGGCGGGCTGATATAGTAAAGGCCCAGCGCAATGGGCAGAAAACGGAACAGGAACAGTACGGTACTGAACAGCAAAGCGGGTATCCTCCATTCACCAAAATGAGGGCCGGTTCGGTTATCTGACCGGACCGGCCCTCTGAAAAGTTCAAAAATTTGTGTTTATTTGAACGCCTCGTCGATGGCGGTGTCCACCGCGCTGTATACGTCGGCGGAGGAGCCCAGCACCAGCACCACATAGTCGCCGTGCGCCACCACACGGCCATCCTCCAGGATGCCGGCCACAGTGGGATCGTAGGCGGAATAGATGGCAACCTGGTTGGTGCGGTAGGTGTCCAGCGCGGTCTTTACGCTGTCGGCCTTGCCTTCGGCAGCCTTCACCACCACGTTCATGGCGCCGGTGGTGGAGTCGCCGCTGATGTTGCCGGCGAACTCGGCGATGTCGGTCTCGGGCACGCTCATCAGCAGGGTCAGGTCGTCCTTTGTCAGCTCACGGGCATCGGCCAGCGGGTTGGCAGAGTCCAGCGAAGCCAGCACATCAGACAGATTATACTCCTTTGCAGAGGTGCCGCAGGCAGCCAGCAGACCCAGCATACACACAACACAAACAATGCTCAACAGTTTTTTCATCGTTCCAAACTCCTTTTTTTACCAAGAAAGTGTTTATTACAATGTTACACCAAACCGGTGCCCTTTTCAAGAAGTATTTTCAGGAATTAACAGATTATACATACACACGCGTACGCGCGCTAAGTTTGCTTGACAAGCGGTGCGCGCTGCCCCTACAATAAAAACACAGAAGGGGGCGGGAACTTGAAACGAACAAATGCATATCATGTGGCGCTCACGGGCATGCTGTTTGCACTGGCACTTGTGCTCAGTGTGCTGGAATCCTGGATCACGCCGCTTCTTGGGCTGGCGCCGGGCGTCAAGATCGGCCTGGCCAACATTGTGGTGATGTACGCGCTGCTGTGTATGAACCGCCGCCAGGCACTGGTATTGGTGGTGCTGAAAGCGGGGTTTGCGCTGCTCACGCGTGGGGCCGTGGCGGCGTTGCTTTCGGGATGCGGCGGACTGGTCTCGATGGGGGTGATGTGCCTTTTGCTGCTGGGCAAGCAGCGCCCCACACTGTTTATCCTCTCGGCGGCGGGCGCCATTGCGCACAATGTGGGCCAGCTGTGTATGGCGGCGGTGCTGCTGGGCAGCGGTCTTGCGCTGAGCTATGCGCCGGTGCTGCTGGTGAGCGGGCTGGTGGTGGGCTGGCTCACCGGAACACTGCTGCGTGCGCTGCTTCCGTCGATGCAGAAAGCGCTCTGGAAAGACCAGTGAGAAATATTTTTGATAATTTGTATCAAATGGTATTGACTTTTGCTTTTGAAGGCGCTATAATAAGCACAAGGAAAGCGCACAGCGCGCTTTACACAAAAGAAACACACAAAAATGAAACGGAGGACAATAAAATGGCTAAATGGGTATGCACCGTATGTGGTTACGTTCATGAGGGCGACACCCCTCCCGAGGCTTGCCCCCTGTGCAAGGCTCCCGCCGACAAGTTCGTGAAGAAGGAAGAGGGCCTCACCTACGCCACCGAGCATGTGGTGGGCATCGCTGCCGATGCTCCCGCCGAGATCCTCGAGGGCCTGCGCATGAACTTCACCGGCGAGTGCACCGAGGTTGGCATGTACCTGGCCATGAGCCGCGTGGCCGACCGCGAGGGCTATCCCGAGATCGCCGAGGCCTGGAAGCGCTACGCTTTCGAGGAGGCCGAGCACGCCGCCAAGTTCGCCGAGCTGCTGGGCGAGGTCGTCACCGACTCCACCAAGAAGAACCTGGAGATGCGTGTGGACGCCGAGCACGGCGCCTGCGACGGCAAGATGCAGCTGGCTGCCCTGGCCAAGAAGCTGAACCTGGACGCCATCCACGACACCGTGCACGAGATGGCCAAGGACGAGGCCCGTCACGGCCGCGGCATGAAGGGCCTGCTGGACCGCTACTTCAAATAAGCAATCGGGCAAACACTGCCACAGCGCGGCGCATGGGGAGAATCCCTGTGCGCCGCGCTTTTCTGTCTGCGGGTATTGCGGCGGCCGCGCAAATGCTTTACAATAGAACGATATAGAAACCGTCTGCGAGAGGATGAAAACCATATGCGGCACATTTTTATCATCAACCCCATATCCGGCAAGAGAGATGCCGGTCAGCTGCTTGCACCGCGCATCAAAGCGGTGATGGAGGCAGCCGGGCAGTCCTATGGGATCCTCCGCACCGAAGCGCACGGCCACGCGGTTGAGCTGGCGCGGCGGTATGCGGAACAGGGCGGACCGGTGCGCCTGTATGCCTGCGGAGGCGACGGCACCCTCAACGAGGTGCTGTGCGGCGCATGGCAGTTTGAAAACGCCGAGGTGGCCTGCATTCCCTGCGGGTCCGGCAACGATTTCGTGCGCAATTTTGACGGCGTGAGCCTGTTTTCCAACCTGCAGGCCCAGCTGGACGGCAGCGCCGTGTCGATAGACCTGATGGATATGGGCGAGGGGAGAGTGGCGGCCGCCATCTGCTCGGCCGGGCTGGACGCCCAGGTGGCCTACGGCATCCCCAAATTCCGGCGCCTCCCCTTCTGCGGCGGACAGATGGCCTACCACCTGTCGGTGGTGCAGCAGGTGTGCGGGCCGCTGGGGCACCG
The DNA here is from genome assembly GCF_002160015.1 of Anaerofilum sp. An201. GTDB lineage: Bacteria > Bacillota > Clostridia > Oscillospirales > Ruminococcaceae > Anaerofilum > Anaerofilum faecale. Next base: position 15,058 of record NZ_NFJT01000032.1, on the reverse strand, counting down.
CCTGCGTGTGCAGACCGGCGAGGAAACCTTTGAAGATGAATTTTTGATGGCGGCCGTCTGCAACGGTTCCTGTTACGGCGGCGGATACCAGGCCTCCCCCAAAGCCAGCCTGAACGACGGCCTGCTGGACGTGGTGCTGGTGAAAAAGGTGAGCCGTCTGCGCATCGCGGGCGTGGTGGGCATCTATAAAAACGGCGAACATGTCCGGAACGGGGAAATCCGCGAGGACCTGCGCTCCATCATCCGTCTGGTGCGCACCCGCGAGGTGTCCATCACAGCGCTGGACGAGCGGCCGCTGATTCTCAACATCGACGGCGAGTGCGGGCCGGGCCGGCAGCTGCAGGCAAGCGTGCTGCCCGGCGCTGCGCGGTTTGTTGTGCCAGCGGGCGCTGTGATGCACAACGCCTGCACAGCCCCGGTGTGAGCAGCCAAAAAACGCCGAAAAATCGCGCAAATACAGCGTCACAGTATGTTCACAAAAAATTTTTATTTTAGACTCTTGATTTTTATGGAAGAAGTGGCTAAAATATACATTAGCACTCAGAGATAACGAGTGCTAAGGACTTGAAGGTCCAACAGATCCAGTTGAATAAAAAATTTTAAATAGGAGGAGTTTTCCATGAAAATCAAACCTCTGGCAGACCGTGTTGTCATCAAGACCGTCGAAGCCGAAGAAACCACCAAGAGCGGCATCATCCTGGCCGGCTCTGCAAAAGAGAAGCCCCAGGTGGCCGAGGTCGTGGCCGTTGGTCCCGGCGGTATGGTGGACGGCAAGGAAGTGGAGATGATCGTCAAGGTGGGCGATAAGGTCCTCACCTCCAAATATTCCGGCACCGAGGTCAAGGTGGACGGCGAAGAGTGCACCATCGTGCGCCAGAGTGATATCTTGGCCATCGTGGAGTGATCCCGTCTTTCACACAACTACAATGTTTCACAAGCAATAAAGGAGTGTATGCGTTATGGCAAAGCAGATTCTTCACGGCGAAGAGGCCCGCAAGGCCCTCAGCGCCGGCATTGATATCCTGGCGGACACCGTCAAAATCACCCTCGGACCCAAAGGCCGCAATGTGGTGCTGGGCAAGAAGTTCGGCAGCCCGGTCATCACCAACGACGGCGTGACCATCGCCAAGGAGATCGAGCTGAAAGACGCCTTCGAGAACATGGGCGCGCAGCTGGTGCGCGAGGTTGCCACCAAGACCAACGACGCCGCCGGCGACGGCACCACCACCGCCACCGTTCTGGCCCAGGCTCTGGTGAACGAGGGCATGAAGAACGTGGCCGCCGGCGCCAACCCGATGGATGTGAAGCGCGGCATGCAGAAGGCTGTGAAGGCCGCCGTGGAGGCGTTCGCCGCCAACAGCCAGAAGGTGAACGGCAGCAAGGACATCGCCCGTGTGGCCACCGTTTCCGCCGGCGATTCCACCGTTGGCGAACTGATCGCCGAGGCGATGGAGAAGGTCACCGCCGACGGCGTCATCACCATCGAGGAGAGCAAGACCGCCGAGACCTACACCGAAGTGGTGGAAGGCATGCAGTTCGACCGCGGCTATATCACTCCGTATATGGTCACCGACACCGAGAAGATGGAGGCTGTCATGGATGACGCCTACATCCTCATCACCGATAAGAAGATCAGCTCCATCCAGGATCTGCTGCCTCTGCTGGAGCAGGTCGTGCAGGGCGGCAAGAAGCTGCTGATCATCGCCGAGGACGTCGAGGGCGAGGCGCTGAGCACCCTGATCGTGAACCGTCTGCGCGGCACCTTCACCTGCGTGGCTGTCAAGGCTCCCGGCTTCGGCGACCGCCGCAAGGAGATGCTGCAGGATATCGCCATCCTCACCGGCGGTGTTGTGGTCAGCGAGGAGCTGGGCTACGAGCTGAAGGAAGCCAACATGAGCATGCTGGGCCGTGCCGGCCAGGTGAAGGTGACCAAGGAGTACACCACCATCGTGGGCGGCATGGGCGACAAGAAGGCCATTGCCGACCGTGTGGCCCAGATCCGCGCCCAGATCGAGACCACCACCAGCGACTTCGACCGTGAGAAGCTGCAGGAGCGTCTGGCCAAGCTGGCCGGCGGTGTTGCCGTGATCAAGGTGGGCGCTGCCACCGAAGTGGAGATGAAGGACAAGAAGCTGCGCATCGAGGATGCCCTGAACGCCACCAAGGCCGCCGTAGAGGAAGGCATCGTGGCCGGCGGCGGCACCGCTCCCATCAACGCCATCCCCGCTGTGGACGCCGTGTGCGACAGTCTGGAGGGCGACGAGCGCACCGGCGCCCGGATCGTGCGCAAGGCTCTGGAAGCTCCCCTGCGTCAGATCGCCAAGAATGCCGGCCTGGAGGGCAGCGTCATCATCGACAAGATCCTCACCAGCGGCAAGGTGAACTACGGTTTCGATGCCCAGAAGGAAACCTACGGCGATATGCTGGAAGCCGGCATCGTTGACCCCACCAAGGTCACCCGCAGCGCTCTGGAGAACGCCGCCAGCGTGGCCAGCATGGTTCTGACCACCGAGAGCCTGGTTGCCGACGAGCCGGAAGATCCCGCTGCTGCCGGTGCTGCCGCTGCCGCCGCCGCGGGCGGTATGGGCGGCATGTACTAATCGGCGCGCAGAGGCCCTTTAATTTCGCGAATCGTCGGGTTCGCGCCGATCATACGCCAAAGAAAAGCACCGCACAGGTGATCGAAAAAGAGCCGGTACTCACGATGCGTACCGGCCCTTTTGCAGGATAAAAACCTCTGCAAGTCTGATGCCCGTCCGGCCCCGGAGGCCCGCCGGAGATTTTGTCAGCGGTTGCCGGCCGCATGGGGCCCGGTGTGAATATCCAGCACCGGCCGTGGCGGCTGAATCAGAGCCTCCTCCAGCTGGCATTTCCACTGTACATCCGGACAAATCCACCCCTCTGCAACGCCGTCGATGGTCTCTCCGTCCTGAATGGGGTTCTCGTTCTCCAGAATATACGATGCCGTATTGTAGGCGTGGTTTACGATCCAGTTTGGGTTTATGCCGTGAAAATGATACTGCAGGTCCGGCAGAAACAAAGTGCTCATGCCCACCGTATCCACCAGCATATCCTCGGTGCCTTGAATGGTAAAGAAACGTGCATTCACACCAAAACGGATGAAGCGGTCCGGCCCTTCGGCCTGGTGCGAACGCACGTCTTCGGCCAACAGCAGCTTGCCGCAATTCTGGAAATAGAACGCTTCACAGGCGGGATACAGTTCTGCCAAGGCATCCAGAAAATCGGCGTCCAGATTGGCACGCTCCAGGGCGGGGAGCACGGCGGCCATCATATCAACGGCCACAACCTGATAGCGGCACTCCCGGAAGATCCGCTCCCGATCATTCCGGCAGTCCCACATCTGGCTTTTGAGGAAATCGTCGATACCTTCCGCTTCAAAGCTGTTGCAGCCCATCACCATCAGCTGTACCGGGCATCTGCCGTCCTTGAACTCCGCGATATGTTCCAGGGCGGAAAAGCCCGCCATCTCGTCACTGTGGCAGAAACACTCTATGGCTCCGATGTGTTTCTTCATCACAGCAGTCATTTCTTCTTTGCCGGGCAGGGGCACCGGTTCCTTGAACAACATCTGAATGATATAGGGGCTGCCGGGCCGCAGGCTTTTTTCCTTGTCCAGATCCTGCGAAAACACTTCCTTGCACATGGGGATCCCTCCTTTTTGATGACACTTCATCGGGTCCTGCAGAACGGGCACCTGCCTCTGCGCTCTGCTTTCTTATTCCTCGTCCCCGGCCTTGAAGTTGTAGATGGGCCGGATGATCTTCACAACCTCCGCTGTGGGGCCGATGTTGTCCAGAATGTCCTGCATGCCCTTGTAGGCCATGGGGCACTCGTCCAGCGTGGAGCGGCTCACCGAGGTGGTGTAGATCTCTGCCATCTGCTTTTGGAACTCGGAGACGGTAAAGGACTGCTTTGCTTCGGCGCGGCTCATCAGACGGCCGGCGCCGTGGGGAGCGGAGAAGTTCCAGTCCTCGTTGCCCTTGCCCACACAGAGAAGGCTTCCGTCCCGCATATTGATGGGGATGAGCAGCTGTTCGCCCGCCTTGGCGGACACGGCCCCCTTGCGCAGGATCATGGCGTCGGTGTCGATGTAGTTGTGGATGGTGGTGAACTGCTCCTCCACATGGAGCTTCATTCCCTTGACGATCTCGTCCATCATGGCCTGCCGGTTCAGCATGGCGAACTGCTGGACGATCTTCATGTCGTGGATATACTGCTGGAACAATTCCCCCGACACATAGGCCAGCTCTCTGGGGATGCTGGTCTGCTTGAGATTTTTCCGCTTTTTCAGTTCCTTCTGGATCTCTTTTGCGCGGCCCTCCGCCTTCATCCGGGCCACCAGCGCTGCAAGGGAAGCGTCGTCGGTCCGGTTCAGGACCTTATAGCCGGCCTGCTGGTAATAGCCGGCCACCTCCACCCCCAGATGGCGGCTGCCGGAGTGGACCACAATATACAGGCAGCCCTCGTCGTCGCGGTCCACCTCGATGAAGTGGTTGCCGCCGCCCAGGGTGCCGATGCTCTTTTCCGCCCGCAGCAGATCGACGTGTTTTGCGCAGCACAGCTGCCCCAGGTCGATCTGGCTGCTGTATCTGTGAGCCTTTTCCCGGATGGAAAAGCCGGAGGGGATCTTTTCATAGATCAGCTTGTCCAGCTTCTGCAGTTCCAGACGCCCCTCCCGGATGCGGATGGTCTCCATGCCGCAGCCGATGTCCACCCCCACCAGATTGGGCACCACCTTGTCGGTGATGGTCATGGTGGTGCCGATGGTGCAGCCCTTGCCGGCGTGGATATCGGGCATCAGCCGGATGCGGCTGCCCGCGGTAAATTCCTGATTGCACAGCTCCTGTACCTGTGCAAGGGAGGCGCTGTCCACCACATCGGTGAAGATTTTGGCCTCGTTGTATTTTCCTCTGATTTCGATCATTGTTCTCTCCGTTTGGTAAGGTGTTGTTGTGTCGAATCGTTTCATGCAGCAGGGCAGGAGCTTACAAATCAACGGTGAAGATCACCTGGCAGTGGTTTTCCATTGCCTTCCCATAGAACGCCTGCAAACCGCGGCTCCAGTCGATCAGATACTCCAGCCCCTCCGCGGTTTTGGGCAGGCTGTACGCCTGTGCGGGGATGCGGTCGTAGTTTTCCCGGAGGATCGCGGCGAGGTCGTGGGTTTGCAGAAATTCCACGATCCGGCGAACTTCCGCATGGCTTTTCAGCGTCATGACCTCCTCGTCGGTATCCACCAGGAACTCTCCTCCAAACACAACGTTCCCGGGCAGGCGGTTTTCTTCGCTCCACACGCCGCCGCCCAGACAATACTGGACCCCTTCCCATGCCTTGTCCATTTCATACCCGGCGTCGGTTCCCAGCAGCGCAGGCTCTATCTCCTCCAGCATATAATCATAGCGCTCTTCCGGCGGCATTTCCCGGAGCCTGCAAATCTCTGCATCCTGCAGGGCATAGAATACACACAGTCTGGACATTGCTTTCTCTCCTTTCGGTACACAAAAAGGCGCCCTGCGAAGCACCGCCGTCCGGGCAGGCTGACGCAGGGCGCAAAAAGACCGCAAAGCAAGAGCCGCATCTGTGTGCCGATGTGGCGTCCTGTTTTGCGGGTATGAACGTTTGCCTTTGAGGGGGGAAAATCGTAAACTGCATGGCGGAGTCCTTTTCGGTGTGGGGGGATGAATCTCATGCTGTCATTTTATAGTATAGCATACCACTGCGCGAAAAGGCCATATCTTTGGGATATTTGCCTGCAATTTGCGCGCGGCGCGGAACCGGCGCGCTGCCATAGCGGGGGAGGGCCGTGTGCAGACGCAAAGGGCCGATCTCTGCTTTCGAGCAGGGATCGGCCTTTTGTGAACAGAAAAAAGAGTCAGGCAAGATTTGGGAACGGCTCGATGGTCCGCGCCAGGATCCCGTTCAGATGGGCGATGAGGATGCCGTAGTTGGTGATGGGCACGCCCTGGTCGGCGGCGGTGCGCTGGCGGTATTTCATCTCCCGCTGCCCCAGCATGCACCCCCCGCAGTGCACGACCAGCTTGTATTCGGAGAGGTCGTCGGGGAAATCCCGCCCGGAGCAAAAGACAAATTCCGGCTCGGTCCCGGTGGATTTGCGGATCCAGTTCGGCAGCTTCACGGTCCCGATGTCCCCGCACTGGCGGTGGTGGGTGCAGCCTTCGGCCAGCAGCACCTTGTCGCCGGTGCGCAGCGTCTCCACCGCCCGCGCACCCCGCACCGTCAGTTCCAGATCGCCCTTATACCGGGCCATCAGGATGGAGAAGGAGGTCAGCGGGATCTCGCGCGGCACCATCTTCGCCACCTTGCCGAACACCTGGCTGTCGGTGATCACCATGCGGGGCGGCTGTGCCAGCTTGGCCAGCGTTTGGGGAAGCTCCTCATCCCGGCAGACCACCGCACAGGCGCCTGCGTCGAGGATGTCGCGGATGGTCTGCTGCTGGGGCAAGATCAGCCGTCCCTTGGGCGCGGCCTTGTCGATCGGCACCACCAGCACCACCAGGTCGCCCGGCTGCAAAAGGTCGGCCACCAGCGGGCGTTTCGGCTCCTGCTGTCCGGCCAGACGGGCGGCGGCCTCCTTCAGCTCGTGGATGTGCAGCCCGGTGCGGGCGCTCACCCACAGCTCATTGTCCCGGGCAGGGGGGACCGCCTGCAAAAGGTCGGCCTTGTTCCAGGCGATCAAACAGGGGATGCTCCTTTCCCGAATCAGCCCCAGCAGCTCCCGGTCGGACGCCTGCAACGGCTGGGAGGCGTCTGCCACAACGATGGCCAGGTCGGTGCGGTTGAGTACCTGCCGTGTCTTTTTCACCCGCAGTTCGCCCAGCGCTCCCTCGTCGTCGATGCCCGGCGTGTCGATGATCTGCACCGGACCCAGCGGCAGCAGCTCCATCGCCTTGTACACCGGGTCGGTGGTGGTGCCCTTCACATCGGACACAATGGCCAGTTCCTGGCCGGTGAAGGCGTTTACAAGGCTGGATTTTCCCGCGTTGCGCCGCCCGAAAAAGGCGATGTGTACCCGTTCGCCGGACGGCGTGTCGTTCATGCTCATGGCGTCCTCCTGTCAGAAACGGAAATCGCGCTGTCCCTGTTCGATCCATGCGAGGCGCTCGGTGACGATCTCTTTCACCTTCGGGTTGGTGATGTAGTCCAGCTGGGCGGAGATTAGCTTTTCGCCCACCTCCCGGGTGGCGGGAGCCGCGTAGTCCATCATGTACTCCTTCAGGGTCATCAGGGCGTTGGGCAGGCAGCAGTTGTGGATCTGCCCCGCCTTGCAGAGTGACATAAACCGGTCGCCGGTGCGCCCTTCGCGGTAGCAGGCGGTGCAGAAGGAGGGGACATATCCCATCTCCATCAGCCAGCGCACCACCTGGTCCAGCGTGCGGCGGTCGGACACATCGAACTGGGCCGAGCTTTCCTCCTCCGGCTCTTCTTCGGCATAGCCGCCCACGCTGGTGCGGGAACCGCCCGAAATCTGGGACACCCCCAGCCCCAGCACCCGCTCGCGCACCTTGGGGCTTTCGCGGGTGGAGATGATCATGCCGGTGTAGGGCACCGCCACCCGGATACAGGCCACGATCTTGGCGAAGATGTCGTCCGAGATGCCGTTGTCGAAGGCGTCCGGGTCGATGTCGTCGGCCGGGCAGACGCGGGGCACGCTGATGGTGTGCGGCCCCACGCCAAAGACAGCCTCCAGGTGCTCGGCGTGCATCAGCAGGCCGGCGAACTCATACCGGTACAGCTCCAGCCCGAACAGCACGCCCAGGCCCACATCGTCGATGCCGCCCTCCATCGCGCGGTCGTGCGCCTCGGTGTGGTAGGCGTAGTTGCTCTTGGGTCCGGTGGGATGCAGGTGCTCGTAGCTCTCCTTGTGGTAGGTCTCCTGGAACAGGATATAGGTGCCGATGCCCGCCTCCTTCAGCTTGCGGTAGTTCTCCACGGTGGTGGCCGCGATGTTCACGTTCACGCGGCGGATGGCGCCGTTTTTGTGCTGGATGGAGTAGATGGTCTTGATGGATTCCAGCACATACTCGATGGGGTTGTTCACCGGGTCCTCGCCGGTCTCCAGCGCCAGACGCTTGTGTCCCATATCCTGCAGGGCGATCACCTCGGCGCGGATCTCGTCCTGGGTCAGTTTTTTGCGGGGGATGTGCTTGTTCTTGGCGTGATACGGGCAGTAGAGACAGCCGTTCACGCAGTAGTTGGAGAGATACAGCGGCGCGAACATCACGATGCGGTCGCCGTAGAAATCCTTTTTGATCTGCTTGGCCAGCTCGTAGATCTGCTGGTTGCGGTCCTCCAGCTCACAGGCCAGCAGCACCGAGGCTTCCCGGTGGGAAAGCCCCTTGCGCAGCTTTGCCTTTTCCAGGATGGCGTCGATGACGGCGGCGTCGGTTTTGTGGGCGTCGGCATAGGCGAGGGTGTCCAGGATCTCCTGGTGGTCGATGAATTCCTCGGCCTTTCTGGATTTGGGATTGTACATTGTGATCTCTTCCTTTCTTTTGGGTCAGGCATTTCCTTCCCCATCAGTGAAAAATGTATCGTCTAAGTGGGGAAGTCGCCCCGGCCCACCGCCACGGTGCACCCGATGGCCGCCAGCCGCTGCTTCAGCCCCGCCAGATGTTCGGCGGCTTCGTCCCCCGTGTGCAGCTTGTTGTCGTAGAGGGTATATTTGTCCCGCGCCGCGGGAGGGGAGAGGTTGGGCATCACCACATTGCCGCCGGCCCGGATGCCCAGCTCCCGCCCCTGCGGATGGATGGTGCCCAGCGCGGTGGTGGCGGGCAGCAGCACCCTGGGCAGCGTCAGGCGCACCAGCGCCAGCAGGACCAGCGTGTCCTCCAGCGTGCCGGGCGGCTGGTGGGCAAAGGGGGTGTCCTTTTGCGGAATGAACGGCCCGATCCCCACCATCTGCGGCTGCAAGTCCTGCAAAAAGCAGAAATCCCGCGCCAGTGTGTCGGCAGTCTGCCCGGGAGAACCCACCATGAACCCGGCACCCACCTGATACCCGATCTCCTTCAGCCGGCGCAGACAGTCCATCCGGTGCGCAAGGCTGAGTTCGGGCGGATGCAGCATCCCGTAGTGGGCGGGGTCGGCGGTCTCGTGGCGCAGCAGATACCGGTCGGCCCCGGCGTCGAACCACAGCTGATAGACGCTGCGCTCCTGTTCGCCCAGCGAGAGGGTCACCGCGCAGTCCGGCCAGCGCTGCTTGATGGAACGCACCAGCTCGGCCACCCATGCGGGGGTCATACCGGGGTCCTCGCCGCCCTGCAGCACAAAGGTGCGGAATCCCCAGGCATATCCCTTTTCGCAGCAGGCGAGGATGGTGTCGCGGTCCAGCCGGTAGCGGGACACAGTCCGGTTATCGCGGCGGATGCCGCAGTAGAGGCAGTTGTTCTTGCAGATGTTGCTGCACTCGATCAGCCCGCGCACATAGATCTCGTCGCCGTACCACCGGCGGCGTTCCCGTTCGGCCATCGAAAAAAGCGCGGCTTTGTCCAGCTCCTGCCGCTCTGCCAGCAGCCTGCGCCACTGTTCAAAGGAAAGGCGGCGGCCGGCGAGCAGCTCCTGTATCCGCTCATTCATGGGGCATTTTGGAGTAGATGGCCTTGCAGGTGACGCCGGGCAGCATGCCCACCTTGCCGGACAAAGCGCTCACAGCGTCGGCCGGAGCGTCCAGCACGATGGAGATGATGCTGCATCCCCGCTGGCGGTAGGGCAGGCCCATCCGGCCGATGATGGAATCCTTGTATTCGTGCAGCAGGGAATTCAGCTTTTCCACCGAATCGGCATCCTCCACCACCACGCCCAGCAGGGCCACTCTGTTTTCGTTCACGCGGTTTCCTCCTCTCAAAAAGGCGAAAAGGCGCACCCCAAAAAGGGTGCGCCCATACCGCTCTGCATCGTCAGTGTGCCGCACGACCCTTTCCCGTCAGGCGCTTTTGTCCTTTCGCGTCAGCGTCGTTTCTCTTGTACTGTCTATTGTACAATACTGCCCGCCTTTTGTAAAGATGGACGGAATGCACAAAGATTTGCAGAAAAATTTTGATGGTATGCCAAAAACATGGCGGAGCAGCGGGAATTTCACAGGCTCTCCTGCAGGATCTGCACCACTTCCTCGCGTGACAGCACCTTGTAGCCGCCCTCCATGATGAAGGTGGCGTCGGCGATGCCCTCCAGCATGTCCTCGGTCACGCCCAGCTCGCGGAGGTTCATCACCAGGCCGATCTCGCGCATCCAGTTTTCCATGCACTGCAGGCCCTCGGCAGCAACCTGCTCGTCGGTCTTGCCGTCGGGATTCACCTGCCACACATTCACGGCGAACCGGCGGAACTTCTCCAGTCCGCACGGGCAGATGTGGCGGTAGTAGGGCAGGGAAACGGCAGCCAGCGTCATGCCGTGGGTGGCGTCGGTGAACGCGCCCACCGCCTGGCCGATCATGTGCACCATCCAGTCGGTGCTCTTGCCCTGGGCCAGCAGGGTGTTCAGCGCCCAGGTGGCGGTCCACATGATGTTGCTGCGCGCCTCGTAGTTGGTGGGATCCTGCACGGCGATGCGGCTGGAATGAATGAGGGAGCGCATCAGGCCTTCCGAGATGTAGTCGGTGGTGTTGTCGTCCTGCCCGGAGAAATACTGCTCGGTGATGTGGTTCAGGATGTCGTAGAATCCCGCCACCATCTGGTATTTCGGCAGGGTAAAGGTGAAGGTGGGGTTCAGGATGGCGAATTTGGGGAAGACATTCTCGCCGAACACATGGCCGATCTTCCGTTTCTGCTGGTGGTTGGTGATGACGGCGCCGCCGTTCATCTCCGACCCGGTGCCCACCATCGTCAGCACGCAGCCCACCGGCACGATCTCGCAGGACACGTCCTCCATCCGCAGATAGTATTTCTCCCACGGGTCATCCTCGCAGTGGACCGATACCGACACCGCCTTCGCATAGTCGCACACCGAGCCGCCGCCCACCGCCAGGATCAGGTCGGCCTTGCACTCGCGCGCCAGACGGCAGCCCTCATACAGCTTTTCCACCGTGGGGTTGGGCATCACGCCGCCGTCTTCGGTCACCTGCTTGCCGGCCGCGCGCAGGATCTCGATCACCTGGTCGTAGATGCCGTTTTTCTTGATGGAACCGCCGCCGTAGCACAGCAGCACGTTCGGGCCGTATTTCTCCAGCTCACCGCGCAGATTCTGCATCGAATCCGGCCCGAAGTACAGGCGGGTGGGATTGCAGTAACTGAAATTTCCATTCATTGTCTATCACCTCAAACAATCATTTCAGCTGTCCATACACAGCGTCGTCCACCGGCTCCAGCCATTCGTTGCTGGTTTCTTCGCCGGGCACTTCCACGGCCAGATGCGAGAACCAGCTGTCCGGCGAAGCGCCGTGCCAGTGCTTCACGTCCACCGGGATGTTCACCACATCGCCGGGATGCAGCTCCTGCGCCGGCTTGCCCCATTCCTGGTAATATCCGCGCCCGGCCACGCAGATCAGGATCTGCCCGCCGCCGCTCTTGGCGTGGTGCACGTGCCAGTTGTTGCGGCATCCCGGCTCAAAGGTCACGTTGAAGATGCCCACCTGCTCGCCGGACACAGGAGCCAGATAGCTCTGTCCCACAAAAAACTGCGCAAATGCGTCGTTCGGCTGCCCGATCGGGAACAGCATCGAGGCCTGGTGCTGCGCTTTGGCGTCCTCGGCGGCGTCCTCGTTCCACACATCCTTTGCCATGCGGAACGCGGCCCACGCCTTCGGCCAGCCCGCATAAAAGGCGGCGTGTGTGAGGATCTCGGCGATCTCGGTGCGGGTGATGCCGTTCTGCTTGGCGCTCATCAGGTGGAACTGAAAGGAGGTATCCACCAGCCCCTGCGCCATCAGGGCGGTCACCGTCACCAGCGAGCGGTCCCGCAGCGACAGTTTGTCCTCGCGGCTCCACACCTCGCCAAACAGTACGTCGTCGTTCAATTGTGCGAATTTGGGGGCGAATTCACCCAGAGAATCCCGCCCGGCGGTCTGTTTTACTGCCATTGTTGTTTCCTCCGTTTCGATTGTTCAGTTTCTCTTTTTTCCGGCGACACGGTGCTGCCGCCCGGCGGATAGGCTCACACATTTTTGCCCATCTCATAGGCCTTTTGCAGCGAGGCATGCCCTGCGATATCACCGGCATCATTCACGCCGCCGGCGAATACAGTGCCTGCCAGATGGGCGCGCTCGAAGCACTCGATCCATCCCTCCAAACCGCTGATGGCGCGCTTGTCCACACCCTCGGCATCCTCCGCGGCGGCAGACAGCAGATAGATGTCCCGGAAGGCGTAGTCGGAGCCGTACAGGCAGTTGGCGCGGTCCAGCAGCGTTTTCATCTGGCCGGCCATCTCGTAGTAGTAGATGGGGGTGGCAAAGACGATCACCTCGGCGTCGTGCATCTTCTGCGCCAGTTCCACCGCATCGTCCCGGATGACGCAGCTGCCGGTTTTCTGGCAGGCCAGGCACCCGCGGCAGAACGCGATCGTTTTGTTTTGCAGGCTCACAACTTCAACGGAATGTCCGGCTTCGCGCGCGCCCTGTGCAAAGCGCTCGGCCAGCGCGTGGGAATTGCTGTGTGCGCGAAGGCTGGCGGATACGATCAAAACTCGTTTGCTCATGAAATTTCCTCCTAATTTGTGTCTGTCATGCGCAGAAATGTGCGGGACAGGAAGTTTTTACGATGCCGTGGGAAGCGGGGTCGTCGCGGATGATCTCCCCCACCGATGGTGCGGTGATGCAGCCGGATGCAGGATTTTTCACGCTGAGGACAGGGGAGGTGATGGTGGCCTGCACCTCGGATTTTTCAAAGGCGAGGTCGGTCTGTTCCATCTCGCAGTCGATCAGCATAAGGTTGCGGCAATAGCACAGCGGCTGTGTGCCGATGATGCGGCAGTGGTCGAAGGTGACGTTCTCGGAGTACCAGCCCAGATATTCGCCCTTGACCACGCTGTTTTTCACCACCACGTTTTTCGCGTGCCAGAAGGCGTCCTTTGCATCGAATACACAGTTGTCGAACACCGAGTTCTGAATGTATTGGAAGGAATACTTTCCCTTCATCTCCACCTTCTGAAACCGGAGATTCTCCGCGCGCAGCATGAAATATTCACTCTCAGCGGTGCAGCGTTCCATTGCAAGGCCGTTCACCGACCAGCCAAACTCGGGCGAACGGATCTCGCAGTCCTGCATCCTCACATTGCGGCATTCCCGCAGCGCCTTGATGCCGTGCAGGCGGATATTCCGGATAACGATGTTTTCCGAATACCACAGCGCCGCGCGGCATTGCGGCGTCAGCTCGGAGTTCTGAATACAAAGGCCGCGATCGTGCCAGAAGGGATAGCGAAGGTTGAAAAAGCAATCTTCCACTGTGATATCGCGGCATTCTTTTAACGGGCTTTCGCCGTCGGCCGGACCATCAAACCGGCATTCTTTCACCAGCAGCGGCCCTGTGCCGTACAGTGCGCGCTCGGCGTCCAATGTTTGTTTCTGGACACAGTCCATGTCCATTCCCCCTTTTTGCGTGTTACAGAGCATCGTCTGTTTTTTCAAGCTGGTAGACCAGATAGTCCAGACAGGCAATGCGCTTTTCTTCCTGGTGCACCTGCTCCAGCAGGCGCAGCCGATGTGCGGCAAGCAGCGACAGCTGTCCCTCGCGGTCTCCCTCTTTTTCATACCGCAAAAATCGTGCAATGGTTTCGCAGTCACATCCTGCGTCCAGCAGATTCTGCGTGACGGCCTGCTTTGACGTATACATACTCGATCCCTCTCGACGGTCTGGAATTTCCGCCGGTAAAACCATGCGGCCGGTTTGGAAAACATCTGCAAACCTGCTTTCCGGTTTTATTGTAGCGCGGTGCAGAGAGAATAGCAAATACTTATTTGAAATAGATCGCCATAGTTGTAAACTATGCAAAAATCTGGTATAGTTAACCCGGAGGTGATACGAGTGGAACTGCGTGTGCTGCAATATTTTTTGGCAGTGGCCAGGGAACAGAGCATTTCCGCTGCGGCACAGTCGCTGCATCTTTCCCAGCCGACGCTGTCCACACAGCTGAAAGGATTGGAGGAAGGACTCGGCAAACAGTTGCTGGTGCGCGGAAGGAAGGGGTCGAGAAAGGTAACGCTGACAGAGGAGGGGATGATTCTGCGCAAGCGGGCAGAGGAGATCCTGAAACTGGTGCAGAAGGCGGAAACAGAGATCATGCTTTCGGACGACAATATAGCGGGTGATATCTGCATTGGAGCCGGGGAGACACAGATTATCCGCGTATTTGCAAAAGCAGCGCAGGCGCTGCAAAAGCGGCATCCCAATATACACTATCAAATTTTCAGCGGAAATGCGTTTTATGTGATGGAACAGCTGGACAAAGGTCTGATTGACTTTGGGCTGGTATACGATCGGGTCGACCTGACAAAATACGAAGCGGTCAAGGTGCCGATCAAAGATGTATGGGGAGTGCTGATGCGCAAGGATTCGCCTCTGGCGCAAAAGCAAAGCATCTCGCCGGAAGACCTTTGGGACAAACCGCTGCTCGTTTCCGCCCAAAAAGGGAGCGACTGGATAATCAAAAACTGGATCAAAAAGGATTTTCACGAGCTGAACATCGTTGCGGAGTACAATTTGTTGTTCAACGCTTCGCTGCTGACCAGCGAGGGGTTTGGATACGCGATCTGTTTTGACAACCTTGTGAATACACAGGGAGACAGCAACTTGTGTTTTCGGCCGCTTTCCCCGCGCTTGGAGGCAGAGGCATCAATTGTGTGGAAAAAATACCAGTTTTTTTCCAAAGCGGCCGCGTTGTTTCTCAAACAGCTGGAAAAATGCCTGGAGCAGGAAAAGGAAACAGCGCAGAAAGAATAGGACATAAAATATTCAAAAAAGTATTGACAAAATGCAAAGAGCACTGTATAATAACATACGTTCCCAAGAGCCGGGAACGTTGTCCGGGTGTAGCGCAGTTTGGTAGCGCGCTTGAATGGGGTTCAAGAGGCCGTGAGTTCGACTCTCGCCAC
>NZ_NFJT01000031.1 GCF_002160015.1 Anaerofilum sp. An201 | reverse complement strand
TTTTTTGTGTTATACTCGTCTCATAAAATCTATTCGGAAAAAGGTGGTCATTAACCTGCCCAGTTACCCCAAATAGATTATGGAGGATGGTACTTATGGCACGAGTCCAGTCTGAATATGAGGTTGAGTCACTATTTATTGAGCGGCTTACTGACTTGGGGTATGAATTCATCCCCATGAAGAACTATAATGATGTTCTCTCTAACTTTAGAGAGCAGCTCTGCAAAGTAAACTGCGAGAAATTGGTAGAAGCAAAGGGTGAAGCTACTCTGTCTGATTCGGAATTCCACCGGGTCATGCTGCGCCTTGATAACCACACCATCTATGAGTCCGCAAAGATTTTGAGAGAACAGTGGGTTTTGGAGCTGGATAACGGCAAAACCGTATATCTGGAATTCCTCACCGATGATGAGACAAAAAATACCTACCAAGTTACGCATCAGGTTACGATGGACAAAGACCACTTGGAGGATGTTGTCTACAAGAACCGCTATGATGTGACTATTCTTATCAACGGTCTGCCTCTGATTCAGGTCGAATTAAAGTGCCCCGGCGTGGAGCTGAACGAAGCCATCAATCAAATCAACCGATATCGCAGATACTCCTTCAAGGGACTGTTCCGTTACTTGCAGGTATTTGTGGTCTCCAATTCTGCCCAGACCAAATACTTCGCCAATACAAATGAGCGTGGCATTGACGGAAATGAGCAAGGTATCTTGAAGTCGTTGGCATTCTTCTGGACAACGGAAGACAACCAGCGCATCAATAAGCTGATTGACTTTACAGAATCGTTTTTGACGAAGTTTGCAATCACTGAGCTTCTGACGAAGTTCTTTATTGTGAAGGAGTCTGAACCGATTCTTATGGTCATGCGCCCATATCAGATTTATGCGGTCAAGCGTGCGTTTGAGCGCATTATGGGCAGCAATCTGAATGGCTATGTATTCCATACTACGGGTTCCGGCAAAACGCTGACCTCCTATAAGCTGGCATCTCTGCTGCGGGATGATAGACGCATTGACAAAGTGTTCTTCCTGATTGACCGTAAGGACTTGGACGACCAGACTGTTGACGAATACAACTCCTTTGAGCCGGGATGCGTGGATAATACCGACAATACCAAGCAACTTGTTGCGGCTCTGGGAGACTCCACGAAAACGCTGATTGTCACAACAATTCAGAAGATGGCATCAGCCCTGAAGAATCCGAAGTATGCTGAAAAGATGGAAACACTTCGGCAGAAGAAATGCGTCTTTATCATTGATGAGTGCCATCGCTCTCAGTTTGGACGGATGCACGGAGACATCCAGCGGCATTTCCAGAATGCCAACTATATCGGCTTTACCGGAACTCCGATTTTCAAGGAGAACAAGAGCGCAGATGGGCGCACTACTGCTGATGTCTTTACCTCTGGCAAGCTGGATTCCTGCATTCATCGCTACATGATTAAAGAGGCGATTGCAGACGGCAATGCGCTGCGGTTCTCTGTGGAGTATATGCGAAGCCTCAACATCACAAAAGTCGATGACCCGTCTTTGGATGCCTCTCAGTTGGATGACCCGGAGTATTGCAAGCGGCACAAGATTGACCTTGAGGACCTCTATCACAGGGAAATCCGAATCAATAACATCGCTGATGATGTGCTTAAAAATCTGGAGCGCCATACCCACCCGACGGGCAAAGATGTCTATACCGCCATCTTCGCAGTGGACAGCATCAAGACCCTTATGCGGTATTATCGTTACATGAAAGAGCATAACCCCAAGGGGTATAAGATTGCCGCCATTTTTACATACCGTCCCAACGAGGATGCAGACGAAGGGACAGATAAGTATTCTGGTGATGAACTCAAGCTGTGCATGGACGATTACGGCAGGATGTTCGGAACCAGCTTCGACCTCGACAGCTTTGACGCTTACCGGAAGGATATTGCCAGCCGTATGAAGCAAAAGGACCTGCCGCAAATCGACCTGCTTCTGGTTGTTGATATGTTCCTTACGGGCTTCGACAGCAAGGCTACGAACACGCTGATTCTGGATAAAAACCTGATTTGGCACAATCTGGTGCAGGCGTATAGCCGCACGAACCGCGTCTCTAAGGTCACGAAGCAGTTCGGACAGGTCGTTACCTACCGCAACATCAAAAAGGCGCAGGACGAGGCTCTAAAGCTCTATTCCGGCGACGGAAACCCCAACGACTATCTGCTGGAAAGCTACGACTTCTATGTAGCCGAGTATCGCAAGAGTACCGAAGCCGTGAGAGCGGTGGCGGAGACCGCAGACGATGCAGGCCATTTGTATAGCGAGGATGAGCAGCGTCAGTTCATCTATGCGTTCCGCAAGCTGGCTGGCACACTCAGCACACTGAAAACCTTCTCTAAATTTGATTGGGCAGACCTTGACCTTTTCATGGATGAGGAGGAGTTCTTTAACTATAAGTCGTGGTATCTGTACTACTATGACTCTCTCAAAAATCAGGACGGGGCAGGTAAGGTTCCTGTTCTGGCAGATATTGACTTTCAGATTGAGCTTATCCGTACGGACAAAATCAATGTGGTCTATATTCTGAATCTGCTGAAGGACATAAACCGCCAAAACAAGTCTGAGATGGAGAAATCCATCGACCTGATTCTGCGTGAAATCGAGCGTTCGGACAACGAAAAGATGCGCTATAAGAAGGACATCATGAAGGACTTCGTGACGGGGCGTTTCTTCGATTTGGACCCGGACGAAGATATTATCGAGGCGTACGCCCAGTACGAGAAAGAACGGATGCAGGCATTCATCGAGGAGTTTGCTCAGGTAAATGAAGTAGATGTCGATACCGTTTCCTTCATCCTGAATCAGTATTTCTGTGATACGAAACAGGTCACGAAAGAAAGTATCCGCCAGCGTGTTTCTGGTATGAATCTGGGGCTGTTGAAATTGACCCGGTTGATTAACAATCTGCTGGACTTCGTGAAGGATATGTACGACAAGTTTACTGCTGAAGGAGTATAACGAGCATGAGCGTAGAAATTGCACAGAAGCAATCTCAGGAGCTTGCCGCAAAGCTCTGGGATATTGCCAATGAGCTGCGTAACAACATGGACTCCAGCAAGTTCAAGAACTATATTCTCGGTGTCATTTTCTATCGTTACCTGTCCGAAAAGACAGAAACATATATGAATGACCTTCTGAAAAATGACGGGATTACCTACCGGGAAGCTCTTGAAAATGAAGAGTTTGCTCCGACTGTCAGAGAGTGGTCCATCGAGCATCTTGGCTACGTTATTGAGCCGCAATATCTGTATGACTCCATGATTGCAGAGATTGAGGACAAGAAGTTTACCATTGAGAAGTTTGAAAAGGCAGTCTCTTCGTTGATTGCCTCCACTTTGGGGCAGGAATCTGAGCCTGCCTTTGAAAAGCTGTTCGATGATATGAATTTGCAGGACAAGGATTTGGGCAAAGAAGTCTCTGACCGCACCAAGCTCATTTCCACAGTCATGCAGAAGGTCAATGACATCAGCTTCAATGTAGAGGACGCAAAGATTGATGTGCTGGGGACAGCCTACATGATTCTGATTGGTCTGTTTGCTTCGGATGCTGGTAAGAAAGGTGGAGAATTCTACACTTCCGAGGGACCCGCACTGTTGCTGGCTCGCTTGGCAACAGTTGGGCTGGAAGAGGTGAAATCCGCCTGCGACCCCTGTGCTGGTTCCGGTTCTCTGCTCTTGCGGGTACAGGATGAGATTTCGTCGCATAAAGTGGGTCACTTCTACGCAGACGAGATGAACGGCAGTACCTACAACCTTTTGCGTATGTCGCTACTGATGCACGGTGTCCCCTACAAACAGTTCACGACCTACAATGAAGATATTCTGAAAAAGGATAAATTCTATGAGAATGGTGAACCCCTGCGTTTTACCATTCAGTGTGCAAACCCGCCTTATAGCGCACGCTGGGAGGCATCCAAGTCGTATGAGGATGACCCCAGATTCTCCGCTGCGGGTGCCTTGGCTCCGAAGAAAGCGGCAGACCTCGCGTTCTTGGAGCACATGGTCTACCACATGGATGACGATGGCAGAATTGCCGTCCTCCTGCCTCACGGTGTTTTGTTCCGTGGAGCCTCAGAGCTTTCCATCCGCAAGTACCTGATTGACAATTTGAATGTCATTGACGCTGTGATTGGGCTTGCACCTAACCTGTTCCATGGGACAGGCATTGCGGTGGTTGCAATCGTGTGCAAAAAGAAGAGGAACGGCAATTCTGACAATATTCTGTTCATTGACGCTTCAAACGAGTTCGTCCCCGGCAAGAAGCAGAACAGTATGTCTCCTGAGAACATTCAGCGCATTGTTGATGCCTATACCGCTCGCAAAGATGTCGATAAGTTTGCTCATGTGGCGACACTGGATGAAATCCGCCAGAATGACTACAATCTGAATATTCCTCGTTATGTAGATACCTTCGAGGCGGAAAACCCCATCGACATCAATGCCTGCACAGCAAAGCTGAAAGAGCTGGATAGGCAAATTGCGGAAACAGATGCCATTGTTGAAAACTACTTCCGCCAGTTGGGTTTGGAGGTGTGATGATGACCCCTGCAACAGGATTCCAAAAGCTGCGGTTTCATGCAGACGATGGAAGTGAATTTCCCGAATGGAATAAAAAGAAACTTTCTGAAGTATTCTCAAAAATCACAAGGAAAAATGTTGATAGGAAAATCGAACTTGTACTTACCAATTCAGCAGAACATGGAATTATCCCTCAGAGAGAATTTTTTGACAAAGATATTGCTTCTGTTGAAAACATCGATGGATACTACATACTTAATCCTAATGATTTTGTATATAATCCACGCAAATCAAAGGCTGCACCATACGGCCCGTTTCAGTGCTACTATGGTGAAATCCCCGGCGTAGTATCTCCTCTATACACTTGTCTGCATCCTATAACAAAGGACTGCTCACAGTACCTAATGAGATATTTTGCAAGTGCAGCATGGCATAGGTTTGTTTATGATAATGGTTCGGTAGGAGCAAGACATGATAGAGTCAGCATGACCGATGATATTCTCTTTAACATTCCGGTAGAAATACCTTGCCTTGAAGAACAGCAAAAAATTGCCGACTTTCTTTCTGCCTATGACAAGAAGATTTCCCTTCAGAGGGAGCGTGTGGAAACCCTGAAAGAGCAAAAGAAGGGGCTTCTGCAAAAAATGTTCCCAAAGAAAGGCGAAACTGTGCCCGAATTGCGTTTCCCGGGATTTACTGGCGATTGGGAACAGCGTAAGTTGGGTGACATCGGCTCAGTCGCAATGTGCAGAAGGATTTTCAAACATCAGACTTCAGAGTCTGGTGAAATTCCATTTTTCAAAATCGGAACATTTGGCGGTGAACCGGATGCTTTCATTACTTGTGAGCTCTTCGAAGAATTTAAGGCGAAATATCCGTATCCAGATAAAGGAGATATCCTGATTTCGGCATCCGGCAGTATAGGTAGAACCGTTGAATTTACTGGGGAAAATGAGTATTTTCAGGATTCCAACATTGTCTGGCTAAAGCACGATAAGAGCATCATCAATCCATTTCTTCGACACCTCTACTCGGTAGTAGAATGGGCCGGGATTGAAGGCAGTACTATTAAGAGGCTTTACAATGACAACATCTTGAAGACCGAGGTGATGCTCCCATCTGTGCAGGAACAGACGAAAATTGCAGAGATGCTTGATGGAATCGACAGTCTTATCACCCTTCATCAGCGTAAGTTGGAAACCATGCAGGAAATCAAAAAAGGTCTGTTACAACAGATGTTTGTGTGAGGTAGCTAAGTATGAGATATGTAGATGGAGAAAATTGCCCCTTTGACAAAGGCAATGTAGTTAACGAATGGCTTACAGGAGATGATGAGTGTAACGCCTATTCTGAAGAATACGAATGTGGTGGCATTTATAACAACAACTATATGGATGTTGTTGGAAATAGAGACCACGATTGCTTTTGGAATTGTTCTAAATGCAAGTATCAGAGAAACGAACAATTATGACGATGAATAGAGCAACGCCCGAAACGGCACACCGTTCCGGGCGTTGCTCTATTCATCGTCAGTATCGTCGTCATTTATCAGAAGGAAAGCATCAAAGTCGAATCGTGTGCTATCGGGTGTTTTCTCTTGGAAAATCATCTTCGTCCGAAGGTTCTCAAAGGAGTATCCTCGACCATCTCGCGCCACATTTCGGATGCTTCGGTTAAAGCTCTCTGTCTGGGCGTTTGTCCGGTCAAGGTCTGGATAATCGAAGTAGGCAAATATCTCCTGTTGCCAGTTATAGACCATACCTATAAACTTATCGAACGCCGTTACTTTCAAACGCTTACATTCGTCACACCATTCATGGAAGAACTGCATCGCTTCTTCTCGTGATTTTGCAAGCGAGTAAATGTTTCGGAACGATTCTTTCAGGTCATACGGAATCTTGAACTGCGGGTAATTGTCGAACAATTCTTGCAGAAATTTGATGTCCTTCGGGGAAAGAGAATCGTGGTTTGATAACAGAAGAAACCGATTCCGTTTTAGCGATTTTCGTTCTCTCACATTGGATATCCGTTTGCAGGTTTCTGAACGAACGCTGTCCAAAGACCGTGTAAGCTCTTTTATAACGTGGAAATGGTCTACGACAACAGGGACTTCTGGGAATACGGAATGGACAGCATCGGCATATGGGCGCCACATATCGATTGTGACAAATTTGAGGTTTTCTGGCTGGTCCATGCGCTCCAGAACCTCGATAATTGCCTGCTTGGTACGCTTTTCAGACAGCTCGATGATACCACCGTTCTGCTTGTCTACCCGCACAAATACGCCGTAGTACGCATTGTTCAAATGCACCTCATCAATGCCAAGAACGGTAGGAGTGATAAGGCGGTATTCAGCCCAGCGCTCTCTTCCGCGCTCTTCAAAAAGCTCTTTGGCGGTTGATGTGGAAACATGGTACTTCTTCGCAACCTCGGTAAAAGTCCCTTCTCGGAAGGTATCCCGCATAATATGCTCCGCCAGTCTTTGAGTCATCTGCTTATGCAAGGATGGGTAATCGACACGCACAGTCTCCCCGCAGGCTTTGCAGATATAAGACCGTCCCTTAACTAATATGCCAACTTGTTTTCCGAACTCGTCGAGGTCTTTTACCTTTCGCTCGACTTTTTTATGTATGTTCAGCTTGCCTCCGCAGGAAGGACATTTTGCAGGAGCTTCTTTTGGCTCAACAGTATAAAGAATGTCCCCCGAAGGAGACTCTTGCCGATTGATGACATTGAACTCGGGTAAGTCCAAGTGGTTGCCTATGGATGCTTCGACTTTTGCCATGCCCATGCCCCTCCCAAGTATCTCTTGTTTCGCATGAGCATTATACCACATTCCATCATAAAAAACCACCCTTTTCCGAACAGAAAACCACCCAATTTCGCAAAGAAAAATTGGACGATTTTCTGTTCCGAAATTGAATGTAACCACCCAATTCCGAATAGAAAACCACCCAATTAAAAATAGTCGAAAAACGACGATTTAGGGGTTGACAAATGTGAAACCACCCTTTTTCGCAAATACCCAAACAAAGAAAGGATGCGAACAAGCGAATGAAACAGTTGAATTTTGCGATCGTCGGCTGCGGCGTGATCGCCTTTACACACGCCAAATCGCTGGAATCCCTGCGTGAAAAGGATTGCGTTCTGTACGGAGCCTGCGACATCATCCCCGAAAAGGCGGACGCGTTCGCCGCCGAACACCACGTGCCCCACGTGTACTACGATTATCATGACGTGATGGCCGATCCCGCCGTGGACGTCGTGTGCGTGTGCGTGCCGAGCGGCACGCACGGCGAGATCTGCAAGGCCGCCGCGGAGGCCGGCAAGGCAATCGTGTGCGAAAAGCCGATGGAGATCACGCCGGAGCGGATCGACGACGTCATCCGCACCGTGGAGCGCACGCACGCCAAAATGCAGTGCATCTTCCAGCGCCGCATGATGCCCGCGGCCATCGCCGTCCGTCAGGCCATCCGCGACGGAAAGTTCGGCCGCATCTGCCTTGCCGGAGCGGATCTGAGATACTACCGCGACCAGGCCTACTACGACAGCGCCGGATGGCGCGGCACGTGGGAGCAGGACGGCGGCGGCGCTCTGATGAATCAGGGCGTGCACGGCATCGACCTGATCCTGTGGATGCTGGGCGATGAGGTCACGTCCCTGTGCGGCCGCGCCGACACGCTGGCCCGCCGCATCTCCGTGGAGGACACCGCCGCGGCCGTTCTGAAGATGAAGCAGGGCGGGCTGTGCGTTATCCAGGGCTGCACCACGGCATATCCCGGATTTTCCACAACGTTCTACATTCACGGGGAAAAGGGCACGGTCGTGTTCAGCGACGACGGCATTCAGGAGTGGACTTTCCTCGACGAAAACGACGCTCCGCCCCGTCCCGACGCCGGAGAGCGTGTCGGCGGCTCGAGCGACCCGTCGAAGATCAGCAACTACGGCCACATCCACCTGCTGGGCGATCTCGCCGATGCCGTGCGCGAGGACCGCGAGCCGTGCATCCCGCCGAGAGAAGCGTCTCTGGCCGTGCGCGTGATCTGCGCGATCTACGAGTCCACCCGGACGGGCGCGCCGGTGACGTTCTGAGTGCCCCGCCCCGTTCACGGAGGTCTTTTGCATGAAAATCGCATTCATCACCGACGAGGTGACGCAGAGCTTTGACGAAGCCGTCCGCTTTGCACTCGCCTGCGGAATTTCCGGGCTGGAGCTGCGCAGCGTCGAAGATACACCCATCGACCGCATCCCCGAAACAACCCTGCGCGCGTGGCGGCAGCGTCTGGATGCGGAGCATCTGACGGTGTGCTCGCTGTCCAGCACATTTTACAAGTGCAGCCCGGACGAAGAACATGAGACGGAGGAGCTCGCAAAGCTCGAACGCCTGTGCGACGCGGCCGACATTCTGGGCTGCCCGTTTATCCGGGGCTTCGCGTTCTTCGCCCCCGAGAGCGGCCCTCTGCTGCCGGAGGCGCTCGCCTCCCGCTTTGAGCGCCCCGCCGCGCTGCTGGCTGCGCGCGGAAAAACGCTCCTGCTGGAGGCCGATCCGAGCGTCAACACCTCCAATCACGCGGCGCTTGCACGCCTGCTCGAAGCCATCGGCTCCGAACACATCCGCGCCGTGTTTGATCCGGGGAACTGCATGTACGACCCGCTCGGGGAGACGCCGTATCCGGACGGGTACGAAGCCATCCGCCCGTACTTCGTGCATGTGCACATCAAGGATGCCGTCCGCGCACAGCCGGAGACCTACTGCGTCAAGGTGGGCACGGGACAGGTCGGCTACCCCGCCCTGCTCCGCCGTCTGGCACAGGACGGGTACGACGGATGGCTCTCCATGGAGACGCACTACCGCAAGGATTCCCGCCTCACCGAAGAACAGATGCGTCTGCCGGGCGGCGCGGGATTTTCCGCGGGCGGCGCCGCCGCCACGGCGGAGTGCATTGACGCCCTCAAGGAACTTCTCCGAAAGGAAGGGATCGCATGAACACACTGCTTCTGCGTGACGCCCGCCTCGTGCAGGACGGCTGCATCACGCCGTGCGACATTCTCATCCGCGGGCAGAATGTAGAATCCATTCTCC
This sequence comes from Anaerofilum sp. An201, assembly GCF_002160015.1. Lineage (GTDB taxonomy): Bacteria > Bacillota > Clostridia > Oscillospirales > Ruminococcaceae > Anaerofilum > Anaerofilum faecale. The sequence goes on along the minus strand of NZ_NFJT01000031.1, from coordinate 19,536 downwards.
CCGCCCGCAGCGGCGCCGCCGCGGACTGCGTCCGCGATCTCAAAGGCCTGTATGTGAGCGCCGGATTCATTGACATTCACGTGCACGGCGGCGGCGGGCACGACTTCATGGACGGAACGCCCGAGGCGTACCACGGAGCGAGCGCCCTGCACCTGCAGCACGGCACGACGGCCATGCTGCCGACGACGCTGGCCGCTTCCGCGGACGAACTGCTGCGCGCGTTCTCCGTGTTCGAACAGTGCCGGGACGCATTCCCCGACGGCGCGAAACTGCTGGGGCTGCACATCGAAGGGCCTTACGTCGCCCCGTCGCAGGCCGGCGCGCAGGACCCGAAGTACATCCGCAACCCGGACCCCGCCGAATACAACATGCTGCTGGACGCCTGCCCGCACATCCTGCGCTGGACCGTTGCGCCGGAACTTCCCGGCGCGATGGAGTTCGGCCGCGAACTGAAGCGGCGCGGCATCCTGCCCTGCATCGGGCACAGCGAAGCCGACAGCGACACGGTGCTGGAGGCGATGCGCTGCGGATACAGCCACATCACGCACCTGTACTCGGCGACGTCCACGATCGTCCGCGTGGCCGGATTCCGGCACGCCGGAATCATCGAAAGCGCGTATCTCTACGACGGCCTGACCAGCGAGATCATCGCGGACGGGTGTCATCTGCCCGCGCCGCTGCTGCAGCTGGCCTATCGCCACATCGGGCCGCGCCGCCTCGTTCTCGTGACCGACGCGATGCGCGCAGCGGGGCAGACGGGCGGCGAGAGCATTCTCGGCAGTCTGGAGAACGGCCAGCGCGTCATCCTCGAGGACGGCGTGGCCAAAATGCCGGACCGCACGGCGTTCGCCGGAAGCATCTGCACCGCCGACCGCTTGGTGCGCACGATGGTCACGATGGCAGGCGCGAGCCTGCCGGATGCCGTGCAGATGATCACCGAGACTCCGGCGCGTCTTCTCGGGCTGGACGACCGGTTCGGCCGCGTCGAACCCGGCCGTGCCGCCGACCTCGCCGTGTTTGACCACACCATCCGCATCGCCATGGTGCTGCGCGACGGCGCCGTGCGCTATGAAAACTGAGGAGGAATTTCCATGACCAGAACCATTCCGTTCGGCACTCTGCCGGTGAAGATCAGCGACACCCGGCAGGAGATGGGTCTGCGTGCGGCCGATGAGATCGCCGCCGCGATCCGGAAGGTGCTGTCGCAGAAAGAGACCTGCAATGTGATCTTTGCCGCCGCGCCCTCGCAGAACGAAGTGCTCGCCGCACTGATCGCGCGGACGGACATCGAGTGGGGGCGTGTGAACGCCTTCCACATGGACGAATACATCGGCCTTGCGCCCGACGCGCCGCAGGGTTTCGCCAACTTCCTGCGCGCCGCGATTTTTGACCGCGTGCCGCTGCGCACGGTCAACTGTCTGGACGGAGCCGCCGCCTCGCGCGACGCCGCGGCCGAGTGCGCCCGCTATTCAGAGCTGCTGCGGGAATATCCCGTGGACATCACCTGCATGGGCATCGGGGAAAACGGGCACATCGCGTTCAACGATCCCCCCGTCGCCGATTTCGACGATCCGGTGTTGGTCAAGCCCGTGGCGCTGGATGAGATCTGCCGCAATCAGCAGGTCCACGACGGCTGCTTCGCCTCTCTGGACGACGTTCCGACGCACGCGCTGACGCTGACCGTCCCGGCGCTCATGCGCGCAAAGCACGTGTTCTGCGTGGTTCCCGCGCCCGCCAAAGCGCCCGCCGTGCGGGACACGCTGCTCGGAGAGATCAGCACCGCATGCCCGGCCAGCATCCTGCGCCGCCATCCGGATGCGGTCTTGTATCTGGACGAGGACAGCGCCGCGCTTCTGTGACCGCCGCCCTGATTTCAAAAAGAGAGCCGCCGCGGGGAAACTCCCCGCGGCGGCTTTGTTTTTGGATCGCTTGATGCTTACCAGTACATATTCCAGTCCGGATTGATCAGGCGCGTCAGCGCCTCCATGAAGTAGTAGTCGCCCCAGATGACGCACTCGTCCACACCGGAGTTGGTGCACGTGTTGTACGGCGTTTTCTTCGCATACGTGCCGTGCAGCAGCTGACCGTTGGAGACGGAGCTGTCCTTCACCTGATAGCCGCGGATCAGAGAAGCCGCGAGCTTTCTGGCGAGCGACGTGTAGTACTTCGCCTCGTCCTCCGGCAGATACTTCGCCATCTCGAGGAAACCGCAGATGACGATGGCCGACGACGACGAATCGCGCGGCTCCGTGTCATCGCCGTTGCCGAAGCTGAGATCCCAGTACGGGCAGATGTCGTCGGGAAGGTGGCGCAGGAAGTAGTCGGCCACGCGCTTGAAGTACGTGATGTACTCCTCGCGGTGCGTGTACTTGTAGGCGATCGCCGTGCCGTACACGCCCCACGCCTGACCGCGCGTCCACGCGGAACTGTCCTGATAGCCCTGGCACGTGGCGCCGTGCGAGAACTCGCCGGTGTCGGCGTCGAAGAAGATCGTGTGCCACGTCGAGTTGTCGTCGCGGACAACGTACTTCATAGCCGTGTGGATGTGCTTTTCGGCCACTTCGCGGTATTTCTCATCGCCCGTGACTTCCGTGGCCCAGTACAGCAGGGGGATGTTCAGCAGGCAGTCGATGATGAGGCGGTGGTTGTTGGGGTCGTCCATCGCGCCCCACGCCTGAATGTACTCGCCGACGGGGCGGTAGCGCGTCATCAGCTGATCCGCCGCTTTCAGCGCCGCCTCACGCGCGTGAGGGTTGCCCGTGAGCTTGTACGCCGACACACAGGAAGGCGTGTACAAAAAGCCCATGTCGTGGTGGTCCACATAGTGCTTGATGATGATGCGCTCGAGGAACGAGTCGACCTGGCAGTTGCCTGCATCCAGGAACAGCGCGCGGTCCTCTTCCGTCTTGGCGTTCTCGTAGGCCAGCCAGACCTCACCGGTCCAGAAACCGCTGGTCCAGTCCGTATTGGGGCCCGGCGTATAGAAATTGTTCTCGCTGTTGGCTGCCGGGAAATGATCCCGGAACGCGGGCAGGTTGTTGCGCACCTGCGCCACGCAGCATTCCATCGCTGCGCTGATCTCCGCCTGGCTCGCTTCCGGATGGTTCTCAACCTGCTCAAGGGGAATCCATTTGCTCATACGTCATTCTCCTTTTTACCACTGCAGCACGGTCATGCGCTGCGGCGTTTTGTCAAGATCGCAGACCATCGTCCTGCCCAGCCCGTAGACGCCGCAGATCCCGTTGTGATCTTCGGTATTGCCCACGTCGTGGTGCAGGAACACGACTGCATAACGGCGGCCGTCCGCCTCGATCTGATACCCTTCCGCCTCCTGCTCGGTGAGTGCGTGCAGATAGGCGTCATTGTCCACTGTCTGCGGGATGACGCGAACCGGCGAACCGGTGCGGCGGCGCACGATCACGGTCGTCATGGCGCTGCACCGGGCGGCTCTCGCCGTCAGCGCCGCCGTCTCATCGAGGAGGTTGTAGTGGCGTGCGATCGGAGCCGTCTCCAGCTCCGGCAGCACCGCTTTGCCCTGCGCGAACGTGCGCATCGAGAAGCGGCACGCGCGGCCCGCGCCGGCGACGCCCTGTTCTTCCGGCGTCAAAGTGATGTTCTCACCGAAATGGAACCGCTGCGAAACTTCCTCCGGCTGCGGCCCGATCCACGAGTCGTTGATCAGGAACACGTCCATGCCGATGGACACCACGCGGCGGCAGACGAGGACGCCCTTTTCCGCATAGCCGGTGTGGCTGCCCTCGACAAAGAAGAACTCGCCCTTGCGGCACACGCGGTTCGGCATCGCCTGCGGCAGCGCCTGATAGATCCACGAGTCGGCGCTGTCGGAATACTCCTCCCTGCCGATCATGGGCACGTTGTGCATGGCGCTGGATTTCAGCTCATAGCGCAGCGGCGTGTCCGTGTACGTGAAGCGCCCGCAGTCCGTCAGGACTTCCTCGCCGCCCAGCCAGAGCGAGACGTGCAGTTTGTCCTGATGGCCGTGGCCGCCGCCGAGCGGGCCGTTCTTGAAGTACAGCCAGTCCGCATGGGCGTCCCAGCCGGAGCGCAGCACGACCTGCCCGCTGTCGGACAGTTCCGTGACGTGCTCCTCGCTCGGGATCGTGGGGATCGCCTGATACCGGCGGTCGCCCTCGGCGCCGAAGAGCCAGATGCTCTCAAAGTCAAGGCGCTCGAACGCGCCCGCTTTCAGCTCGCCGTCCTCGTACAGGAGCGCCGCTTCGCTGAGCAGATCGCGCACGTCGGTGTCGTCGGAGTCGCCCACCATGGGCTGATGATGCGCCGGGGTCTGGAGGTTCATCGTGGCGAACGCCGCGCGGCGGATGAGATCCAGCTCCTCTTCGTCGAACAGCTCATCGTTCCAGATGTCCGCGACGCGGAGTACCTCGAGATAGCTCGCCAGCACCTCGTTGTGGTACATCGGCGAGGCTTCCCACTGCATGCCGTCGTCCATGATCTGCGTGTGGAGCGCCTCTCTCAGGAAGAAGCGCGCCCGCTCCAGATCGGCGGGGCGGTCCAGAATCCATGCGATCACGTACAGACCCGTGTACTCCATCACGCCCCAGTTGCTCTTTTTCGAAAAGCCCGTGCGCGGATTGGTTCCGAGGCGCACGGCGTGTGCCTCGAGACCGTCCAGAAAGCGCTCCGCGACTTCCGGCGTCACGGCCGGGCTGTGGGCGCACAGCGCCATCGCACGCACCCAGTAGTCGGCGCGCAGGCCTGCGTCGAGCGTGCGCCACGTCGTGCTGCCCGCCTCTTCGCGCCAGGGCTCCTTGTCCAGCCAGTCCAGCAGCTGGCGCACGAAGCACTCGGCATAGGCCTCGTTGCCGGTCAGCGCATACGCCTGGCCGAGCGAGATCCAGTAGCGGTGGCGGTTCATCTGGAAGGTGAACTCGCCGTCGCCGTTCAGGATATAGCCCCAGTCGATGCCGTTGTCGAAGTGCACGGGCTGATACGTCTGTTCCATGTCCCACGGGAGCTGGAACAGGAATGTGTCCTCCCGGAGTTCATCCGAAGTTTTCAGCGCCAGCGCGCAGTCCTCCGGCCACAGCTCGCGGCACAGAGCGGCACGCCGCTCCAGTTCCTGCTGTTCGGGCGCCATCAGAGCGCAGAAGCGCTCCCACTGGGCCATTCTCTTTTCTGTCATAACGATTCAGCCTCTTTCAGCCAGTTTTCGGCAAAGCCGTCCTTCTGCTGCTGCATCCATGCGATCACATCCGCCTCCAGCTTCTGCGCCGTGCGGCGGTTCTCCGGCACATCGAGCGCCAGAGGATGCATCTGATGCGGGTCCGCCGCCGTGCAGTACAGATACCGCGCGGGGTGCGGCTTCACATCGTAGCCGAGTTCGATCACATAGGTGTAATCCTGCGTGCGGACGCCGCGCCATCCGAAGCGCTTGGGGTCCTCGCCCGCATCGGCAAAGTTTTTCAGGAAGATGTCGCGGCCCGGGCAGGCGCACAGGTAGCTGACCTTTTCCAGATCCTCGCCGTCCTTCGTGAGGTACACCGAGCAATCCTCACCCTCCACCGTGTCGGCAACGGGCACTCCGAGCAGACCGAGCACGGTCGGCGTCATGTCCTGACTGCCGATGCACGTGCGGCAGTGATGCTTTTCATTGCCCGGAACGCGCACGACGAACGGAATGTGGATGGACTCCTCATACCAGACGTATTTGCCCATCAGGCCGTGGGAGCCCATCATGTCGCCGTGGTCGGCCGAGAGCACGATCACGGTGTCGTCGTACAGTCCCTTTTCCTTGAGGTAGTTCACAAGGCGGCCGAACTGGTCGTCGAGCCCGCTGACCGCCGCGTAATACTGCCGCGTGATCAGATTCATCTGCTCAGGCGTATAGTCCATCATCTCGCCCGTGTGATGGTGGATGTGCTCAAGGCTCACATTGTCCTTGAACTTTACCTCCGGGTACAGGTCGAGATATTCCTGCGGCACCTGATCGTACAGGCTGTGCGGCGGATTCCAGGAGATGTACAGGGCAAAGGGATTTTCCTTCGTCCACACATCGTCCAGATATTCGATCGCCTTGTTCGTCTCATGACGGGGCGACCACTCGTCGACGCAGATCATCTCCGGCGTATCGCGCCAGTAGTGCGGCTTCATGTGCACGTCGTACGTGCCGTACGAATACCAGTAGTCGAATCCGTGGCGGCGCACACCCGGCGGCGTGAACGCATCCCAGTTTCGCGCACCGGACGCGGGCTCAGGGCAGTGGTTCTGCTCCGGCTCGTCCAGATGCCATTTGCCGATGTAGGCCGTCTCGTAACCCGCCTGCTTGAGCATCTGGCCGACGCCGATCTCGTCGTCTTCCAGGCGCATGGACAGGCCCGTCTTGCAGTTCGTGAAGATGCCCATGGACAGCGGATACCGTCCCGTGATCAGGCTGGCGCGGTGCGCCGTGCAGACCGGGAACGTGCTGAACGCATGGTCGCAGTATGTCGCGTCCGCACAGAACGCATCCATATTCGGCGTGATGACTGGGTCCTCATGGGCAAAGCCCATGGCGTCCGCACGCCACTGGTCGGCAAACACGAACAGCAGATTCTTTTTCTTGCTCATTCTTTTACCTCAACAACGCGGTCCGCTTCCTCGGCCAGCACATTCTCATCCAGATCCAGCCCGAAGCCGTTTTTCAGCGTGATGGAGATCGGATTGTGGCTGCTGTCAGTCGCCAGAGAGCGAACGCTGCGATAGTAGAAATCAGACTCGTTTCTCTTCTCCGTGGCTTCCACCCAGCGTGCGCCGAGCCCGGCGGCGAGCTGCTGCCACACGGAGGCCGACGGCCCGACGAGGCTGTCGTCGCCGATCATCAGGTCTGCGCCGAGCTCCCGGATGCGGTGCGCCAGCACGACGGCGTCCACGATCGATCCGGCGGAATCCGGGTGGATGTTGTAGATGCGCCCCATGCCGGAGCAGATGCGGCGGATCGAATTGCGGGAGCCGCGCATCGGGTAGTCGGGGATCAGCTCCAGCGGCGCGACGCGCTTTTGCAGCTCGATCCACTCCTCCGTCTCCAGAAAGCCGGGGTCCTCGCACGCCTCCAGCCCCGCCTCGCGGAGCTGATGGAGCTGCTCGGTGATCCAGTCGAGAGAGGCGGTGCTGTCCTCCGGACGGTAACCGCAGTTCACGTCGCCGATCAGGAACGTCTCCCCGGCCGGGCACTCGCTGCGCACGGCACGGATGACGTCGCAGTCCAGCTGCGTGTCGCCGAAGAGTTTTGCCTTGATGAACGCGGACTTGCCGACATTGCGGGCCCAGCGGGCGCTCTCCGTCACTTCGTCCACCTTGTCGCTCAGAATGACATGGACGCCGCAGACGGGATGGAGCTCGTCCAGGCCGAGCAGATGGTTGGAGGGAACGCCCTCGAGCTTTCCGCACAGATCGACCAGTGCGATCTCGAGCATCTCCACGAGCTGCTCGGGCCACTCGCCCTGATGGGTGCGGTTGGCAAGCACCGCCTGTCCGGCGGAAAGGCCCAGAAGTGTGGAGGCGTTTTCGCTCCACTCCTCAAGGCCCGCCTCCGGGTGGTTGACAGACAGGATGCACTCGCCGAAGCCGACGGCTCCGCCGCCGGACACAGCCGCAATGACATGCTGGCGGCTGGTCCAGGTGGCGCAGCTGAAGCGCTTGACGGCATAAATATTCTTCAGATACAGGCGGACGGACGTGATGCGTCCCTCCACGCCCGCCAGACGATCGAGGATCGTCTGGCGGCAGTTGTCATAAACCTGCAGTTCGGATTCCAACAGAAATCATCCTTTCACGCCGCCGGTCAGGCCGCCGACGATGTATTTGCTCAGGCACACATAAAGAATAAACGTAGGCAGGAACACGATGATAACCGATGCGAACAGACCGCTCCAGTCGCCGCTGTACTGCATGCTGTTGATCATCGAGAACAGGCCGAGCGCCACAGGACGCAGACTGTCGGAGTTGACGAACATCAGCGAGAGGAAGTACTCGTTCCAGATATTGACGAAGTTGAAGATCGTCACGGTGATCAGGCCGCCCTGCGCCATCGGGAAGACGATGCGCCAGAAGGTCTTGATCGGGTGGCAGCCGTCGATGGCGGCCGCTTCCTCGTAGGAACGCGAGATGTTTTCGAAATACGCCATGAGGAAGATGGTGGTGTACGGGATCTTCGTCGCCACGAACAGCACGATCAGGACGATGCGGTTCGGGATCGGATCACGCAGCAGGCCGGCACGGGCCACGATCATGTACAGAGGAATGATGACCATGATGACGGGAACGCCGGTCGTCGCGGCGAGCGTCGTCTTGATGAGCTTCGAGCCCGGGAACTGGAAGCGCTGCAGCACGTACGAATACGGGGCGCAGACCAGGATCAGCAGGGCGCAGGAGATCACCGAGTAGATCAGCGAGTTCATGAAGAACACGGACACGTTGCCGGCCGTCCATGCGCGGGCGTAGTTCTCGATGTGGACGCCGGAAGTAAAGCCGAAGACGTTGCCGGTGAAGATGTCGGACGTCGTGGACAGGCTGGCGGCGATAACCCACAGCAGAATGACGGCGGTGAAGCCGACCCAGAGCACGAGCACCAGATAACTGGGGACGAGCGAAAGCTCTTTGCGCAGGCTGTAGGAGCCTACGAAATTCTGTTCTTTCTTCTTAGATTTCACGATGGCCCCTCCTTAGAATTCCAGATCGTCGTTCTTGATCAGCTTGTTCACGATGGTGAACACGATCACGATGAACAGGCAGAGCATAACGCCGATGGCCGCCGCGCTGCCCGCGTCACGCACAACGTCGCCCGTGTTTTCTGCGCCGAACAGCTTGTCGTACATGTAGATCATCGGGACGACCGTGCTCGTATCCGCCGAGATCGGGGAGAAGAGCTTCGACCAGATGAAGAAGCCGGACACGCTGATGGACCACATGATGATGTTGGTGCGGAAAATACCGCGCAGCAGGGGGAGCGTGATGCGGAAGAACTGGCTGACTTTGCCGGCGCCGTCGATGCTCGCGGCCTCATAGAAGTCCGGGCTGATGCGCTCGATGCCGCTGACCCAGATCAGCATGAAGTGGCCGATCATACCGAAGCAGTAAGAGAGCAGCAGGGCCCAGAACTTGTGGTCCGCGTCAAGCCACTGGATGTTCGCAAGGAAGTCCAGATGCAGCGCGCGGAAGAACGTGGTGAGGAAACCATAGGAAGAATTGAAGACATACTGAATCCACATGGTCGCCATGGCCACGGCGCTGATGACGTTGGGCAGGTAGATGGCCGCCTGGAAGAAGCCTTTGCCGTGCACACCGCTCTTCAGGATGACGGCGAGCAGAAGCGACACGCCCAGCGTGATGCATCCGCCGATGACAAAGATCTTGAACAGGTTGATCCAGGATGTAACGTACAGCGGCGTCTGCAGCAGGCTGACGTAGTTTCCGATTCCGTTGAACTTCCATTTGCTGATCGGGTCCGTGATCTCCTGAATGGAGAAGAAACTCATGACCAGTGTGCGGAAAATCGGATAAATAAACGTAGCCAGGAAGAAGATGGTCGCTGGTCCTGCAAACGCAATGATCATGCTACGATTCCGTTTCATATGCAGTTCCTTTCCTTGAAAAAAGTGGCGGACAGCCGTCAAAGCTGTCCGCCATACCGTAGTTCCGTCTTAACCTTTGGACGCAGCCAGCATATTCGCAACGAATTCCTCTGCAGTGCAAGTGCCTGCATACAGCTTCATCAGATTCTCTTTCAGCGCCGGGGTGATGTCGGGGTTGTTCTCAAGGCCGCCGGAGGTGGCGAAGATCTCGGTGCAGTTGTCCATGTAGGTCTTCGCATCCTGCAGCTGTTCCGGCCAGGACGTGTTGTTCACGTCGGCGGGGATGGCCAGGCTCTCCTCGGACAGCTTAGCATCCCATTCGCCGCGGGTCAGCATCGTGATAAGAGCAAACGCAGCCTCGGGGTTCTCGCACTTGTTGGTGATAGCAAAGCTCTGGTTGCCGATGACCATGGCCTCCAGGCCGTTGATGCCGTCGGGCAGTTCCGGATAGCCGAAGAAGCCCCACTGGAAGTCCGGGCCGGTGATGCCCTTCGTCTCGTTGACAACATAGGTGCCTACGCAGTACATGGCAGCTTTGCCGGTGGCAAGCTCCGTGTTCTGACCGGTGGGCCATACGTTGGAACCGACCTGCGTGGAGAAGTAGCCCTTCGAAGCGAGCTCTTCGAACGCCTGAGCCGTCTCAAGGACTTCCGGGCGATCCCAGCCGCCGTTGTTGACGACGTCCTTGACTTCCTCGTCGCCGATCAGGCGGGCCAGGTGCATACCGAAGGCCTGCATGGCATACGCGTCATCCGTGGTGAGCGGAGTGATGCCCGCGTCCTTCAGGGTCTGGCAGACAGTCAGGAACTCATCCCAGGTGCTGGGGACTTCCGTGATGCCGGCCTGCTCGAACAGGCCCTTGTTGTACATATAGCCGTTCGCCTTCATCTGATAGGGGATCTCATACAGCTTGCCGTCTTCGTAGTAGCTGCGGCTCAGCTCCATCATGACGGGGTTGGTGTCCTTCTCGTAGTCGTTCTCAGCCACGAGATCCTCCAGGCAGAGGATGCGGTCGCCGTAGTTGCTCTTGTTCTGCGCGCCGTCGAACATATCGACCTGCTGGTCAGCGTCCAGAGCGGGGATCAGGCCTTCCTTGATGCCCTTGCGGCCCTTGAACTGAAGATCGACCTCAGCGCCGGTCTCCTCTTCAAACGCTTTAACCGCCTCGGTGATGACAACGCCCTGAGGCTCAGTGGCTTCCCAGTTGGACCAGTACACCAGCTTGACGCCTTCGAACTCACGATCACCGGAAGCCGTGCTGCCGGCGGTGGAACCGGCGGTGGAGCCCGCTGCCGAAGAGCTCGCGCTGCCGCAGCCAGCCATCATCGTCGTCAGCATTGCGCCGCAGACCATAACGATTCCCAGTCTTTTCAGTACCTTTTTCATCGTTTTACCTCCAAGCTATGATATTATTCGAGCGTTCATAGAAGCTCAAATTACTACGGATCACGACATCGATCTGACAGTCGAAGCACCTCGGCGGCTCGATGTTCTTCACCACACGGTCCACAAGGATGTGCATGGCCGCATATCCTTTCATGTAGGCCGCCTGATTGAGAACCGCCTTCAGCTGCCCCTTTCTGAGCATATCGGATGTCGATTGGTTGAGGTCGGTCCCGACCACGGAAACGCGGTCGGCCATCCCGGCCTGCTCCACCGCCCGAACCATGGGAACATTGTCGTGCGATGTGAGCGCATAACAGGCGACAGTCTCCGGATGCTGTGCAAGAACCTCACCCACAGCTTTGCAGATCCGGTCGTCGGACTCGGCATCATTGTAATACCCCTCGACCACATAGACCTTCAGATCCGGTTTGTTTTTTGCAAGACAACCGATGAAGCTGTTCACCTTGTTGATGTGTATTTTGGAATCCGTACGGCCGCTCGTGATCACGACGGCGCCTTTGTCCGGCACGATCATGCTCACGAACTCCCCTGCGGTTTCTCCCAGTATTTTTTCGTTTGCCGGCACGCAGTAAGCGCCTTCCGGCTCCTTCAGTTCGTCGTCGACGACCACCAGCATCGTTCCCTGTGCGATCAGCCGCTGGAACTGAAGCAACACGCGCGGCTGGCGCGTAAAAGAAAAGGTGATGACTCCCGCGAAGGCGTCTCCTTCGTCTGCGATCTGCCGGAGGATGTCATACTGCTCATCCTCGCTTTGGCAGACAAATTCCTCCACCTCAACGTTCAGGCCTTTGACCTCTTTGAGACTGGCCCGCATCCCCTTCCAGATATAAGCAAAGTAGAGCCCGCCGTCCTGCGGAAGGACCACGGCAACGCGTGTGGGCTTCCGCTTCAGGGAAGCCGCCGCGTAGTTGATCTCGTATCCCATCTCTTTTGCCGTCCGCAGGACCTGATTCCGCAGCTTATCGCTCACGCCCTCCTTGCCGGACAGCGCACGATGCACGGAAACCGCGGAGATATGCAGCCGGTTCGAAATATCCTTGATGGTGACCGGACCGTCTTTTTGTAAATCAGCGTGAGCGTCCATGGCATTTTTCCCTTTATGCATCCAGATATTGGCTTTGCTTTTCTTCGCCTGAACGGTGTCGTTCGCCGCTAAAAGACTCGTATCCATACCAGTTTCTCGTTTACGTTATCGTTTACGTTATCGTTGTGCTTTGCCTGTGTCTTTAGAATACTCTTCGCGGATAAAATCGTCAAGGTTCGATTTTCACACATTTTCCTCATTTGGATTGTCTAAAATGTCTAAATTCGGGAATGTATTGGTTCAAATAGTTTTATATTTTGTCCTATTGGTCTTTTCGGGCGCCCGCATTTTGTCCGCGTCCGGAGTGCACAAGGCCCGTACAGGGCAGAAAAAAGGCGCCGGGTCCTTCCGGACCCGGCGCCCTTGCCTTTGTCCGCATTATAGAATACGGAGGGGGCAGATGTCAAGAAAAAGCCGCACGAGGACTTTTCCCCTTTCCGATATTTTTTTGTGGAGAAGAGAAACGCCGTCCCCGGCGCGCATTTTTCTCTTGCATTCACCCGCCGTTTATGATATGATTGCACCCACGGGAATGAAGTTCTCCCGAGGCTTTTGCCTGAACTGCCGTTATGAGCTGATGACTTCTGTGATGAATTTGCATCGCGGAAGCATCGGCTCTTTTTGTTTCCGCGGAAAGGAGTAAATCATGTTATTGAGTCTTGCCCTGTTGTTTTTATGCGGAATGCTGCTGGGAGCGCTGGCACAGCGGCTGCATCTTCCTCCCCTGCTCGGAATGCTGGTGACGGGCATCGTGCTGGGACCGTACGCGCTGAATCTGCTGGATTCGTCACTGCTCTCGATCTCGGCCGATCTGCGGCAGATCGCGCTCATCATCATCCTGACCCGCGCCGGCCTCGGGCTCGATCTGGAGGGTCTGCGCCGCGTGGGCCGGCCCGCCGTGCTGATGTGCTTTGTCCCCGCGACGTTTGAGATTCTGGGGATGCTGGTGCTCGCGCCCCGCCTGCTCGGTCTGAGCCTGCTTGAATCCGCTGTGCTCGGCACCGTGATCGCCGCGGTGTCGCCTGCCGTCATCGTGCCGAAAATGCTGAAGCTGACGGAAGAGGGCTGGGGCACTGAAGCCGGCATCCCGCAGCTCATCATGGCGGGCGCGTCGGTGGACGACGTGTTTGTCATCGTCCTGTTCACCTCCATGACGGGGCTTGCCGCCGGAGGGACCTTTTCCCCGCTGGATCTTGTGAAGATCCCGACGTCCATTGTGCTGGGCGCGGCGGGCGGCGCCGTTTGCGGTCTTGTGCTGGCGGCATTCTTCCGCCGCGTGCACCTGCGGGACAGCATGAAAGTTCTCATCCTGCTGAGTGTGTCGTTCCTGCTCGTCACGCTGGAGCATGCGCTGACGGGCATCATTGGATTCTCGGGTCTGTTGGCCGTCATGGCGGCGGGCATCGCTTTGCAGCGTGCCCGGCCGGAGGCCGCGGCCCGGCTGTCGGCCAAGTTCTCCAAGCTCTGGGTGGCGGCGGAAGTGCTTCTGTTCGTGCTGGTCGGTGCGGCCGTTGACATCCGCTATGCGCTTGCGAGCGGCGCGGCGGCTGTCGCCGTGATTTTCGGCGCGCTTGTGTTCCGCATGGCGGGCGTGTTCGTGTGCCTGCTGGGCACGGCGCTCGACCGGCGCGAGCGCCTGTTCTGCATGCTCGCCTACCTCCCCAAAGCGACCGTTCAGGCCGCCATCGGCTCCATCCCGCTCTCGATGGGTCTTGCGTGCGGCAACACCGTCCTGACCGTCGCCGTTCTCGCCATTCTGATCACCGCGCCGCTGGGTGCGTTTCTGGTGGACGCGACGTACCGCCGTCTGCTGAACCCGGCCCGCGTTGACAAAGCATCCGCCGCGCAATAAAATATATAAATATAATGTAATAAAGGGCAGGATGCAGAAGCGGAGGGACAAGCGTTGCAGACAACGTCGGGCAGTGATTTTTCAGTGGGAAGTGTGACACGGCACATTCTGGCGCTTGCCGTTCCCATGACTGTGGCGCAGTTGGTGCAGGTGCTGTACAACATCGTGGACCGCATCTACATCGGCCATCTGCCGGACGTCTCCACGCCGGCGCTGACCGGGCTCGGCCTGACGTTTCCGGTCGTGACGCTCATCACGGCGTTCACGAACCTGTTCGGCATGGGCGGCGCGCCGCTTTGCTCCATCGCGCGCGGCCACCACGACGACCGCCGCGCGCAGGAGATCATGGGCTGCACGTTCACGATGCTCTGCGTTTCATGCGTGGCGCTGATGGCGCTCTGTTACGCGTTTCTGCGCCCCATCCTGTACCTGTTCGGCGCGAGCGACGCCAGTTATCCTTACGCGCAGGAATATCTGATGATCTACCTCATCGGCACGCCGTTCGTGATGATCGGCACGGGCATGAACGGCTTCATCAACGTGCAGGGCTTTGCCCGCACGGGTATGATGACCGTGCTTCTGGGCGCAGCCGTCAACATCGCGCTCGACCCCATCTTCATCTTCGGATTCGGCATGGGCGTGCGCGGCGCGGCCGTGGCGACGGTGATCTCTCAGATGTTGTCCGCCGCATGGGTGATGCGCTTTCTGACCGGGCCGAAAACCGTTCTGCGGCTGAGCCGCGCCACGATGCGTCCGCGCGCCGCACTGCTGCGCGCGATCACCGGGCTCGGGCTGGCCGGGTTCATCATGTCGGCCACGAACGGCGCGGTGCAGGTGGCCTGCAACGCCACGCTGCGCGACAGCGGCGGCGACGTCTACGTCGCCATCATGGCCGTGCTGAACTCCGTGCGCGACGTTGTGGCGCTGCCCATTCAGGGCCTCACGAACGGCGCGCAGCCCGTGCTCGGATACAATTTCGGCGCGCGGAAGTTCTCCCGTGTCAAGCAGGGCGTTGCGGTCATGAGCATCGTGAGCGTCGTGTACATGCTCATCGCGTGGCTGCTTCTCTTCCTGTTCCCCGCGGCGGTCATGAGCGTGTTCAATTCCGACCCGGACCTGATCGCCAGAGGCGTGCCCTCGCTGCACATCTATTTCTTCGGCTTTTTCATGATGGCCCTGCAGTTTGCAGGCCAGTCGACCTTCGTGGGTCTCGGGCAGTCGAAACAGGCTGTGTTCTTCTCCCTGTTCCGCAAGATCGTCATTGTCGTTCCCCTCACGCTGCTTCTGCCGCGCGTCGGATTCGGCGTGAACGGCGTGTTTCTCGCGGAGCCGATCTCCAACTTCATCGGCGGCACGGCGTGCTTCGTCACGATGCTGTTCACGATCCGCCGTCTCTTTGCCCGGGAGGAAGCCCGCGCGCAGCAGTAAATGTTTTCCCGAAAACAAAAGCAGGATGGCCGCACCGGCCATCCTGCTTTTGTATTGCTCTTCTGTTATTCGCGCACGAGGTATGCGTCGCGGTCCGCCCCGACGGACACATATTTGATGTGCGCGCCGACGGCGTTCTCGATGTATTCCACATACCGGCGGGCTTCTTCGGGAAGGGATTCCCACGTGCGGCATCCGCTGATGTCACAGTGCCAGCCCGGCATTTTCTTCACAACGGGCTTCGCGTCGTCAAGCGCCTTGCCCATCGGGAACTCGTCCGTCTCCTCGCCGTTCACGAGATACTTCTCCACGACGGGGATCTCCTCCATGTAGCCGAGCACGTCGAGCAGCGTCAGCGCCAGCTCGTCCGCTCCCTGGCACTGCACACCGTAGCGGCTGGCCACCACGTCAAACGGGCCAACGCGGCGGGGGCGGCCCGTGGCGGCGCCATACTCGTGGCCCGCCTCGCGCAGCAGATGTTTCTCCTCCTCGGTCATTGCCAGCTCGGCCGCAAACGGGCCCTCGCCGACGCAGGAGGAATACGCCTTCATGATGCCGATGGACTTGTCCAGGCGGCGGCCCGGGATGCCCGCGCCGATGGGAGCATAGGCCCCGATGACATTCGACGAACTGGTGTAGGGATAGATGCCGAAGTCGATGTCGCGCAGAGCGCCGAGCTGCGCTTCAAACAGGATCTTCTTGCCCTCGCGGTCGGCTTTCGCGAGGTAGGAGCCCGCGTCGCAGATGTAGTCGCGGAACATCTCGCCGTATTTCAGGCACCATGCCCAGAGCTCGTCGACGTCGAGCGGCTTCTGGCCGTAGATGTCCACCATGGTGAGGTTCTTCCACTCCACCATCGTCTCCAGACGGCGGCGCACGCCCTCGTCGGGATGTGCGAGGTCCGCCATGCGGAGCGTCTTCTTCATGTATTTGTCACCGTACGAATACGCAATGCCGCGGCGGGTGGAACCGAACTGGCTGCCGCTCTTCGACAGGCGGTCTTCCTCCAGGCCGTCCTCCGCAACGTGATACGGCATGCAGACCGTGGCGCGGCCGCTGATCTTGAGGTTCTCCGGCGTGATGGAAACGCCTTTCTCACGCAGCGCGGCGATCTCCTTTTCGAGATGCGCCGGGTCGATCACCATGCCGTTGCCCATGACGCACACCACGCCCTCGCGCAGGATGCCCGACGGAAGAAGGTTCAGAACGAACTTTCCGCGCTCGTTGATAACGGTGTGGCCCGCGTTGTTGCCGCCCTGATAGCGCGCAACGATGTCGTACTCTCTCGAGAGCAGGTCGACCATGCGGCCCTTTCCCTCGTCGCCCCAGTTGATTCCGGTGATCGCAGTCAGCATTGCCAAGTCTCCTTTTCTTTGCGCATACGGAAAATGTCCAACGCTTTTATGGTATCACCGCGCGGCGCGGCACGTCAATATTTCCAGCCATTATATTTAAGCAGAGTTTTCATAAGTTTTACGAATACCTTATGCATCCGTCAGCTGGGAGCGGATCGAGCCGTATTTCCACGCGCCGAGCGCGTCGGCCAGCACCCATCCGATCGGGATGGCCCACCACACGCCGGGCAGCCCCGCGACGGGCGCGAGCAGATACGCCAGCGCCACGCGCGTGCCGAGCGACACCACCGTGAGCACCAGCGAGAACCCGGCGCGGCCGAGCCCGCGGTACAGGCCATAGAACAGGAACAGACAGCCGATGCCGCAGTAGCACGCGCCTTCGATGCGCAGATAGCGCACGCCTTCGGCAATGACCGCAGTTTCCGATGCGTCCACAAACAGGCGCATGAGCGGCTGCGCAAACACAAACACTGCCGCCGACACGACGACGCAGAACACAAGCGCACACAGCACGGCGCTGCGCAGGCCGCGGCGGATGCGCTCCTGTTTGCCCGCACCCTTGTTCTGCGCGATGAACGTGGCGAACGCGTTGCCGAAATCCTGCACCGGCATGTAGGCGAAGGAGTCGATCTTGACGCCCGCGGCAAACGCCGCCATCGCCACGACGCCGAAGCTGTTGACGAGCCCCTGCACCATCAGGATGCCGAAGTTCATCACGGACTGCTGGGCACACGTGAGCAGCGAATACTGCGCGAGCTGGCGGAAAATGCCCGCATCAAACCGGATGTGCCGGCGCTCCGGACGCAGCTGCGGCATGCAGATGAGGCACCATGCCGCCGTGCCGAACGCGGACACGCCCTGCGCCGTGATCGTCGCCCACGCCGCACCCGCGACACCCATGTCGAAGCACAGCACGAACACGAGGTCGAGCACAATGTTCAGAACGGCCGAGACGCCGAGGAACACGAGCGGCGGCGCGCTGCGCCCCACCGCGCGGAGCAGCGACGCGAAGTAATTGTAAATAAAGGTGAAGGCAAGGCCGTAAAAGATGATGCGCAGATATTCCGCCGTCATATCCATGATCTCCGGCGGGATCTGCAACAGACGCAAAAACAGCGGCAGGCACGCGAGGGACAACGCCTCGATGGCCACCGTGATCACGGCGATGAAGCCGAACGAGATGGCAAAACTCTGCTTCATCCGGTCGGTCTCTCCCGCTCCCCAGAGCATGGAAAACAAAACGCCGCTGCCCATGCACAGGCCGAGCAGCACCGACGTGAGGAACACCATCGCCGAGTACGACGCGCCGACCGCGGCCAGCGCGTCCGCGCCGATGCAGCGCCCGACGATGAAGGTATCCGCCACGTTGTACAGCTGCTGAAGCAGGTTGCCTGCGATCATGGGGGCGGCAAACAAAAGCATGGACCCCGTGACGGGGCCCGCAGTGAGATCAAAGCGCGCGGCGCGCCGGGATGAAATGCTCATGGTCACGCCTCACCGAAGCGGCTTTCCGCCAGCTCCGCAAGCGCCGTGAGCGCCTCCTGTTCCCTGTCGCCGGTGCAGCGCAGTTCAACGCTGTCGCCGCTCTTGATGCACGCGGCCAGCAGGTTCATGATGCTCTTCGCGTCAATGATGTGGCCCTTGTGGATCAGCTCGACCGTGCAGGGATAGGCGGTGGCCATCTTGACAAATTTCTGAACCGGGCGCATATGCATGCCCAGCTTGTTCTGAATGACGATCGTTTTCGTTACCATATCGCAGATTCTCCTCTTACCGCAATGCGTCACAGAAACGTCTCAACGGGACGCGGGGTGGAAAAATTGGCTTTCAGCCGCTCGGTGAGCGCCGTGCCGTCGAAGCGGATGGCGCCGTACGGGCAGGTGTGCACGCAGCGCATGCAGCTGATGCAGCGCTCGGGATTGAACTTGATGACCCCCGGGACGATGGCTTTTGCCGGGCACGCCTGCGCACACAGGTTGCAGATGCGGCACAGCGCGCCGTCGCGCGTCTTCGGCACGGGGACCGCTTTCTTCGGGGCGGGGTCGGGATTTCCGGGGACTTCGGCCGAACCGCCGCCCTCGCGGAGCTTTTTCTCCACACCCGCGGCAAACTCGGCGAGCACTGCTCTGTCCTTCTCATCGGGGCGGCCCGCGCCCAATTCCGGGGCAAAGGTGTGCGGCGTGATGCACGCCGCCGCGCCGACGCATACAAAGCCGCGGCGCTCCAGCCGGGCCTTCATCTGCGCGATCGCATCGTCATAGTGGCGGTTGCCGTACGCCGCGAGGATCACGCACGGCGTGCCGTTTCCGGTGTAATTTTCAAACAGCCCCTCGATGGCCGGGATCTGTCCCGCGTAGACCGGGAATGCCGCCACGAGGAAATCGTCGGCGGCCAGCGCCAGTTTCTGCTCCGTATCCTCCGCCTTGAGCCACCGGACCGGGGCGTCCCAGAGCCCGCACAGCATCTGCGCCGCACGCAGCGTGCCGCCCGTCGGGCTGAACACGGCGGCCGTGATCTGTTTCATGGTTTTCGCTCCTCTTTGCGCGGCGACGCGCCGCGTGAAATTTTCCAAAATCAGTATACCACAATCCGGCGCTTTGTGATATGATTATTTTGGGTATTTGCAGAAATGGGTGGTTTTCTGTTCGAAAAAGGGTGGTCGGAGAATATTCACTGTGCGAAAAAAGGTGGTTTTCTATTGAAAGCCACCTTTTTTTGTGTTATACTCGTCTCATAAAATCTATTCGGAAAAAGGTGGTCATTAACCTGCCCAGTTACCCCAAATAGATTATGGAGGATGGTACTTATGGCACGAGTCCA
>NZ_NFJT01000030.1 GCF_002160015.1 Anaerofilum sp. An201 | reverse complement strand
CTGGCAGAAGGCCTGGAACGGCGTGAAGGACATCTTCGGCGGCGTGTGGGACGGCATCGTGGGCATCGTGAAAGGGGCGGTGAACACCGTCATCGACCTCATCAACTGGGTGATCGCGGCCATCACCGGCGGCATCAACGCGGTGATCGGCGGGCTGAACCAGATCAGCGTCACCATCCCGGAGTGGGTGCCGGGGTTCGGCGGCAGCCATTTCGGCATCAACATCCCGCCGCTGTCCGGCTACCAGATCCCCCGGCTCGCCGCCGGCGCGGTGCTGCCGGCCAACCGGGAGTTTCTGGCCGTGCTGGGCGACCAGCGCCGCGGTACCAACGTGGAGGCCCCGCTGGACACCATCAAGCAGGCCCTGGCCGAGGTGCTGGCCCAGACGGGCGGCGCGCAGCCCATCAGCCTGAACGTGGTCTGCACGCTGGACGGCGAGACGGTATACCGCAGCCAGCAGCGGATCCAGGCGGGCAAGGGGTACCCCATCGGGCTCAACCCGGCCTTTGTGTAAAGGAGGAACAGGATGGCATGGATCGAAACGGCCGGCGGCCTCGCGCTGCCGGCCCCCGCCCTGGGCAGCGGGAAAATCACCGTCAGCACGCTGGTGGACGGCGGCCGCAACGCAAACGGCAGCTTCATCGGCAGCGTGGTGGGGGACGACAAGCTCAAGATCGAGATGAATTTTTCGGCGCTGCGCCCCGACGAGATGCAGCGCCTTCTGTCTGTGTTCGACCGGCGGCAGGGCGGGCGGTTCGTGCAGCGGTTCCGGGTGTTCGACCCGCGTGTGAACGACTTCGTCTGGCTGGACATGTATGTGGGCGACCGCAGCGGTACGCCCTATCTGGTGGACCCGGTCAGCCTGCGCCCGGCCTTCTGGAAGGACGTGCAGGCGAATCTGGTGGAGGTGTGAGATGATCCGCACAAGCGAGACCTGGCGGCAGGAGACCCGCGAGAACATCCGCCAGGCGGCGGGGCTGGCGGCGATCAGCATCGGCGTGTTCGACGCCACCGCCGCCCCCGACGCCCAGGTGGAGATCCCCGAACCGCTGTGGGCCGGCGGCAGCGTGCTGGACGACGGCCTGCCGGTGTGCTATGCCGTCTACGAGCCGGCCTTTTTCCGGCTGGACAGGCGCCAGCTGCTGCTGCCGAAGGAGTGGGGCGCCATGCAGGCCCAGCGGTTTGTGGGCAACGCCCAGGCGGACGGCATCGGCCTTTTCAAACAGGCGCAGGAGATCGAGATCACCTTCGGCGGCAAACACGACCTGGCCGGCCTGACGCTGGATTTCGGCACGCTGGACGAGGAGGCGCCGGTGCGGCTGGAGATCGAGGCGCTGCGGGACGGCGCCGTCGTCGCCAGCCAGACGGCCGCCTCTCCCGGCGCCCAGCTGCGGGTGGAGCTGGCGATGCAGCAGGTGGACGGCGTCCGTCTGCGGTTCGCGCGGCTGCGCCCGTATGGCCGGACGCGCCTTGCGCGGGTGCGGTTCGGGCTGGGATACGAGTACGGCAACGCCGAGATCCTCCGCATCACCGCCGCCCAGAGCCGGTCGCCGGTGTCGATGGAGCTGCCCGGCGACCGGCTGCGCTTTTTACTGCGCAACGAAAACGGCCGGTTCGACATCGAGAGCCCGAGCGCGCTGGTGCAGTTTCTGGCCGAGGGGCAGACGGTCACGGTGCGGTACGGCTTTGCGCTGGAAAACGGCGCGGAGTGGGTGCCGGGCGGCGTGTGGCGGCTGCAGGAGTGGACGGTGGACGGGGGCGAGGCGCAGTTCACCGCCGCCGGGCCGCTGGCCGCCCTGAACGATGTGCAGTACGAGACGGGCGAATACTACCGCCTGGCCCACAACGCCCGCGAGCTGGCCGCCGATGTGCTGCGCACGGCGGGGCTTTCGGAGGAGCAGTGGTATCTGGACCCGTATCTCGAGCGGGTGCAGGTGACGGCGCCGCTGCCGGTGGCCAGCTGTGCGCAGGTGCTGCAGCTGCTGGCCAACCGCTGCCGGGCCCAGCTGTTCAGCGGCCGGGATGGGCGGGTGTGCATCGAGACAACGGTGCCGGCGGAATTTGCCGCCGAGAGCAGCGCGCAGCAGCCCCCCTTCAGCGACGCCGCCACGCTGGGGCAGGAGGGCAACGCGGTGTACGCCGCCTTTGAGCCGTCCTTTTTCCGGCTGGATAAACAGCAGCTGCTCCTGCCGGCGAGCGGCGGCACCAAACCGGCGGGATGGACGGCGCTGACGCCGGCCGATGGCGAGGGCGCGCTGTCGGGGGCGCTGGTGCTGCTGCAATACGAAGCGCCCACCAATGTGTACAGCCTGGAGATCGACTGGGCCGGTGCGCCGCCGGTGCAGGCGCGGGCCATCTGCCGGGTGGACGGCAGGTGGCAGTATCCGGGCGTCACCCTCCTTCCCGCCGCCGGGCGGGAGCGGTATGGGGTGGCGTTCGTGCACTGCGACGCGGTCGAGATCGAGGTGCAGCGCTGTCTGCCGGGCCGCCGCGCCCGGATGCGCCGGGTGCAGGCCGGACGGATGACCGACTTTGTGCTGGGAAAAGAGCAGATCTTCGAGGGGATGGAGGGCGCGATGCTGCCCCGGCTGCGGTGCGTCACCGGCAGCTGGACCGGCTGGCACTACGATCCCGGCGACACCCCCGAAGAGGTGGCGAAGGTGCAGCTGGAGGCAGACGGAGAATGGGCGCGGGTGGAGCACGATCCCTTCGCGGACCTCTCGGCCACGGCGGCCGGTACGGCGCTGGAACAGCAGCACGGGGCGTATGTGTCCCGCATCCGCGCCACCGGGGGAAAGGCGGCCGAGGCGGTGCTGAAGGGGGTGCGGCTGGGGCGGACCTCCCATCCGGTGCAGGCCTGCGCCTACGACAGCGGCGAACAGCTGCCGGTGGACAACCCCCTCTTCGACGCCGCCGACACGGCGGATGTGCTGGAGTGGATCCGGGATTTCTATATGCGGCGGCTGGAATACAAGCTGGAGGTGCGGGGGTTCCCCGAGCTGGAGCCGGGCGACTGGATCGAGCTGTGGGACGGGCGCGGCGCGCAGATCACCGCCGCCGAGCTGACCTTCCATGGCGGGTTCCGCCAGACCCTCACCCTGCGGGTATAGAAGGAGGAGAGAAGGATGGCGTGGAAAACGCCGAAAACCAACTGGGCCGTGCGGTATGACGAGGACGGTGCATACGCCGGCGACTACTTTGGAGCGGAGGACTTTTTGCGCATCGCGGACAACATCGCCGCGCTGCAGGAGATGGCGGCCGGGCTGTACCGCCTGCCGGAGCCCGGGGCGCTGCCGCAGATCACGGCGGCCAGCTTCGCCTACGCGGACGACCTGAACGCGCTGGAGGACGCCCTGCGCGGGCTGACGGAGGACGCTTTCCGCCCGGCGGGGACCCAGCCGTTCGTCACCTGGCGGGGCAACGAGCCGGGCCCCGGGCCGGAGGACCTCAACCGGCTGGAGAGCCTGTGCGCCGCGCTGCACGGGAGTTTCACACAACAGGCCGCCGCCCGCGCGCGGCTGGCCATGACACTGGGAGGTGTGCAGTTTTGAAAAAGACCTTCAAGGACCAGATCCCGCCCGCCGGCGGCCGGAAATACCGCATCACGGCCAACGCCGACGGCACCTCGGGCATCGAGGACGTGACCGAATACCAGCAGGAGGGCACCCCCTTCGGCGCGAAGGAGGCCATGCAGCTCTACGACGGCATCGTGCCGCCCGGCATGCTGGCCCCCTACGCGGGCAAGACCGCCCCCGCGGGCTGGCTGCTGTGCGACGGCAGCGCCGTCTCCCGCACCGCCTACGCCGCCCTGTTTGCCGTCATCGGCACCACCTACGGCGCGGGCAACGGCAGCACCACCTTCACGCTGCCCGATCTGCGCGGCCGGGTGGCAGCGGGTGCGAACGCATCCAACGCGCTGGCGAGCAGGGCGGGGGCCGACAGCAAACAGATCGCCCGCGCCAACCTGCCCGCCGAAAAGCTGAATCTGGAGGACAACGGCACCTGGATCGTGGACAGCACCCAAACCGGCAGCGAATCCGGCAAGACGCTGCAGATGGGCACGCGGTCGGGCGCAGCGCGGCTGGATACCAACACACTGGGCAGCGGCACCGCCTTCGACGTGCGGCAGGCCACCATGTATGTACACTATATCATCAAGTGCTGACGGGAGGGACCATATGATTCTGGACATATCCAAATACCAGCCGGCGGTCGATTACCGCGCGGCGGCCGCGGCGGTGGAGGGCGCGATCCTGCGCTGCGGGTACACCGGCTGGGGCGACGCCAACGAGTGCCGCCCCGACGAGTGCTTTGAACAGCACTATGCCGGGTTCAAGGCGGCGGGCGTGCCGGTGGGCGCCTACTATTACTCCGCGGCCGACACCATTGCCAAGGCGCGCGAGGAGGCCGAGTTCTGCAAGCGCGTGCTGGCCGGCAAACAGCTGGAACTGCCGGTCTATTACGATCTGGAGGAGCCCCGCCGCATGGGCGCGCTGAGCCGCGCGCAGCTCACCGCCCAGGCCGAGGCGTGGGCCGAGGTGATGGAAGCCGCCGGGTATTTCGTGGGCATCTACGCCAACACCAGCTGGTTCCGCACCAAGCTGGACCATACCCGCCTGGCGAAAAAATACACCCTCTGGCTGGCCGACTACCGCGCCCAGCCCGACACTCAGCTCCAGCGCGACCTGCACCAGTACACCAGCGCCGGGCAGGTGCCCGGCATCGACGGCCCGGTGGACCTGAGCCGCATCGAGCGTGCTGATCTGCTGACGGTGGTCAAGGCGAGCGGCCTGAACGGCTGGACCAAACAGCCGGACGAGCCCTCCGCGCCCGACCCGCAGCCCCAGCCGGGCCGCACCTATACCGTGCAGCCGGGCGACAGCTGGTATCGCATCGCCGCCCGGCAGCTGGGCAGCGAAAGCCGTGTGCAGGAGCTGCTGGCCGCCAACGGCGCCACTGCGGCCACGGTGATCCATCCCGGCCAGATCATCCGTCTGCCGGGCGAGGGGGCGGCAGCGCGCACCTACACCGTGCAGCCGGGCGACAGCTGGTGGCGCATCGCCGCCCAGCAGCTGGGCAGCGGCAGCCGCATGGGCGAGCTGGCCGCCGCCAACGGCATGGCCGTCACAGACACCATCCACCCCGGCCAGGTGCTGGCCCTGCCGGGCTGAAAGGGGGGCGGGGATGGAATTTGACAGTGGATTCTGGATGCAGGTGCTGGTATATGCCGTGTCGTTTGGCATATTTTATGGTAATGTGATGGTGCGGCTGAAGGCGCTGGAGCGCAAGATGGACCAGCACAACAACGTCATCGCCCGCACCTACAAGCTGGAGGAAAGCTGCAAAAGCGCCCACCACCGCATCGACGAGCTGCGCGGCGAGCTGGAGCGCGGATAAGGAGGACACAATGCAATTGAACGACTACATCCGTCCGGAACTGCTGGTGCTGGTGCCGGTGCTGTATCTGGTGGGCATGGGGGCCAAGAAGAGCCGCCGCATCGACGACCGCAACATCCCGGCGCTGCTGGGGCTGGTGGGCATCGTGCTGGCGGCGGTGTATATGGCGGCCGCCATCGGGCCGGTGAACACCGCCAGCGTGCTGCAGAGCACCTTTGCCGCCGTCACCCAGGGCGTGCTGTGCGCAGGGGCGGCCGTCTTTTTCAACCAGATGGCCAAGCAGAGCAAAAAGCCGGAATAGACAAAAACCGCCGCGCGGCAGGGGGCAGTTCCCCGCCGTGCGGCGGCTTTTTTGCGTTGTGCGGCGAAGGCGGATGTTTCGACTTTGCAAAGTCATCCCTCTTCCCCGATTTCCGGGATCAGGATGCCGTAGAGGCGGGCGAAGTCCTCCATTCCCTGCAGCACCTCCTGCTGGGAGAAATCCCCCTGTTTCAGCTCTTTCGGCGAAAGTTCGGCCAGTGCGCGGTAGAACCACAGGCCGGTAAACAGCACCGGCAGATTGCAGGGGTCTGCCATGCGGAACAGCTCGTCCTCGGCCTCGCCGTAGGCGCCGCGCGCCAGCAGGGAGCGCAGGCGTTCCATCAGCTCGTCGTTCTGGGAGGTGTGCTGTCCCTGCATCAGAAGCACCACGAACTGCGTCATCATCTGGATCTGCATCATCACCCAGTCGTGCCGGTAGATCATGTGCATCTCTTCCTTTCCAGCTTCCACTGTAACAAAAAGTATGGAAAATTGCAAATCCCTGTAAAGATATGGCGCAGCAGCGTGCAGGCTGGTATAATAAAACCAACGATCTGTGAAAGGCGGGACCCCCCTGATGGAAAAACATTATCGCTGGCTGCGGGGCCGACGCACGCTGGCCAATCTGTTTGTGGTGCACCGGCATCGCGTTCTACATGTTCCTGGCCAA
Organism: Anaerofilum sp. An201; assembly: GCF_002160015.1. Classification (GTDB taxonomy): domain Bacteria; phylum Bacillota; class Clostridia; order Oscillospirales; family Ruminococcaceae; genus Anaerofilum; species Anaerofilum faecale. Next base: position 26,308 of record NZ_NFJT01000030.1, on the reverse strand, counting down.
TTTTTCCGCGGTGTGCCGGGCCGCCGGCGGCGTGGTGGGCGTGCTGTCGCCCTTCGTGGCCGGATTTGCCATTGCCTACCTGCTCAACATCCCCATGCGCTGGCTGGAGGACCGGGTGTTTGCCCGGATGCGGTATCGCCGGGTGCTGTCCATCACGGCGACCTACCTGGTGGCCGCCGTGCTGCTGAGCGTGCTGCTGGGGTCGGTGGTGCCGCAGGTGATCCAGAGCGTGCGGGACCTCATCAACAACGCGGAGCTCTATCTCACCAACCTCAATGCCCTGATGCTGTGGATGGCCGACCGGTTCCAGATCCCCAAAGAGGACCTGCAGCCGCTGTTTTTGTCCTATCGCGACATCGTGGACAAGGCGGCCGACATGCTGACGGTGGCGCTGCCGCATGTGGTGAACTTCGGCGTGGCGCTGGGTAACGGCCTTGTCACCGCGCTCACCGCGCTGATCTGCTCGGTGTATATGCTGGCCAGCCGCGACCGTCTGCTGTGCCAGATCCGCAAGGTGCTGTACGCCTGCATGCCCACCCCCCGCGCCCGCCGCGTGCTGGAGATCAGCCGCAAGGCCAACGGTGTGTTTGCCGGGTTCATCGGCGGCAAGATCATCGACAGCGCCATCATCGGGGTGCTGTGCTTCATCGGCATGAGCCTGCTGCACATGCAGTATGCGGTGCTCATCAGCGTGATCGTGGGCGTGACCAACGTCATCCCCTTTTTCGGGCCTTTCATCGGCGCCATCCCCAGCATCATGATCCTGCTGATCGTCGATCCCTGGAGCGCGCTGAAATTCGCCGTCTTTGTGCTGGCGCTGCAGCAGTTCGACGGCAACATCCTCGGCCCCAAGATCCTGGGCGACAGCACCGGCCTTTCGGCCATCTGGGTGCTGGTGGCCATCGTCGTGGGCGGCGGCCTGTTCGGGTTCCCCGGCATGGTGCTGGGCGTGCCCGCCTTCGCGGTGCTCTATTCGCTGGCCGGCGACTGGCTGGCGGCAAAGCTGAAGCAGCGCGGCCTGGACGCGAACGGCGATCCGCTGGTCCCCGAAGCGAGCGTGGAACAGACGGAATAAGCAGCGGACCGGCAGGCTCTGCGGAGCGGGGACAGATTCGACCTCATCCGCCCTCTGCGAGGGCACCTTCCCCTGGCCAGGGGAAGGCTTTCGGTTTTTGCAAAACCGTGCAAAAGTATCGCCCCAAAAACAAACGGCCCGCGGCCTTTCTCACAGGGAGAAGGCCGCGGGCCGTTTTTGTCGTTATTTCACCAGTTCGCAGATCTCCTGCATGTGGGTGGGGATGGCGATGCTCTGCGGACATTTGTCCAGACACTGCCCGCAGGCCACACAGGCGGCGGGCCCGCCCTCCAGATCGCCCACGGCGTTTTTCAGGCTCTCGGCCGAATGGCTGAAGGCGTATTTGTGGTTGTACAGCCGGAACACGTCCGGGATGGCCACTCCCATCGGGCAGGGCAGGCAGTAGCGGCAGCCGGTGCAGGGGATGGTGCGGGCCTTGCGGTATTCGGCCAGCGCGGCGTCCAGCGCCTCCTTCTCGGCGTCCGACAGCGGGGTGAACGCCTCCATCGTGGACAGGTTGTCCTCCAGCTGCTCGGGGGTGGACATGCCGCTCAGTACGCACAGCACGCCCGGCAGCCCCGCCGCAAACCGGATGGCCCAGCTGGCGATGCTGCGGTCCGGGGCGGCGCTGCGCAGGATGGCGTTCGCCTCGGGACACAGGTCGGCCAGCGCGCCGCCGCGCACCGGCTCCATGATCATGCACTGCAGTCCGGCCTCGGTGATGAGGCGGTACTGGGTCTTGGCGTCCTGCAGCTCCCAGTCCAGATAGTTCAGCTGGATCTGCACGAAGTCCCACTCGTGGGCCTTGAGGACGGTTTCCAGCAGGGGCACGTCGCCGTGGTAGGAGAAGCCCAGCCGCCGGATCTTGCCCTCCGCCTTTTTCCGGGCCAGGAAGTTGTACACCTCCAGCTCCTCGTATCTGTCCCAGTTGGAGTTCTGCACCGAGTGCAGCAGGTAGAAGTCGAAATAGTCCACGCCGCATTTCTCCAGCTGGCGGCTGAACACCTTCTCGCGGTCCTCCTTGCTCTCCAGCGCCCAGGCGGGCATCTTGTCGGCCAGAAAGAAGCTCTCGCGCGGGTAGTCCTGCAGGGCTTTGCCGATGAACAGCTCGCTCTCGCCGCCGTGGTAGGCCCAGGCGGTGTCGAAATAGCGGATGCCGCGCTGCCAGGCGGTGTCCACCATCGCCTTGGCGGCGGCGTAGTCGATGCCCTCGCTGGAGGGGTCGGGCTTGGGCAGGCGCATGCAGCCCAGGCCCAGCAGCGATACCTCGGCGCCGGTCTTGTTGTGGATGCGGTATTGCATACGGAACGCTCCTTTTCTCTTTATGTGGTGTGCTTTATTTCTGGGTGAATTCCAGATTGTCGAAGCTGGCCGCCTCCTGGCTGCCGCCGTCCTGCAGATAGGCCGTCAGCTGCACCCTGTCGCCTTCGCGGGTGAGCGCCAGTTCGTTCGACAGGCTGCCCTGGATGGTGAACAGCTGGTTGGGATGCTCGTCCAGCACCAGGTAGTAGGTGGTGCCGGAGGTGGAGAACTCGCTGCCGATGCGGGCAACCGTGCCGGTGACGGTGCTCAGATCGGTGTTGGTGCTGCCCACGTCCTGGCCGCCGGGGCTGGCGCTGAGCGCCTTGTCGTAGTCGAGCCTTGCGTCCTGGATGGTGTCGCCCACGCCCACCGTCTGGTAGTCCTGCACCGACACATAGGCGTACTGCTTGATGAGCCCCTCGTTGTCCTTCAGGGTCATGAAGTAGGTGGGCAGGCCGTTCAGGTTCACCACCAGCGGGAAGGCGGCCGTGTAGCCGTACTGCTGCACCGCGCCCTCGGCCGACCGCTGGGCCGCGCTCTCGGTGGCGCCGCTGATGCGGTAGAGCCGCGGCTCCTTGGTGACCATGTCCACCATCACGAGGCCGATCGAGCTCTGGTCGCCGCCCACACTGGTGAGACCGGTGTACAGGTAGCAGTTGCCGTCGTTGTACAGCAGGGCGCTGCCCTCGCTGGTGCGGAACTTGTCGCGGTCGCTGAAGTTCAGGTAGCCGTGCACATACTCGCCCTGGTTGTTCAGCTGGGTTATGATGAAGTTCTCGGGCTGCACGCGGTCCACCCAGGCGGGCAGCTCGTCGATGGTATAGCGGGTGCTCTCGCCGGTCTCGCAGTCCAGCACGATGGCGCCGGTCGCCTCGGGCAGCGCAAAGCCGCGCAGGTTCCTGTAGGTGGTGATGACCCAGAACGGGCGGCCGGTGTCGTCCAGCTCAAAGCTGTAGTCGGTGATGCCGGTGAAGGGGGCGGCCGTGAAGCGGGTGTAGAAGAACAGGTCCTGCCAGAGATAGGCGCCCGGCTGGTATTTGATGCGGTAGTCCTCCACATAGGCAACGTCCTGCGGGTTGGTGGCCGACACCGTCACATAGCCCGGGCTGCCGCCCATGTTGGTGAGCCATTTGAAAAAGCCCGAGTGCTGGGTGGGGACCGCCCACAGCAGCTGCCCGTCCACCTGCTGGAGGGTGGGCTCGCCCAGCACCACCTGGCTGCCCAGGCTGGGCCGCTCGCCCAGCTTTTTGTCGGCCAGCTTGCGGGCCATGTCCTCGTCCACGATGGGCAGCTGGTCGGTGTTGACGGTGTCGAAGTCGGCGGCGAAGTCCATCTCGGTCAGCTCGGGCATCTGGGTGCGGTAGGCGCGCACCTGGAACAGCACCGACGAACCGATGCTCACCGCGAAGAACAGCCCCCACAGCACCGCCAGCGTCACCAGCGGCCAGCGGCGGAAGTGGGCGCTGCGCACGAATTCCACGCTGCGCGCGCTGCCGCTGGACACCACGACGAACCGGCCGATGCTGTCCAGCGTGAACACCAGAAAGACGGCGGTGAACAGCACGCAGTACATGAAGGCGGATTCGGGGTACAGCGGGTTGAGGTTCATGTGGTTGAAAAGCACATACCCGGCGAAGATCACAAAGATCAGCGCCAGCACTTTGGGTTTCCAATGTTTCATAACGATCCCTCTCTTAACTGCAAGGGAGGCCGGACGGCCCGGCTCCCCGGATGCGCCCGCTTGGGGCGTACCCTTATTATACACGACAACCGCCCGCGCGAAAAGGGGAAACAGAATGCAGGTTGCACAAAAGATGGACGTTGTGGTACAATAAAATGAGTCAAATAACGGAAAGGGGGGCTTGGGATGCTCCGATGGGCCAGGCTGGGGGCGCTGCTGCTGGTGCTGCTGCTGACCGGCTGTGCCGGCACCAGCACGGTGGAAGATCTGCTGCGCGCCCCGCAGCTGTCCACCCAGCTGGCGGTGGTGCAGAAGGCGCTGAACGCCTGGCTGGGGGAATCGCCCCAGCTGAAATACCCGCGCAGCGGCGACACCTCCAGCCCCTTTCTGTTCAGCGATCTGGACGGCGACGGCGACGAGGAGGCGGTGGTGCTCTACCAGAGCGAGACGAGCAGCCTGAACGTGCACCTGGCCGTGCTGGAGCAGCAGGGCGAGGAGTGGCAGGTGACCCAGACGATGGAGGGCCTGGCCTCCAGCGTGCAGAGCATCGAGCTGGCCGACCTGCACGGCAACGGCGGCCGCGAGCTGGTGGTGGTGTATCCCGGCCCGGCCGACGGCCAGGATTTCCTGGCGGTGTACTCCTATTCCGATCACACGCTGGAGCGCAACTATATGCGCGCCAGCTCCTGCTATCTGCTGCAGAGCGTGGACGACAGCGGCCGCCAGAGCCTGGTGATCGCCTACCCCAAGGGCAGCCGGATGGCGCTGGAGGTGCTCACCAGCCGCGAGGGCGTGTTCCAGAACACCCAGGAGCTGCTGCTGGACGAGCGCTTCACAGACTGCACCCAGCTGTTCTACTCGGCAAAGCCGGGCGTGCGCCGGACCCTGGTGGTGGACGGCGTGGACCAGAGCGGCTACACCATCAGCGAAATCATCGCCTACGACCCCACCCGCAACTTCCTCACCCCCTACCGGGGCTACGACGGCGACATCATCGCGGCGTCGGCACGTCTGAAGCCGGGGCTGTCCAGCGCCGACATCGACGGCGACGGCGTGGTGGAGATCCCGGTGGAGGAGGAGACGATCACCGGCCTGGACGAAGCGCGCAAGCTGTCCTACGTCACCTGGCGGGACTTCACCCGCAGCAGCAACACGGTGGTGTGGTTCGGCATCCTGGACGCCGAATACGGATATTTCATCCGCCTGCCGTCGATGTGGCAGGGCCGCATCGCGGTGCGCGACGGCGAAGAGGAGGGCAGCTGGGAGGTGTGCAGCCCCGACGGAACCCAGCGCTATCTCACGGTGCAGGTGCGCAGCGTGGACGAGGCGGCGCTGGGGCCGGGGTATGTGTCGGCCGGGATCATCGGCCAGCACCGGATCATGGTGAACGTGAACCGCAGTTATCTGGAGGATGCCTCGCTGATTCTGGACGGCATCCGGGTACTGTGACAGGCATACGCAAAAGGAAAGGACGAAAACAGCATGGCAAGAAAAGTTCTGGTTGTGGAAGACGAGGCGGCCATCCGCGAGCTGATCGCGCTGAACCTGCGCATGGGGGGCTTCGATGTGGTCGAGGCGGGCAGCGCCGAGGAGGCGTCCCAGCGGCTGAGCATCGGCGTGTTCGACGCGGCGATCCTGGACGTGATGCTGCCCGGGCGGGACGGCTTTTCGCTGTGTGAGAGCATACGGCGGCAGAACAACTCCATCGGCATCATCATCCTCAGCGCCAAGGGGCAGGAGCAGGACAAGATCCGCGGGCTGTCCATCGGGGCCGACGACTATATGACCAAGCCGTTCAGCGTCAGCGAGCTGCTGGCGCGGGTGGAGGCGCTGTGCCGCCGGGTGGGCCGCAGCGCCCCCGAAGCGCCCGAGGAGGTGTCCCGCATCCAGAGCGGCTGTTTTGTGCTGGACAAGAAAAGCCGCATCCTGTACAAGAACGATTCCCCCATCGACCTCACGCAGGTGGAGTTCCAGATCATGGAGCTGTTCTTCCAGAACCAGGGCGTGGCGCTGGTGCGCGAGAAGATCCTGGAGGGGGTGTGGGGCAAGAACTATTTTGGCGACGTGAAGATCGTGGATGTGAACATCCGCCGCCTTCGCATGAAGATCGAGGACGAGCCGTCCAACCCGCAGCACATCCTGACGGTGTGGGGCTACGGCTACCGCTGGAACGGCTGACGGAAAGGACCCTTCGCTTATGAGCCACGGCATCACACGAAAATGGATCACCACAAATCTGCTGCTGCTGGTGCTGCTGCTGGCGGGGGCCGAGATCCTGTTTGTTTCGTCCCAGACCCAGAGCTACTACAACGCCGTGCGCCAGGCCATCCACAACCGGTATTCCAGCATCGCCGGCCAGCTGCAGGTGACCGGCAACTCCGAGACCGAGGCCACCGACACCAGCCAGGCGCGCGCGCTGTTCCTGCGCAGCATGGTGGAGCAGTTCGACGCCAAAGACCGCTTCGAGCTGATGCTGCTGCGCAGCGGCGGCCAGGTGCTGGCCAGCTCCAGCGGCCGCATCGCCGGCATCTCGGTGCCGGAGGACTACCGCCTGGCGCTGGAGAGCGACAACGGGCGGGGCGAGAGCGTCTACTATTCCACCGCCGGCGAAAAGGTGATGGCGGTGACCTACCTGGTGCCCTATGCCGCGGGCGACATCCAGGCCATCCGGCTGGTCACCAGCCTGACGCTGGTGGACGCGCAGCTCACCCGCCTGTTCCAGGTGTCGGTGGGCGTGTGCGCGGCCATCCTGCTGTTCAGCGTCATCTCGGGCCTGTTCTTCGTGCGGGGCATCGTGGTGCCGCTGGGCGAGGTGGAGGCCAGCACCCGGCGCATCGCGCGCGGCGAGCTGGACGCCCGCATCGAGCAGGAGTATGAGGGCGAGATCGGCCGCCTGTGCGAGAGCATCAACCACATGGCCGAGGAGCTGGGCCGGTCCGAGCAGATGAAAAACGAGTTCATCAGCAGCGTCAGCCACGAGCTGCGCACCCCGCTCACCTCGATCAAGGGGTGGATGGAAACGCTGTCCCGCCTGCCGCCCGACGATCCCCACTATCAAAAGGGCATGGAGATCATCACCAGCGAGACCCAGCGCCTGTACGATATGGTGGAGGAACTGCTGGATTTCTCCCGGATGCAGAACGGCGTCAAGCTGCAGTGCGAGCGGCTGGACCTGGTGGCCGAGGTCAGCGACGCGGCGCTGATGATCGAGGCGCGCATCGCCGGCCAGGGGCTGCACCTGTCGTATGAGGAACCGGAACTTCCGCTGCCGGTTTGGGCCGACCGCAACCGCCTGCGCCAGGTGTTCGTGAACGTGCTGGACAACGCGGTGAAATACTCGCCGCCGGACGGCACTATCTTCATCGACCTGCTGCAGGACGGCGAGAGCGCCTTTGTGGAGATCCGCGACCAGGGGCGCGGCATCACGCCGGAGGACCTGGAAAACGTCAAACAGAAATTCTTCAAGGGCAAGAACTCGGTGCGCGGCAGCGGCATCGGCCTTGCGGTGGTGGACGAGATCGTCCGCGCGCTGGACGGCGAGGTGAACATCGCCAGCACGGTGGGCGTCGGCACCACGGTGACCATCCGCCTGCCGATGCTGGGCGCGGCCGGGCCGGTGCCCCAGTCCCGCCCGCCGGGCTGAGCGCCGGAGGGGGCGAACGCCTTCCCCTGCCAGGGGAAGGCGGCGCGCAGCGCCGGATGAGGTGGAAGCTGTGCCATCTGCACGGCGTCCAGGGCAGCGAGGGCGCGCTCCGCCGGCCTTCCCCTCATCAGTCCCCTTCGGGGACAGCTTCCCCCCCAGGGGGAAGCCTTTGGTACCGAAAGCCTTCCCCTGGCAGGGGAAGGTGGCGCGCAGCGCCGGATGAGGTGGAATCTTGCCGGCAGCCCCGATCTCCCCCAAATCCGCTTTCGGCAAAGCGGAGCGCCTTCCCGCACAAGGGAGGGCGCTTTTTTGTACACAAAAAATTTGCAGATGCAGCCCTGTACAAGCCTGTGCGAAAGGTGTACAATAAAATACTGGCAGTCTGTATCCGGCTGCTGCAATTCAAACAACACCGCCCGCACGCGGCGGGCGTTTCGGAGGAACAGATGAAGGAAAAATTCAAGACGTCGGTGGGCGGCCAGGCGCTGATGGAGGGCGTGATGATGCGCGGCCCGGCCAGCCTGTGCATGGCGGTGCGCCGCCCGGACGGCACGCTGGACATCACCACCCAGCCGCTCACCGCCCGCAAATGGCAGAAGATCCCGCTGGTGCGGGGCGTCTGCGGCATGATCGACAACCTGGTTTTGGGCTACCAGTGCCTGATGCATTCGGCCGAGGTGAGCATGGGCGAGGAGGCCTTCGAGGCCGAGGAATCCGCCTTCGACCGCTGGGTGGAGACGCATCTGGGCGAAAAGGCGCAGAACTTCGTCATGGCGCTGGCGGCGGTGCTGGGCGGCATGCTGGCGCTGGTGCTGTTTCTGGTGCTGCCCACCGTCATCACCGGCGCGCTGGCGCGCTTTCTGCCGCTGGACGGCTGGCGCGCCCTGCTGGAGGGCGTCCTGAAGGTGGCCATCTTCGTGGGATACCTGGCGCTGGTGCGCAAGATGAAAGAAATGAAGCGGATGTTCCGCTACCACGGCGCCGAGCACAAGACCATCGCCTGCTATGAGGCGGGCGAGGAGCTGACGGTGGAGAACGTCCGCCGCCACACCCGGTTCCACCCCCGCTGCGGCACCAGCTTCCTGGTGCTGGTGCTGCTCATCAGCATCCTGGTGTCCAGCGTGCTGCCCTGGAGCAGCACCGGCCTGCGGGTGGTGCTGAAGCTGCTGGTGCTGCCGGTGGTGATGGGCATCAGCTACGAGCTCATCAAGCTGGCCGGCCGCTGCGACAACATCGTCACCCGCATCATCTCGGCGCCGGGGCTGTGGCTGCAAAGGCTCACCACCGCCGAACCGGACGACTCGATGATCGAGACCGCCATCGCGGCGGTGCTGCCGGTGCTGCCCGAAAAGCCGGAGGACGGCCTGTGGTGAGCGAGCGCGGGCAGGGCTTCGGCGCGAACGCGGCGGTGCGCCGGGTGTGTGAAGCGCTGAAAGCCGCCGGCATCCCGGACAGCGACGCCGCCTTTGAGGCGCTGTGCCTCGTGCGGGCCGCGCTGGACGGGCAAGACCCCCGCCTGGCCGGCGCCCTGACCGAACCGCAGGCCGTGCGCCTGCGCGCGCTCTGTGCCCGGCGGGCGGCGCGGGAACCGCTGCAATACATCCTGGGCCGCTGGCCGTTCCTGGACGTGGAACTGGAGGTGGGGCCCGGCGTGCTGATCCCCCGCGAGGACACCGAGATCCTGTGCCTGGCAGCCGCCGACTGCCTGCGCCGGATGGGCGCGCCGGCCGACGACAGCTTTGCCGCCCTGCTGGGCGGCTGGCCGGACGGTCCCGACAGCCGGCCCGCACAGGGGACGCCCCGCCTGGCCGACCTCTGCGCCGGCAGCGGCTGCGTGGGGCTGGGCGTCTGCCGCCTGGCGCCGACGGCACAGGTGACGGCGGTGGAAAAAAGCCCCGCCGCCTGGCCCTACCTCTGCCGCAACACCGCCGGCAGCCGGGTGACGCCGGTGCAGGCGGACGTGTTCGGCGCGGAAGAAACGCTGGAGGGCGGGCTGTGGGTGATCGCCTCGAATCCGCCCTATGTCACCGCCGCCGAGATGGCGGCGCTCGCGCCGGAGCTGGCCTTTGAGCCGCGGATGGCGCTGTATGCCCCCGACGAAGGGCTCGCCTTTTACAAATACTTCGCCGCGCACTGGCGGCGGCTGCTGGCGCCGGGCGGCTGGATGGCCTTTGAGATCGGCGCGGCGCAGGGAGCGGATGTGGAAGGCATCCTGCAGGCGGCGGGCGCTTCGTATGTTCAGCGTCTGGCCGACGGCGCGGGCCGCGACCGCGTGGTGCGCGCCCGGTTCGACAGGCCGCAAGACCAATAAACCGGACACAGAAAGCCGGTAAACCGCCTCTGCCGCCTTGCAAATCGGGGGCGCAATCGGGTATAATACCATCGGAAGAAACAAAACAGGAAACATCTTGCGGGCCGCGAAAGAACCGGGCCGCAAACCCATACAGGAGGACGCAATGGCAGAGAAAAAAGCATCGGGCAAGCTGGCCCTGAAAAAGGACGTTTCCACCGCCAGCGGCAAGCGGGAGGCGCTGGAAGCCGCGATGGCGCAGATTGAAAAGCAGTTCGGCAAGGGTGCGGTGATGCGCCTGGGCCAGAACGTGGCCATGCAGGTGGAGACCATCCCCACCGGCAGCCTGTCGCTGGATCTGGCGCTGGGGGTGGGCGGCCTGCCCCGCGGCCGCATCGTGGAGATCTACGGGCCGGAATCCTCCGGTAAGACCACCCTGGCGCTGCACGTGCTGGCCGAGGCCCAGAAGCGCGGCGGCGAGGTGGCCTTCATCGACGTCGAGCATGCGCTGGACCCCATCTATGCCCGCGCGCTGGGCGTGGACATCGACAACCTCCTGGTCAGCCAGCCGGACATGGGCGAGCAGGCGCTGGAGATCTGCGAAGCGCTGGTGCGCAGCGGCGCGGTGGACGTGGTCATCGTGGACAGCGTGGCCGCCATGAGCACCCGCTCCGAGCTGGAGGGCGAGATGGGCGACAGCCATGTGGGCCAGCTGGCCCGCCTGATGAGCCAGGCGCTGCGCAAGCTCACCGGCGTGGTGGGCAAGACCAAGACCATCGTCATCTTCATCAACCAGCTGCGCGAGAAGGTGGGCGTGGTCTACGGCAACCCCGAGGTCACCACCGGCGGCCGCGCGCTGAAGTACTACTCCTCGGTGCGGCTGGACGTGCGCCGCGTGGAGGGCCTGAAGGACTCCTCCGGCAACTTCATCGGCAACCGCACCCGCGCCAAGGTGGTGAAGAACAAGGTGGCCCCTCCCTTCAAGGAGGCCGTGTTCGACATCATGTTCGGCGAGGGCATCAGCAAATCCGGCGAGGTGCTGGACCTGGCCGTCAGCCTCGACATCGTGCAGAAGTCGGGCGCCTGGTTCAACTACGGCGAGACCCGCCTGGGCCAGGGCCGCGACAACGCCAAGCAGTACCTGTCCGACCACCCCGAGGTGATGGACGAGATCGAGCAGAAGGTGCGCGAGAACGCCGAGAAGCTCTATGCCGGCAAGAAGGGGGCCAAAAAGGCCGCCGCCGCGCCGGCCGCCGCCACCCCGGCGGAACCGGCCCCCGCCCCCGCCGAGGCCCCGGCCGTGAACGAGCCGGACATCGACATCATGGTGGAAGACGAATGAACACCGAGCTGCCCGCCCAGGCGGTGCTCACCTCCTGCAGCCGCACCAAACAGGGGCTGCTGGCGCTGTTCACCGCCGACGGCTTTCTGTTCTCGGTGGACGAGGAGACCTTCGCCGCCTTCCATCTGGCACAGGCGATCCAAAACAGCTCCCCGCTGGCCGGCGGGGAGCTTGCCGCGCTTGCGGCCAAAAGCGAATCGGCCCATGCAAAGCAGACGGCTCTGCGCCTTGTGGGCGCCCGCCGCCACGCCGCCGCCGAGCTGTACCGCAAGCTGTGCCAGAAATACGACGACCGCGCCGCCGCCTGGGCGGTGGCCGAGATGCAGCGCACCGGCTGGCTGGACGACCGGGAATTCGCCCGCGCCCGCATCGCCGCGCTGGTGCGCAAACAGCGCAGCCGCACCGCCATCCTGCACGACCTCGCCGCCCACGGAGTGGACAGGGAGCTGGCCCGCGAGGTGCTGGACGAGATGTGCGAGGAGGAGAGCTGCGGCAACGACGCCGCGCTGGAAAAGCTGCTGGAGGGCGCCTATCTGCGCAGGATGACGCAGGGGGAGCACCGGAAGGTGCAGGCCGCGCTGGCGCGCCGGGGCTTTGGCTGCGGCGAGATCCGCCGGGCGATGGACGCATGGCGCGACCGCCACGAATACGAAACCGACGACATACAGACAGGAGAATGGGAATGACAATTGCACTGATCTCTTTGGGCTGCCCCAAAAATCAGGTGGACGCCGACGTGATGTGCCGCCGCTTGCTGGAGGCCGGCCACACCACCACCGCCGATCTGTCCGAGGCCGACATGATCCTGGTGAACACCTGCGGCTTCATCGACAGCGCCAAGCAGGAGGCCATCGAGAACATCCTGATGGCCTGCGAATACAAACAGCAGAACCCGGACCTGAAGGTGGTGGTCACCGGCTGTCTGGCCGAGCGCTACCGCAGCCAGATCCTCGCCGAGATCCCCGAGGTGGACGGCGTGGTGGGCCTGGGCAGCGCGGAGGCCATCGTGTCCATCCTCGCGCGCATCGCCGGGGGCGAGACGGTGGAGGGATACGGCCCCAAGACCGCCCTGCCGCTGGGCGGCGCGCGGGTCGTCAGCACGCCGGCGCACTACGCCTACCTGAAGATCGCCGAGGGCTGCAACAACCGCTGCCACTACTGCGCCATCCCCTCCATCCGCGGCCCGCTGCGCAGCCGCACGGTGGAGGACTGCACCGCCGAGGCGCGCTGGCTGGCCGGACAGGGCGTGAAAGAGCTGATCGTGGTGGCGCAGGACGTCACCGCCTTCGGCGACGACCGCGGCGAAAACGAGATCTGCCGCCTGCTGGACGAGCTGCAGACGGTGGAGGGCATCGAGTGGATCCGCCTGCTGTACGCCTATCCCGAGCGCATCACCGACGAGTTCATCGCCGCGATGGTCCGCAATCCCAAGGTGCTGCACTATCTCGACATGCCCATCCAGCACTCCGACAGCCGGGTGCTGAAAAGCATGAACCGCAAGGGCGACGAGCAGGTCATCCGCTCGGCGGCGGCGCGCCTGCGCGCGGCCATGCCGGACATCACCCTGCGCACCACCCTGATCGCGGGCTATCCCGGCGAGACCGAGGAGGAGTTTGCCCGCCTGCAGCAGTTCGTGCGCGAGATGCGGTTCGACCGCCTGGGCTGCTTTGCCTACTCGCAGGAGGAGGGCACCGTCGCCGCCGCGATGGACGGCCAGCTGGACGAGGACACCAAGCAGCAGCGGGCCGACAGCATCATGCGCATCCAGACCGGCATCATGGCCGAGCTGCAGGCCGAAAAGGTGGGCCGCACCCTCACCGTGCTCTGCGACGGGCAGGACGAGGAGAGCGGGCTGTACCTGTGCCGCAGCACCGCCGACGCGCCCGACATCGACGGCGCCGTCTGCGTGGCCAGCGACGAGCCGCTGTACCCGGGCGAGTTCTACACCGTGCTGGTGGAGGAGAGCGACGAGTACGACCTCTACGGCCGCCTGGCATAAATCTGTAATGGCCGTTTTCGCTGTGCTCTTGCAGCGAAGATCCGCGCCTCACCACACAGAAGGAGAGACTATCATGAACCTGCCCAACAAACTCACGCTGGCCCGCATCCTGCTGATCCCGGTGTTCGTGGCCATTCTGGAGATCGCTTTCCCCGGCCAGTACCTGTGGGCGGCGCTGGTTTTTGCCGCCGCCAGCTTCACCGACTACCTCGACGGCCATATCGCCCGCAAATACCATCTGGTCACCGATTTCGGCAAATTCGCCGATCCCCTGGCCGACAAGATCCTCACCACCACCGCCCTGATCTACCTGGTGCGGATGGACCTGTGCCATCCGATCGTGCTGGTGATCGTGATCGCCCGCGAGTTCGCGGTGTCCGGCGTGCGGATGGTCGCGGCCGGCGCGCCCGGCGGAAAGGTGATCGCCGCCAACATGTGGGGCAAGGCGAAAACCATGCTGCAGATGGTGTCGGTGCTGGTCATCCTGGTGATGCTGGGCGTGGGCAGCAGCTATACCCCTGTGGTGTCCCATATCCTGATGTGGGCGGTGGGCCTGCTGACGCTGGTGTCCGGCGTGCAGTATCTGTGGGGCAACCGCGAATTCATCAACACCGCCAAATGAGCAGGAGGAGAGCCGCATGAAATACATCCGACACGAGTCTTCCATCTTCAACCTGCCCGCCAGCGTGGTGGGCGCCGCGGCCTACCTGCTGGTGGGCGTGGGGATGCTGGTGCCGCTGGTGGCGCAGTTCAGCCTGCTGGTGGCGCTGGCCCTGTTCCTGCTGGAGCGCCGCAGCCAGATGGCGCGCGCGCACTGTTTGCAGGCCACGCTGCTGCAGGCGCTGTACAACCTGATCTGCATGGCGGCCGCCTTTGTCATCAGCCGCCTGGTGGGCCCGGCGATGGGCATGTCCGGCGAGGCGATCCTCTCTGCCTATGCCATACTGGTGTGGGTGCTGGCCGCGCTGGTGGTCGGCATGGCGCTGGTGGGCATTTCGGCCAGCCTGCGCTGGCGCAGCGTGCGCCTGCCGCTGGCAGCTCCCATCGCCATCTGGCTGATGAAGCGCTGGCCCAGCGCCATCGACCGCACCGCGTTTCTCGAGCGGGACGAATGACGCGCTTTTCCTTTACAAGAAGGCGGAAAAGCGGTACAATAAATGCAGCATGTGCGCACCGGCGCACCCCAGAAAAACAAATGGAGAGGAACCGACAATGAAACGACTGGTATCGGCCGTATTGGCCTGTGCGCTGACCGTGGGCCTGTTTGCAGGCTGCGGCCAAGCGCCTTCGTCCCCCAGCACCCCTGCGTCCGCCGGCAGCCAGCCGGTGGCCGCCCCTACCCCGGAACCCACCCCGCCCCCCTACACCGCCGAGGTGCTCACCGGCGAAAAGCGGGAGGACGGCACCGTTCCCAACACCCGCATCACCGCCATCATGGTGAACAACATCGCCGCCTGCCGCCCGCAGCGCGGCCTGTCCGATGCGAAGGTCCTGTTTGAGATCCGCGTGGAGGGCGGCATCAGCCGCTTCATGGCGCTGTACGACGACTACAAGACCATCCCCACCGTCGGCCCGGTCCGCTCCGGCCGCGACCAGTTCTTCCGCCTGATCCTGCCCTACCAGGCCCTGTTCGTGCATGTGGGCGAGAGCTCGGTGCAGGAGGAGTTCATCGAAAACTACGACTACGGCGACTACAACCTCGACGGCAAATACGTCGACAATGTGGTCTGGCGCGACCAGTCCCGTCTGAACCAGGGCTACAGCCTGGAGCACACCGCCTACACCAGCGGCGAGAAGATCTCCGCTCTGGTGACCAGCCGCGGCATCGACATGAACCGCACCTACAACAGCCCGGTGTTCAACTTCGTCAACTACGACGAACCGGCCCGCACGCTCACCGGCGGCGAGGCCAATGAGGTGACCGTCTACCACTCCCAGACCTACCGCACCCGCCTGACCTACGACAGCGCCAGCGGCAAGTATCTGATGAGCCAGTATGCCGGCGGCAGCTTCACCCCCACCGTGGACGAGAACAACAACGTCCAGCTGAACTTCGACAACGTGCTGGTGCTGTTCACCGACATCCACACCTATCCGGGCCACGAGTCCACCGACCTGCAGTATGCCGAGTACAACTACGGCGGCGTGGGCTACTACTACAACGGCGGCCGCTACGAGAAGATCCGCTGGAGGAAGAACAACGACATGTCGGTTCTGGAGTTCCTCGACGGCGACGGCAACGAGATCCCCGTGCAGCTGAACACCGGCACCACCTATGTGGCGGTGGCCCCGCTGAGCGAAGCCGAAAAGTTTGAAGCGCCCGACGAGGTGCAGCAGGCGGCCGACAGCGCCGCGCAGGCGGGCTGAACCTCCCGCCGGGAAGGAAACAGATGAAACGTATCTTGATCGCCGGGCTGTGCCTGGCCATGCTGGCCGGGTGCGCCCCGGCTGCCTCGGACAGCGGCCCGGCCTCGGCGCCCCCCGCCGCGCAGGAGCCCATCATCGAAGCCCAGCCCCAGACCGAAGCCTGGCCGCTCACCGGCCTTGCGCTGGACGAGGGCACCGAACAGGCGCCGCGCCCCTTTGCGGTGATGATCGACAACACCCGCAGGGCCTATCCCCAGTGGGGCATCGGCAAGGCTGACGCGATGGTGGAGGCCGTCACCGAGGGCGGCGTCACCCGCCTGATGTGCCTGTACAGCCGTGTGGACGACATGGAGACACGGGTGGGCCCGGTGCGCAGTGCGCGTGATGTGTTTTTGCAGCTGGCCATGCCGCTGAACGCCGTGCCGGTGCACATCGGCTCCAGCAGCTTTGCCAACAATTTCCTGAATTATTACAGCTGGACCACCATCGACGGCCTCGTGCTGGGCACCAGCTGCTTTGACCTCGACCGCAGCCGGATGCTCACCCGCGACGCCGACGGCAACCGCACCGGCAGCGAACACAGCTGGTACACCCACGCCGCGGCGCTGTCCCAGGCGATGGAGACCCGGGGCATCCAGCCGGACGGCGGCATGATCCCGCTGCTCGACTTCGCCGCCGACGCGGCGGTCTCCGGCGACCAGACGGCTGCCAGCGTGCAGATGAGCTATTCCTACGAGACGCCCGCCGGCTTCACCTACGACGCCGGGCAGGGCAAATACCTGAAAACCAGCTTCGACGGCGCGCCCCACGTGGACGCCAACGACAACACCCAGCTGGCCTTCGACAACCTGCTGCTGCTGCAGGTGGACACCCGCCTGAAACCGGACGGCGTGCACACCGATTTCGAGCTGACGCAGGGCGAAGGCTGGTGGATCTGCGGCGGGAAGCTGCAGCCGGTGCGCTGGGAAAAGGGCGATCCGGAACAGCCGCTGTGCCTGTTCGGCGAGGACGGAAAGGCGCTGTCCGTGAAGGCGGGCAAGACCTACATCGGCCTGCTGAGCGGCACCGACGGCGAAAGCCTCACGGTGGACGGCGTGGCGCTGCTGGGCGGCGCCTCGGCGGACGCCTCCTCGGCCTCGGCGGCCACCGCCTGACACGATCGCAGACAAAAAGACACAAGCAGCGCCCCCGCAGGGCAAATCCCGCGGGGGCGCTGTTTGTTGAAAAGAGGGGGAACGCCTTCCCCTGCAGGGGAAGGTGGCGCGAAGCGCCGGATGAGGTCGAATCTTGCCCGCTGCACAGAGCGAAACGGCTTTGCCGACAGACCAAGCCCCCGCAGGGCAAACCCTGCGGGGGCGCTGCTGTATATTCCAGTGCAGCCGGTCATTCGGCGTACTCGGAGGTGATGCCCAGATATTCCTCCAGGCACAGGCCGCTCTCGTACACAGCGGCGGCCTCGTCGCCCAGATAACGGATGTGCCACGGCTCGTACTGGTAGCCGGTGATGGCCACCTTGTCGGCCGGATAGCGCACGATGAAGCCGTATTCGTGGGCGTGCTCGGCCACCCACTGCCCTTCGGCGGTGTTCGCAAAGGAATCGTCGATGGTGTTCAGGTCGAAGGCGAGGCCGGTCTGGTGCTCGGAATGTCCGGGCCGTGCCGAGTAGGTGTCGGCCAGCTCCTGGCCATCCTGCGCCACATAGCGGTTGTACAGCCCGTCCTGGTATTCATAGGAGCGGAACGCCGACGAGATATACAGGTTCAGCCCCTGGGCGGCGGCGTCGGCGGCCATCTCATCGAAGGCAGCCTGTGCGGTGGGGTCCACGCCCGGCGCGTAGGTGGAGGGCAGCGAGTAGGTCTTGTTGGCGATCAGGATGCCGTTCACGTAGGTCACCCCGTCGATCGTCTCGATCTGCGGCCCCGGCGTGGGGGTGGGTTCCGGCGTGGGCGTCGGCGCGGGGGTCGCAGTGGGTGTGGGGGTAGGGGTGGCGGTTGCCACGGGAGCGGAAGAAGGCTGGCCGGCGGTGCTCTGAGCCGGGGTCCCGCAGCCTGCAAACAGCGCCGCACAGCACGCGACGCTCAAAACAACAAATGCGGTGCGCATATCAAAAATCCTCCTTTTGGCGATGGGATCACGAATAGTATACCACAAAACGGCGCGCATAGTATAGCGTTCTCTGCGCCCGCCGGGTTCGTGCTGTATCATTGGACGACGCAGCGCCCAAAATCATTTCAGGAAATATCGGAAAATGCAGGAAAGAGGCCGCAAAAAACGCCGCCGGGCATATCCCCCAAAGCAAAACAAAGCGGCAGCGTCCTCCGGCGGGACGCTGCCGCTGCTGTTGCCCGTCCGCAGAGAAGCGGACGATTCATCCTTTCCGCACGGGAAGCCGCAGCACAAAGCAGGCGCCGCCGCCCTGTGCCGCACGCACCAGCGCGCTGCCTCCGTGCGCCGCCGCCAGCTCGGCCGCCACCGACAGCCCCAGCCCAAAGTGCTGTTTGTCGGTGCGGCTGCTGTCGGCACGATAGAAGCGCTCGAAGATGTGCCTGCGCAGCGCGGGGGGCACGCCCGGCCCCTGATCGATGCAGCACAGCTCCACCCAGTCGCCGCAGCGGGCGGCCTGCAGGGTGACACAGGTGCCGGGCGGCGCATAGCTCAGCGCGTTCTCCACAAAGATCCCCAGCACCTGCTCCAGCCGCTGTTCGTCGCCCTGCACGCAGGGCAGGGGCTGGTCGGGCAGGAGGATCTCCAGCCGCATCCCCCTGCGGGCCGCCTGTGCCAGAAAGCGGTCCGCCGTTTCGATCACCAGCGTTTCCGGTTCCAGTGCAGCCGCCTGGATCTGCCATCCGCCGGCGTCCATCCGCGCCAGCAGGAGCAGCTCGTCCACCAGCCGGCCCATCCGGGCGGCCTCCCGGTCGATGCCCTGCAGGAAGTCATCCGTCTGTTCCGGGCGCAGGCGGGCGGCCTCGCTGTCCGCCCGGATCACGGCCAGCGGCCCGCGCAGCTCGTGGCTGGCCGCCGCGATGAACTGCGCCTGCTGTGTCTGCGCCGCCTGCACCGGCCGGATCGCCAGCCCCGCGAACACCCAGCCCAGCAGGGACACCGCCGCCAGGCCCGCCAGCCCGATGAGGCAGAACAGCCCCCACAGCCGGGCCAGATGCGCGAATTCCGGCCCGCGCGGCTGGATCACAAGCACCGCCACGCTGCCGGTATCGGTGGGCAGGCGCACCGCGCTGCATCGCCAGTGGGCGTTTTGCGCTTCCAGCAGAAAGGATGCGGTGGACGCCGTGCCGTTCTGCCCAAGCTCGATCCCGTTGCGCCCGGCCTCTTCCACCGCCGCGTCCACCAGCGCCTGCCGCTGCGGGCCGCCGCCCCAGCGGAGCGGCTGGCCGGAATCCCACAGCGCCACCACCGCGTTTTCGCTTTGCTCGGCCTGGGACAGGACGGTGCGCGAGATGCTCTGCTCCGCCGCCACCCGCGCGGCCAGCTGGGTGGCAAGGCGCAGGTTCTGCTGGGCGCAGGTGTCGAGATACTGCGTCTGGGTGGCGTAAAGCGCCGCGGCGGAGATGCCCACCACCACCAGCCCGCACAGGGCGGCGCACAGCAGCGTCAGCCGGGCGCGCAGCTTCCTCAGCACGGCATCTGGGCCATATAGCCCACCCCGCGCACCGTGCGGATCAGCAGCTTGCTGCCCACCGTGCGCAGCCGCCGCCGCACCAGATAGACAAAACTGTCCAGGCTGCCTTCCTCCACGTCGGCCTCCAGCCCCCACACCCGATCAAACAGCAGCCCGCGCGGCAGCGTCTGCCCGAGAGAGGACAAAAAACAGCCCAGCAGCGCGTTTTCCCGCCGGCTCAGCTGGCAGCTTCCGCACGGCCCGGTCAGCGTTCCGCCCACCGGGTCCAGCGTCAGGTCGCCCGCCTGCACCAGCGCCGGCCGGTAGGCTGCCGGGCGCCGCCCCAGCGCCGCCAGACGCGCCAGCAGCTCGGGCGGGGCAAAGGGCTTTGCCAGATAGTCGTCCGCCCCGGCGTTCAGCCCGCTCACGCGGTCCTCCAGCTGGTCCAGCGCCGTCAGCATCAGAACCGGCGTGTCCACCCCCTTTTCCCGCGCCCGGCGCAGCAGGCTCACCCCGTCCATGCCGGGCAGCATCCGGTCCAGCACCACCACGTCGGCCGCGCCGCGCTCCAGCGCCAGCAGCCCCTCCACCCCGTCGTGCAGGCAGCTCACCTCATGCCCCGCGTGGTGCAGAATGGTGGTCAGCGCCTGGCACAGGGCCAGGTCGTCTTCGATCAGCAAAATACGCATGGTGTTCCTCCTCTGCTCCGCATAGGGAGCGTCTGTGCTATTATTATACTAATATCCCTCAATCAAAACAATCTGAAAAAATCCCGCCCGCCTTTGAGATGGATTTGAGCGGCCGGTGCTATTGTGTAAAAAAGAGAAAAGGAAGGTGAGCGCATGAAAAGGAGAACACGCTGTGCGGCGCTGCTTCTGGCGGCCTCGCTGCTGGCCGGCTGTGCCCCGGCGGCCTCGTCCGCTCTGCCCGAACAGGTGGGCGGATGGGTGGAGACCGACATCACCCCCGAGGGTCTGTCCCCCGACGCATACGACCGGGAGATCTTCACCCACGGCGATACCATTCGCCTTGTGGAGACCACGAAGGATGCTGTCGTCCTCTACACCAGCACCGACCGCGGCGACAGCTGGCAGCGCACGGTGCCGGAGTGGGCGCAGCTGCCCGAAGGCGCAGAGGAGGCGCACTTTGCCCTCTCGGCGGAGGGCGCGGTGTGCCTGGAAGCGGCGGTGGGTATCCCGCAGGAGGGCAGCGACCATCTGCTGCTGGAGGACCGCCTGTATGTCTGGCAGGACGGCTGGCAGCAGATCCCGCTGCAGGAGATGCTGCCGATCGAGATGCCGGACGGGATGCCGGAACAGATCTTCGACATCCAGTTTGACGGAGAAGATCTGATAGTCTGCCGCGGGATGATGGCGGAGTCGTTCGGTCTGCTGCGTGCGGACGGTAGCACGCTGAGCTATGCCGCGGACGCCGCCGCGCACATGTTTACCTCGCCGCTGACTGCGCGGGACGGATATGTGTGGGGCGTCAATGAAGACGACCAGATCTTCACAGTGGATATTACGGGGGACGTCTGCTACACCCAGCCGGCCGAGGGCCAGATCCTGATGGACGTGCGGGACGGCAATCTGTACGGCCTGCGGGGAAATTCGGTGTATGTGCGGACCGAAAACGGCACCGTGTGGGAACAGATTCTGGACGCCGAGAACGCACCCCGGATGCAGGTTGCCTCCGCGGTCACCGCGGTGCGGGCGCTGGCGAGCGACTGTCTGGTGGTGGATACCTGGGTCAGCCTGTCGGTGCGGCACGGCGCGGGAACACGCTCGCAGCTGCTGCGCTACGACTATGACCCCGACCTTGTGCGTCCCCAGACGCGCACCCTCACCGTCTACTCGCTGGAGAAAAATCCCACCGTGCGGCAGACGGTGTCCCAGTGCATGCTGGAGCACCCGGAGCTGGAGGTGGAATACGAAGTGGGGATGCAGGAGGGACTGGAAAAGGAGGACGCGATCAAGCAGCTGAACACCCGCCTGCTGGCGGGAGAAGCGCCCGACGTGCTGATTCTGGACGGTCTGCCGGTGGATTCGATGGTGGAGCAGGGGCTGTTGGCCGATCTCTCCTCTCTGGTGGACACCGAGGGACTGTATCCCGCCGCCCGGGCAGGGGAGCGGGATGGAAAGCTGTGGTATGTGGCGGGGCGGATGAAGCTGCCGCTGCTGCTGGGAGCGGGATATGAGCCGCCCGAAAGCCTGGAGCAGCTGGCACAGGCGGTGGAAAACGGGCCGCAGCTGCACACCCAGAGCACGCTGTCCGACCGCGCGGTGCTGGGCCAGCCGCCGGAGGAGATCGCGGCGGTGCTGCTGCCCGGCATGCGGGACACGCTGCTGCACAGCGGGCAGATCGACCGCGCGGCACTGGAGGAATTTTATACCCTCGTCGGGCGGCTGTGCAGCGCGGCCGGGCCGGACATCTACCGGGAGCTCTGGCGCAGCGAAACGATGGAGGAGAAACTGGCCAGCGAGGGGATCAGTGTCGAGATGAGCGGGATGGTGCTATTCCCGGAAAACGCCGCCGCCGAGCTGGAAACGTTTGACAATCTGGCCGATGTGTGCAATGCTTTCTATAATAAGGACAGCAGCGGTGTGATTGATCTGGGACAGTACTGTGTGCGAAGCGTGCCGGGCGCGCAGGGCGTGTATGTGCCGTCGGTGATGGCGGGCATTCCGGCGACGCAGGACGAAACCGCCGACGCGGCGATCTTTCTGCAGACGCTGCTGAGCCATTCGGTGCAGCAGTACGAGCTGGACGACGGTCTGCCGGTGCGTCCGGAAAGCCTGCAGAGCCAGTGGGAGCTGCAGCCCATCCGGGAGTATCTGCCGCATGCCGACGATGTGCTGCCGCAGCTGGAGCCGCTGCTGGCGGCTGCGGATACCCCCGTCGTGCCGGACTATTTCGACGAGGTGGTGGTGGAAACGGCGAAGCAGGACCTGTCTGCCGCCGCGTCTGCCGCGCAGGTGTGCGACCAGCTGCAAACGTGGCTGGCCGAGCAGAACTGAGAACATCTGGAAAGAGGGGGGAACGCCTTGAGATCGCTCGCCCTCTCCAAAGACAGCGCGGAGCCATAGGCGGCGGACACACGGCGATTTCTCTCCCGCATATGTCTGGTTTGACCAGATGACCAAGCGCCCTGCCCGATGTTTGGGCAGGGCGCAAATTGACTGGCCGCCTTTTTTTGCCTATACTGAAAGAGAAATGCTGCAAAGGGGGGCCGGGCGTATGGTCATGCCTTGTATTCTCGCAATGGGGGCGGCGTACACGGCCGCGCTGCTGCTCCTTGTGCGGCGCCTGCGGATCCCCGGCCGGGGGTATCTGCCGGAAAAAACGCTGTGCAGTGTCTATTTTGTGGTGGTGGCGGCGGTGTGCGCCCTGCTGGGCAGCCGGAGGGAAGCCTTCTGGCACCTGCTGCCGGCGCTTTTGTGCTGTGTGGCGGGCGACGTGGTGCTGGCGGTCTACAACCGCCTGCGCCGCCCGGGCTGGTTTCTGGCCGGTTTGGCCTTCTTTCTGAGCGGCCATGCCCTGTTCGTGTGGGGGCTGTGCCGTCTGCAGCCGCTGGGATGGCCGGTGCCGCTGGCGGCGATGCTGGGCATGGCCGGTGCGTTGGCGCTGTCCTTTCTGCCCGGCATGGAGCTGGGGCGGATGCGTCCGTGGGTGGTGCTGTATGCGGCCTTCGTGTCGGCGCTGCTGGGCAAGGGCGCGCAGCTGGCGTTCGGCATCGGGCGGCCGTGGTGCTTTCTGGTGCTGGCGGGGGCGGCGCTGTTCTGGGTGTCCGACCTGCTCATCCTGTTCCTGTATTTCTACGAGAAAAAGCACCCGGCCGTGCACATCGCCAACCTGCTGACCTACTACTATGCCATGTTCCTGCTCGGAGCAAGCCTGGCATTCTGAACCAAAGGGGGAGAAACTATGAACATCCAAGAACTGGTACAGCGGCAGCGCCGCTATTTTGCCACCGGGGCCACCCGTCCGCTGGCCTTTCGCCGCCGCCGGCTGCGCGCACTGCGGGAGGCCCTGCTCGCGGCGCGTCCCGAGATCGAGCAGGCGCTGAAAGCCGACCTGAACAAATCCAGCTATGAGACCTTCCTCACCGAGCTGGCCATGGTGGTGGGGGAGATCGACGACGCGCTGCGCCATCTGGAAAAATGGGCCGCACCGCGCCGCCGCGGCACGCCGCTGTCGCATTTCCCGGCGGTCAGCCGCGTCTATCCCGAGCCTTACGGGGTGGTGCTGGTGCTGTCGCCCTGGAACTACCCGCTGCAGCTGGCGCTGGCGCCGGTGGTGGGGGCCATCGCGGCGGGCAACTGTGTGCTGGTCAAGGCGTCCCGCCACAGCGCGCACACCACTGCCCTGCTGCACCGGCTGCTCTCCCGCGTGTTTTCGCCCGAATACGTGGCCTGCGTCGACGAGACCATCCCCTACGGCGACGTGCTGGCCCAGCGGTATGACATGATCTTCTTCACCGGCAGTCCCCGGGTGGGGCGGCAGGTGATGGCGGCAGCGGCGGCGCACCTCACGCCGGTGGTGCTGGAGCTGGGCGGAAAAAGCCCCTGCTTCGTGGACGCAGAGTGCGACCTGGCCGTCGCGGCCCGGCGCATTGCCTGGGGCAAGCTGCTCAACGCCGGCCAGACCTGCGTCGCGCCCGACTATGTGCTGGTGGACAGCCGGGTGAAAGACCGCTTCATCGAGCTTCTGATGCGGCAGGCGGAGAAGATGTTCCCCCATCCGTTGCACGATCCCGACTATCCGCGCATCGTCAGCCGGCGCCACTACGACCGCCTGTGCGGCCTGCTGGACCGGGCGACCGGCGTGCGCGGCGGCGCGCGGGACGCCGAAAGCCTGCACATCGCGCTGGCGGTGGTGGAGGCGGACTTCGACAGCGAGGTGATGCGGGAGGAGATCTTTGGGCCGATCCTCCCGGTGATCGCCTACGACCGCCTGGACGATGCGGTGCAGGCGGTGCAGAAGCGGGAAAAGCCGCTGGCCTGCTATGTGTTCACGCGCCGTGCCGGGTATGCGCGCGCGGTGCTGGAGCGGGTGAACTTCGGGGGCGGCTGCGTCAACGACGTGGTGATGCATCTGGCCAACCACAACCTGCCGTTCGGCGGCGTGGGGAACAGCGGCATGGGCAGCTACCACGGAAAGGACGGCTTCGATACCTTCTCGCACCACAAATCGGTGCTGCACAACCGCACCCATCCCGACATTCCGCTGCGCTATGCGCCGTACAACGAAAAGAATCTGCCGCTTTTGCAGCGGGTGCTGCTGGGGCGCTGAGAAAAAAGTGCTTTTGCGGAGGGGCTGTGCGTGCCGAACGCCTTCCCCTGGCTGGCGAAGGTGCCCCGCTTTGCGGGGCGGATGAGGTCGAAGCCTTCCCGCCGCCCAAAGCCCGCCGAAACCGTGCTTTTGGCGGAGGGATTGCAGATACCGTAAGCCTGCGGCCGTCCGGTCTTGCCGGACGGCTGTTTTACATAGACTATACATTTCCTTTACAAGTTCCTGATAGAACGCGCACGCGGTGCCGGGTATGGTATATACTGGAATTTTTCTGTATCCGCGAAAAAAGAGGACAGGATACCCCGAAAATCCCCATCCCCGGTGCGTATTCTGCCAACAGCAGCAACAGGTGCGCCCATACGGCGCCCAGGGAGGAGATCATGAAACAGGAACATGAGATCGTGGCGCGGGTGGCGGCCGCCGCGCAGGATACCCATGCCGCCGACGAGCTGGTACGGCAGTATCTGCCGTTCATCCGCTCGGAAACCGCAAAATTTCTGCGGCGCGTCCCCCGGGAGGGGCAGGATGACGAGCTGAGCATCGCCATGCTGGCCTTCCACGAGGCGGTGGTGGCCTACCGCGCCGAGCGGGGGGCCTTCCTCAAATTTGCCGCGCTGCACATCCGCAGCCGCCTGGTGGACTATGCCCGCCGGGAAAGCCGTCACAAAGGCGCGGCCTCGCTGGACGAACCGGACGAGGACAACGGCCGCACCATGCTGGAAAAGCTGGACACCGGCCACGACCCCATTGCGGGGCGCCAGCTCCGGCAGGCCACGCGGGAGGAGATCCTGGAATTTGCCGGCCAGCTGGAGGGCTTCGGCCTGAAGCTCACCGACGTGGCCGACAACTGCCCCCGGCAGCAGCGCACGCTGGAGGCGTGCGGCCGGGCACTGGCCTTTGCCCGCACCCGGCCGGACATTCTGGCGCAGGTGGAAAAGAACGGCCGGGTGCCGCTGGCCCAGCTGGCCGAGGGGGCACAGGTGGAGCGCAAGACGCTGGAACGCCACCGCAAATATCTGGTGGCCATCCTGCTGGCCTATACCAATGGATTCGAGATCATACGCGGGCATCTGGGCCAGATGTCGCTGATGAGGGGAGGGGAGAGACAATGAAATATCTGGTGATGGAATGCGGCCTGAGCTACGCCGTGGTCCTGGACGGCGAGGGCCGGTTTCTCAAAGTGGCCAACCTCGGGTATGAGGTGGGGCAGACGGTGGACAGCGTGGTGGAGTTCGCGCCGCCCAAACCCGCGCTGCGGGTGTGGAAGCGGATCGTCCCGCTGGCCGCGGCGGCAGCCTGTGCGCTGGTCGTCACGGTGACGGGCGGCCTGCTGCTGACCCCCTACGGCACCGTGCGCATGCAGATCAATCCCGACGTGATGATGTGGGTGAACCGCACCAGCCATGTGGTGCGCCTGGAGGGCCTGAACGAGGACGGCCGCCAGCTGATCGAGGGATACAGCGCGTTCGGCAAGTCGATGGAGGCGGTGTCCGACGATCTGGCCGACCGCGCCATCCAGCAGGGATATCTGGAGGACGGCGGCAGCATCGCGCTCACGGTGGACTCCGAACACGAGGAATGGAAGACCGCCGCCGAGGAAACGCTGATCCTGGAGCTGGAGGTGCATCTGGACGGCAGCGTGCAGGTGACGGCGGGAGAGATGCCCGCCCCCTCCGCCACGCCCACGCCGGCGCCCACCCC